>CAJTTM010000072.1 GCA_910579135.1 uncultured Erysipelotrichales bacterium | reverse complement strand
AGTATAGAGGGGTGGTGGTTATTTTTCTATCCACTATCTTATTTGACGCTTACGATAGAAAGTGTGAAATAGGATTATAATGCTACTGTAAGAAGTAAGACGTTAAGACCAAATTTATCATTAGTGCGGAGGGAATTTTATTGAAGATATTTAAAGATACAGGTCTTATGGAACAATCTGCTCACTTCGGATGGCAGGATAAAGACCAGGCATTATATGGGCTAAGAGAAGGATATAAAAATAGTGCTGATGAATTAGTTGGAATAGCATTGGATAACGGAAATAATCCTAAAATACTTGACACGTTTATATTTCCGATATTATTTTCTTATCGGCATTCTTTGGAAATCTCATTAAAGCATATTTATATGAGAGCTAGAGGAACTATGCCTAAAGGTGGACATAGCTTATTAGATTTATGGGATTGTGTGAAAAAAGAGATTATTGATGATATGATATGTTCAGAAGATTTTATAAATCAAGTAAAAATGTATAAGGAAAATTTCTTTAAATATTCTCTTAACGGGATAAATTTGCAAGAGATAAGGAAGATGTTGCAGGAACTACAAGAAGCCAATCAAAAGAGAGATGAAATTAAGAATAATGTACGACAAGTGGATCAAAATGCAGAAGTTTGGCGTTATTTGATTAGGATGGATGATAGCCTATATTTTACTTGTGGGCATTCCATTGATTATACGATTTTAAAAGATGGAATCAATCACATATATGAGGTATTAGATTTTGTTTACCATATTGTTGACGAATATTTATCATCATAAAAAAATTAACACTTTTGAGTAGGATTAAAGGGAGAAATCAAATGAAAGATATATTTAGCTACAATTCAGATGTTAATAAGACAGCATATATGAACTGGAGGACAAGTCATCATGACCATATTTATAATATGATAGTTATTGCAGATGGTTTCATGAATTCTGCAATAATGCTTGTAGAAGCAGCATTGATTGATAATTCGGATAAAAAAGCAGATAGCCTTATTTATCCAATTATATTTAATGCTAATCATGCCATTGAGTTGTATCTTAAAGCCACTGTTTGGACATTGAATATATTGTTAGATAATCAACAAAAAATAGAAGGGCAGCATGATATTCAACAAATATTACAGACGGTGATAAAAAGAGTAAAGGAGTTTGAAACAGATAAAGAGAAAAGAAAACAATTTGAAAATATGATAAATGGAACAAAATTATATGTAGATGAACTATTTGAAAAAATTGCAACACAGAATGGGAAAAGAAAAAAGGATAACATGGATTTTTCAAGGTATCCTTTTGACCAGAAATATATGCCACATTTCTATATAACTGAATTTGATAATGTGGTAGTGGATTTAGAGAATTTTGTCCAAAGGTTTAAAGAAATAGGGGAGAATTTAAGGCTAATATCCACATACTATCTATTTGATATATTAGAAGCAGGGGAATAGTTAGTAAATTAACTGTTGTTTTAAAAATGGAAAATACATAGCCGATTGATTTTCAAAACGAGAATCAGTCGGTTTTTTTATTGCCCAAAACCCATACATAGTAAGCGTCAAATAAGAACGTGTAGTGAAATATATGGCGTTCTCCTGTAAAATCA
>CAJTTM010000071.1 GCA_910579135.1 uncultured Erysipelotrichales bacterium | reverse complement strand
GTGGAAATATAAACTTTTAATTATTTCATTTGTCGACTTGACTAAATCATATCAATCCTCATGTTCAAATATATTTTGGAGTAAGAGGAGTACCTGTAGTCAATGATTCTATTAAAGAAGATGCTTATCAGATAGGAATGGATGAATATACAAAGATCATAAGTAATGGAGATTATTCTTTAGGAACAATTCTTCATCGGGTATCAAAAGAATTTTATGATGTTTATCAACAAGCTGATGTTATTATTTCAAAAGGTTCTGGAAATTATGAAAGTTTAAGCGATGAAAATAAAAATATCTATTTTTTATTAATGGTTAAATGTCAAGTGATTTCATCTTATATTCAAGCACCTATACATACATTAGTTTGTAAAAGAAATATATAATACATTCACAAAGTGTGGATGTTTTTTAAAAAAAACCAACTTTTTTAGAGTTGGTTTTTACTTTAGGATGGATAGAATATGCTATTCTACGACATTTTTATTTTAACATTTTTGATGTGAAAATTAAAGGTCTTTATAATCTTTATTTTTTGAGTATTGTTTTTATATGAAGGGAGATGATAAATTGAAAATTTTTCAGGAAATTGAGAAAGAATGGTTAATATATAAGAGTTTGAATGTTAAAAGGTCAACACTTGTGAAATATGAAAATTTATTAAATCATCATATTTTACCAGTATTTTCTAATAGGTGTATTAATGAAATAGATGATACATTAGTGAGTCAATTTCTTTATGATAAAAAACAGACTCTTTCATTAAGCGTTATTAAAACATGTTATTATTTATTACAAGCCATATTAGAATATGGAAGCAGGAAATATAATATTTCTTTAAAATATTATAAGGTGATACTTCCTAACGAAAAGAAAAATGTCAAAACATTAACCAAGGTTCAACAAAAGACTTTAGAAGAAATTGCTATAAACTCTTCAAAAGAAATAGCTCCAGCTATTTTTTTGGGTTTATATGCTGGATTAAGAATAGGTGAAATTTGTGCTTTGAGATGGCAAGACATTGATTTAAAAAGGAAAACAATTATTGTTTGTAGAACTGTACAAAGAATTAAAAGTTGTGATAAAAAGAAGACTGAATTATTAATTGGAGATACTAAAACACAATCTTCTCATCGAATGATTCCTATTTGTAAAGATTTATTTGAATACTTAAAAGGATTAAGACCTAACAAAATAGATAATCGATATGTTCTTAACAATAAAGATCAAATCATTGATCCTAAGAAAATACAAAATCAATTAAAAAGATTATTAAAGCAATGTTATTTAGATAATCATATTCATTTTCATATGTTAAGACATACATTCGCAACAAATTGTGTAGAGAAAGGTATGGATATAAAATCATTAAGTGAAATATTAGGGCATTCTAATGTAAATATTACTTTAAATACTTATGTTCATTCATCTTTTCAATTTAAATTAGACCAAATGAATAAAATTAACCATTTTCTCGTAGATGTCGTAGAATAGCATATTCTATTCAAGGAGGTCTATATGAAACGAATACTATTTATTATTATGACAGTATGTATCTTATTTATACTTTTATTTCATTTACAAATTGATCAGACAACAAAGTGGAATGTTCAAATACCTCCATCAGAATATCAAATATATAAACAAAATAATAAAAAGATAAAATATAAAATTTTAAAAATCAATAAAGACTATGAAGCAAGATACTTTTCTTCATTCCAATATAAACAAGATCAAACAATAGAAATTTTTTTCATCAAAAATATAAAACAACTAGATATTGATAAACAATATCTTCCAAATTTTAATGATCAATATTGTTATAAGGTGATAAGAAAAAATAATCAATATCTATTACTTCTTTATTTTATTGAATTAGGAAATTTATATTCTTTAGAAGTTAACTAAAAAATGAGGCATTGCCTCATTTCAGACTGTTGACAAAATAGAAAGTCAACAGTTTTTTGTTTTCAAAAAGAGGAATATATGATATTATTTCTATAGTCGTGGATGACTTCTTTCCAAGTATGCAAAC
>CAJTTM010000070.1 GCA_910579135.1 uncultured Erysipelotrichales bacterium | reverse complement strand
ATATCAATTTTTTATACTTGAATTTGATATTTTCATGTAATTTGTCAACAATCTGTAACACTCATTGAGTGTTTTTTATATAAATAAATATATGACTTGTGATATAATTTGTTTATAAAAGAGAAGGGAAAACATGAAAAAAATATACAAAACACTTATAATATCATTAATGATTTTCATGATAATATCAATTGTTCGAGGAAACTTTGATACAGTTAAAGCTATTACAAAACAATATAATAATAATGTGTATGGTATAAAAAATACTTATAGTGAAGTTTTAGCTTACAACAAAATCAAAATTGGATTTGAGATAGCTAGAGAAAATGATTGTGAAAAATTAGAATTATATCGTTCTACAAGTAAAAATGGAAAATATACACTTTTAGATAGTATCACTTTTTCAGGTGCACATAGTTGGCAGAGTGAATCTTATGATGTTTTTTCTTCATCATCAATTAATCTTCCTTATACAACTCAAATAGATAAGAAAAAGTGTGAATTTTATAGAATAGGTTGGGGTGATGAAGTTGTTAAGTTAAATAATGGTTATTTAAAATGTTATTTTATTGATAAGAGTCCTGTTTTAGAAAAGAAATATTATTATAAGGTGAGATATATAAGCTCCTCTAAGGAAAAAAATAGATGGAAAATATCAAACAGTGAAACTTTATTCCAATGTAGTATCTAGTAAAACTCATTTGTTTGCTTCATCTATTTATGGTGCTTATTATTCATCAAAGAATAAATTGAAATTAAGATGGCAAAAAACAAGTGGTGCTGATGGATATTATTTATATGAAAAGAAAGGTAAGAGTTGGAAGAAAATCAAGAGCTTAAAGAAAAGTTCTGAAAGTATAACTTTAAAGACCAATGAAAAGAAAACCCATTATTATAAACTTTTTCCTTATAAAAAAGTTAATGGTAAAGTGATAAAGAGTCAAGGTTATTCATATAAGGTTTCTCATAAGTTAACTGTGAAAGGGAATTATAAAAAAGGAACTGTTTATGGTTCGAAACTTTCATCAAAACAATTAAAACAAGTGAAACAAATTGCTCAAGGATTTAAAGATAATTTTATTACTAAGAAAATGTCTGAATTAGAGAAAGTTGCGACTATTTATGGTTACATGATGGAAAATGTAAAATATGCTTCATCATGGAAAAAGAATAATGCCAATACGGCATGGGGAGCGTTGGTTTATGGAGAAGGACAATGTTCTGGATATGCAAGAGGGGTTAAGGCATTATGTGATGCTATTGGGGTGAAATGTTATAATGTTCATGCAAGTAAGAAATCATTTAATTCTAGTCATCAATGGAATGTTGTGAAAGTAAGTGGTAAATGGTATATTCTTGATTCTCAAGGTGGGATTTTCTTGCTTAGTGATTCTTTATATAAAGCTTATTTTGGAATGAGTTGTGGAACGAAAGGTGTTCCTCAATGTAAATCAGATAAATATACAATGAATATTAGTCAAAAATCATTAAAATTAGAAATAGGTAAGAGTCAAACATTAGAAGTTGGTGGAACTTTACAAAAACTAACATGGACTTCCTCTAATAAAAAGGTTGTGACTGTTTCATCTAAGGGAAAAGTGACTGCTAAAAATGCTGGAATTGCAACTATAACTGCAAAAACAAAAAGTGGAGATAAGATAACATGTAAAGTCACTGTTTCTAAATCAGTCGTAAAAGCAATGACTATAACATTAAATAAAACAACATTAAATCTTTATATAGGGGATAGTTCAAACTTAAAAGTTACAGTATTACCTACAAATGCAACATATAAGAATAATATCTATTGGCATTCTAGTAATGAAGATGTTGCGACTGTTGATAAAAATGGAAATATTAAAGCTGTAGGAGAGGGAATCGCCTATATAAGTGCATCGTGTTATGTATTAGGTGTTAATAATAATTTAAATATACAAACAGATTGCGAAGTTATAGTGACAAATCATTAACATTTAAAAAGCGATTTAATCTTGGAATGAAGATTAAATCGTTTTTTATATATATGTTGTTTTTTGCAACTTACAGTAGCATAAATGCCATTTTAAGGTGGTTGATTGTCATATTTGATATAATAGACAAGCTATTTCAAAATGGGAACTTGGAATGACTTTACCAGAAATAGATAATGTTATCGTTATTAGTGAGTTTTTTTGTATTTTCATAGACTATTTTTTAAAAAATGATATCCAATTTGATAATCATGATAATTTAGATAGAGTTGTTATTAAATTTTTAGCTTCTGCTCAAGATATGGATAATATATCAAAAGAATTAATTGAGATTACTAGAGATGGTATTATTGATGAAATAGCATATATGTTAGAAAATCAATAAATTAATATTCAAGGTTATCAGTTAACATTATTACAAATAATTATTTTTCAGGAGTAATTGTTCAATTACTAGCGAGTTTTTTACCAATGGTTTTAGTTAGTGTATTTGGATATTCTGTGAGTATGAACTATTTTGAAGGACATGGATTAATAGGATTATTATTTGCAATAGCAACTTGTGTATGTATTTAAACAAAAATCCTATTACCTTAGGTGCATCTATCACTAATTTGGGTTTGATTATTTATGATTGTTTTTTAGGTGGGGATGAAACTTATGGATTTGTCCATTTAAGCATAGATGGCTATTTATTGATTATTGTTTCTATTGTTATATTGGGAACTTGTATAATTTCATTTATGTATCATAAAAAAGAGGCTGTAACGAAATAAAATATTAATACAGTCTATCAAAAAAGGAC
>CAJTTM010000069.1 GCA_910579135.1 uncultured Erysipelotrichales bacterium | reverse complement strand
GGAACGTTTTTATGAGTAAATTTACTATTGACAAAAGTCACTTCATAACAGGTGATAAATTGGGTGATTGTAGAATTATAAATAACAAGGTGTATATAATATATCCTAATTATAGGAGCAATACCATTGAGGCAGAGTATTGTTCTAGAAACACATATAATTTAAAAAGAGGACATTATTTTTTTGTTGAAGGATTTGATGAATTGGTTGCAATTCCGGGAGATGAAATAGCATTTGAAATTGGTGATTTAGTAGATGAATTTCTTTGCATAAATAAGAGTGTTTTCGAATTAGAGCACCTGTTTAAAATCCATAAATCGTTAGTACCAAAACTAAAACATAAGCATTTTGTAAAATATCCTTCCAATCTATCTATTCTGAAAAAGATAGATAGATTGATTGAGGATAATTTTTATATTATGCCAGATAGTAGTCTAGATGAAAGTGTAAGTTCAATCTCTTGGACGGAATATAATAAGCTTGTAAGTTCATTTCCGACAACTACAACGGCAAAACATTATTTGAATAAACTGGTTTCTGAAAAGATTGAAGAATTTTTTGAAGTTAAAGCAAATTACGATGAAATCTTTGAAAAACATTTAGAAAAACGAAATCATGTTTTAATGACTAATACGCTTTTTTACGATGAGCTAGACAACGAAATAGTTAAATCAGAAATGAAAAAGTTCAAATATGCAATAAATTTATTGAAAAATATGTTATCAGTGGGAACGTTAAGTGAGAAAGAATGGCAAAATAAGATTCTTGAGATACTATTATTAATATATCCACAGTATAAATTTGTAATTAGTGAAATTGGGCTATCAAACCGTAAGAGAGTAGATTATATTCTTGTGGATCTATTCAATAATATTGACATAATAGAAATAAAGGGGCCAAAAAAACTAATATTAAGGCATGCAAAGTATCGAGATAACTATGTGCCTTCTCATGAACTTACTGGAACGATTATGCAGGTTGAATACTATTTAAGACAATTAAACGAAAATTCTCAACAAAATAGAAATAAAATTGAGAAGAAACTAAGGGAGAAGGGCTTTGAAGAGAAAATCCAAATAAATAATGTAAAGGGAATGATTATTTTTGGAAGGACTAAAGACTTTAATACAAAACAAAGTCAAAGTTATAGAATTATAAAGAATCAATTTTCTAATATAGTAAATATAATTAGCTATGATGAATTATTACAAATGCTAGAACAAACCTATAATCGCTTTGCTCAAAGGGGGTTGTCTAATGTTCTAAAATGAGTCACATGCAAGTCTTCTTGTAGTGTGCTATCAAAAGAAATATTACTTTCAATATTCAGAACTTACAGAATATTGAAAGTATTGAAATACAAGAATATAGATTGAAGTCAGGAATTGTTATATTATATTTCCATCGTAAAGAAACAAAATTTTTTTCTGAATATTATTTGAGTTATATTTATGATTTAAAGCTATCATATAAAGAATTTAAAAATTTTAGTGGAAGTAATAAAAAAATACTGCATAATAAGTTAGTCAGGAAAGTTTTTCAAAACAGGAAGGAGAATTTGGTATACCAAAGAGATATAATCAATGTTAACGGTGATTTAAATTCAGATATTTTTAAGGAGATAATGGACACTATAGGACTATTTACTGAAGAAGAGTACGAAATAGGTATAAGTATATAGAGAAAAAGTTATTAAAAAGTAGAGAGTTGTATAGCTCATGGAGGATATTTTAGTAGGATAAACTTTTCTGATATAGAAGAATATATATATTAGAATCCATGAGAATATACAATTAATAATTGGTAAAATTACACAAAATATATTAAAAACTACGGTTGACGAGGAGTACAGGGGCAATTGTTTGTACTTCTTCGAAATGTTATCCTATATAAGGATTTTTACTGCATTTTATTTTAAAAGTAGTTTTTTAAATGTTTTAATACAAAATCAATCTATTGTTTTGTAATTTTAGTTTATCTAATAATAAATACTATAAGATATTATGGGGAGGCTTTAGATTGTTGGATTTTATAGATACAATAATTAAAAATATTCCAATATGTATTTCATTTGTGGCGTTATTAATTTCTTTAAAAAATTATTTAGATAATACTAAAGAAAAAGCACCGGATCTTAAAATTATTCAAAATTTATGGACCAAAAAGCCTAGATTTGAATTGATAAATGAATCTAGTTCTAAATTAGATGAAACACCTTCACCTAGTTACTTAATGTTCATTCCTAGTAAATTCTTTTATTGTTTCAAAAATCAAGAAACAATATCTAATTTGGTGTTGACACCAATATCCTATGATGTTATTACTGAGCAAATTGTTGGAAACCAAACCAAAGATAGCATAGTTACATCCTATCTTCCAGTAAATTTTTTTGGGAAAAAAGGGAGTAGGGATATGCCTATAAAAAAATTAGAGACGGTTGATAAAGTACCATTTGAAGTATTAATTGCTACATATCCATTTATGGTAATTATTAGTAATGTTGATTATGTATATAGAGGAAAAATAAAAAATAAGATAATTCTATCAACATCTATTGTGAATAAAGAACTGTCAATTAAGCAATATGAGTCTATTATGGAGTATTTTAACGATACTGCAGATTATTTGGAAACGAAAATTAATGGAGATGAGTCTATTTACAGTACTGTAAATAAAAAAGTAAAACTTTTGGCAAATGAAATATTTAATGCAAATCCAGGAAAAAGGGATGATAACTTAATAAAAATTATTGGTGGGACAGAAGGTGGATATGGTGGAGTCTTAAAAGAAATAAATGCAATAATAACGCCACTTGATCCGTTGGAACAGTATTATGCCACTAAAAATGAAAAAAATACATGATTATTGTAATTCTTTATAGCTTTTCGACAACAACTGTGCAAGAGTAAATACTTTTTAGAGAAGCTCTGTGAGAACAGCTTAGGCTATTTTCACAGAGCTTCTTGTATCTTTACCAAAAGATATGTCTGAAGATAGATACGAGCTTTGAGATGTTCAAAATTACGATAACCATAGGCTGTTCTTT
>CAJTTM010000068.1 GCA_910579135.1 uncultured Erysipelotrichales bacterium | reverse complement strand
TAAAGATAATACATGATTATCGTTAGTTATTATGGATAAGGAATTTTATAATAGATATGATATTAGAGATGATATCAAAGAAAAACTAAAAACTAATAATACAGAAAATACTATATTATTTATTATAGGATCTACAGGAAAAGGTAAAAGTGCACTTATAGATTATATAGAATCATTAAAAATAATAAATATTCCTTTTATAAGTTTAAAATTTCCTACACTCTTTAGTGGTATTGTTGAAAATGGTGTTTTTTTAGAAAGATTATTTAATCAAATAAATGAATTTTGTAAGAATACGTTAACTGCACCTTTTGATGATTATCGCTATAATTTATTAAATCTTGATATATGGAAAAACAATACAAAAGAAGTTATAAAAAATTTTACGTATCTTTCTTCTGTTTCATTTTCAACTATAACTAATAATGATTTTTTAAAAATGAAAAATTATATAGAGTATGTGTTAAATAAGATAAATTTATTAATTAATATTGAAAATTTTCAAAATATTGATTTTGATTCACTAGATTTTTTATGTTACATAATGAAAAAATACAAAGGTAATATTTTTATATTTCAATATACATTAACAAAAGAAAATAATGATAATTTGTCAAAACAAATAAGCCAATTCCAAGATATTTGTACTAACACATTTTCAATATATCTAGATACATTGAAATTTGAAGAAGCAAAAAAACTTTTACCACCAGGATATTATTCAGATGAGGAATTAAGAACTATAAATTCTGTATATGAAAATGGAGATGGTAACTTATATCAAATAAAAACATATCAAAAACATTCAAGTAAAAACAAAAATAGTTTCATTTTGAATTATCTAAAGAAACTAGAAAATAACTATTTATATGTTTTATATTTAATAAGTTTTAATGGAGGTATTATATCACAAGATGATTTAACAGATTTATTAATCAAAAAAAATAATGACTTTATCTATTTTAGTATTGAACAATATCATCAAATTATTGAAACTTTAGTTAAAAATGACATCTTGACTTTATGCCGTGGAAAATTTTCTATATCTGATTCTATCATTAACGAACTTAGACAGATTAATACTAATCCCATAAAATATGTAGCTTCTACTAGAATGTTAAATTATTATCAATCATGCTTGAGTAACAATAAGAATTATCAGGAAAATTTTTATCATTTGTTTTCTTTATGTATTGAGCTTAATGATAAAACCTTTATGAATTATATATATAAATTTAAGGAAATATTTTCATCAATTAAGTATCCACAACAAACTATACAGAGTATAAGGGACTATACTGAAAAACTTGAGATATATAAGATTTCAAATTATGATTATAAAGAAAAAATATTTTCTGCTTTAATTGAAATTATGATTGATTGTAACGATGCTAATAACGCAGAATATTTTTTAAATCAAATATATTGTAATACAAATATGAATCATATAATCATGCTTTCAAAAATATTTTTATTAAAAGGCAAAAAAAGCAACATACAAGAAATTGATGATTTATTTAACTTAAATTTAGATGATCGTACTCGCTTAATAGTATCCTTGTCTAAATTACAATTGATGATGAAATTATGTTCTTATCGTGAGGCTTTTGATTTTGCTTCTATACTATATAGTAGTTCTAATTATAAAAACTTTGTAGAATATGGTTTTGTTATTTCTAATTATGCTGAATTTGAGGATAATCCCAAAAAATCACTTTCTTTATATTTAAAATCATTACAACATTTTAAAAAATATAATAATATTGAATATCAAAAATTAATATATTCAAATTTAAGTATGAGTTATGGATATTTAGGAGATATCAAAAATTCCAAGTATTATAATGAAAAATTATCATTTGATACAAGAGAGAGTGCTCATATGTATTATAATAATTCTGCTGTTTTAGATATTTTAGAAAATAGAGTTGATGATAAAACCATAGATAAACTTTATAATGCTCTTCTCATGTCTATTTACGAATTTGAACAACTTATAATTCATAATAATCTATTAATTGCATATGTTATGTCTCAAGATGATAGGATGCATGAAGAATATAATTATATTAAGAGTTCAAAATTTGAACAATATGAAAATGCTGAATTTCTATTGATGAATTATAGAAATTTGTTATTTTATTCTCGTTATATAGATAATAAAAAAGAGATTAATACTTATATTATTAAAATAAGAGAATTAATCTCGAATGAAAGAAGTAATAAAGGGGTTAAAACTATCGGAAATGAGATTTTAAATAAGAAGCATAGTAAAAATAAATATTATTATTCAAAATTAGAGTTCCATCCAGAATTTACTTGTTATTGGGGTGTACCTTTATTGTTAAAAAAATGATTGTCAAAGACCATTTTAATAAAGTCTTCGTATGTTTTTCCATCATGGCTTATTGATATACTGAAATCACAATATGGTCCCATGTAACAATCTGGAGTTAACTCTATTACAAAAAATCCATTAGAATTAAATCGACCATCTATTCTCATATATTCAACTTTATCAAATGACTGAAATAACTTTTTTGCTTTCTTCTTATCTTCTTTTGAAATAAAATTTGATTTTTTATAATGGCTTTCTAAAAAATTTATTTTTTTATCTTCCATTGCCCATAATGAGTTCTTAAAATACTCCTTACCTTGAACAATAACTTGAGTTTCATTATTGAAAATCATATTTTTTTTACCACCAAGCAAAAGTATAGATACTTCATAACCTTCTAGGTACTCTTCAACAATTAATGGGTTATAATTATTTTGAAATAATTCTCTGATAATCTCTAGTGCTTCAAATTCATTGCTAACCAAATTTTTATTACATATACCTGTTGATCCTCCACCAAAATTTGGTTTTACAACTAAGGGATATATTAACATTGATAATTTTGTTTTAATATCATCAATACTATCTTCTTTAAATAAAAGAATATCATTTGAAGATTTTAGACCAAATTCTTTTAAATATTTTTTTGACATATATTTATCATTGCATAAAATAGAAGTATATGGATCTGGTCCTACATAATCAATTTTATTTGCTTCACATATTGATGCAATATGACCTTTCGTAAATCGACTAGTTTCACCCCAATACATAGGGAAAACCACACAGTCTTTAAATTTATTAATGTTTTTTGTAAAAGACTCTAAATTTGTATATACTTCTACCTCTGAAAATTTTCTTAGAGATTTTATAATCCCATCTAACTCTAATTTATTATATCCTTCTAAATGATGATTTGATATATCTGCTTTTTTTATTTTTTTTGGTTCATCTACTACTAATATTGTTCTCATAATAACTAACGATAATCATGTATTATCTTTA
>CAJTTM010000067.1 GCA_910579135.1 uncultured Erysipelotrichales bacterium | reverse complement strand
TGCTCATATTTCCGTGATTTTGTGGGGATATGTTTTGATTAGGTATTCATGTGGAGACGGTTGTAATGCTTTCCCACAAAAAGCCTGACAGCGTAATCAACGTAAAAGTGGAGTTTGGCGAGGGTGAGGGCAAAGTGCCGCTTGATAATATTGCCAAGAGAGCCGAAGCGTACAAGCCGAAAGAACGGGTTACATATAAGATGATTAAGGAGTACATAGAAGCGAAATACGGCTTCAAAGTACATACTGCATATATCGCAGAGGTAAAGCGGGAGTTAGGATTGCCGATGTATGATGCTCCTAATGCGGTAGAGGAATTGAAACAGCCGAGAAAACATCCGACAGAGGAGAAAGCGGAAGCAATAAAGGATGCTTTGGAGTATTTTGGGATAATTATTTAAGATGAAGAAAAGGAAGAGGGTATTGCTGATATCTTACAAAATATTGATAGGTTGACTTATTGCATTTATCAGTGGTAGAATTTTATCAAAGAAGAGTGAAAAAGAAAGTATTACATTGGAGAATGTACAAAGATAGCTGGAGCATTAGAGATTGATTCCTATATACTTTTTATGGCTAGTGTGAGTTCTGATGGGAGGGGGGATAGAATGAACCGTAGTAATTATTTTAATTACATAGAAGAAAAACTAAATATATTATCGTATCGTATAAAAAGTAGAGGCAAAATAAATTTACTAGATTTAAATATTTATTCTGAGACATTTTTTGCTGAGCTTATGAATCGCTTGTTGGGATATGAGTTAGAAAATATTAATGTTATCAAACAAAATACAGAGGGAATAGATTTAGTTGATAATAAAAACAGGGTTATTGTTCAAGTCTCAGCTACTTCTTCAAAACAAAAGATTGAAAACTCTTTAGCTAAAAAGATTTTTGAAGATTATTCTGGATTTGGTTTTAAGTTTATTGCAATTTCAGGAGATGCTGATAAACTAAGGGCACAAACATTTGCGAATCCATACAAAGTTATTTTTTCGCCATTGAACGATATATATGATATTAAATCATTGTTGAATATTGTTTTGAATATGCAGATTAATGTTCAACGAGGATTGTATGAATTTTTAAAAGATGAGTTGGGAAGTTTTGTTGACATAGTTAAGGTCGATTCTAATTTGGCGTCTATTATTAATATACTATCTCAGGAAGATTTGTCAGGTATAGTTGATTCGCCGGAAATAAATTCATTTGAAATATTAAGAAAAATAGAATTTAATGATTTATTGACTGTTCAGCCTACCATAGATGATTATAAAATTTATTATAGCAGATTAGACGAAAAGTATAAAGAATTTGATAAACAAGGTGCAAATAAAAGTCTCTCTGTTTTGGCAGTTATTCGCAAACAGTATATTAAATTATCAGGGGAAAATGTAGAACCATATGAGCTGTTTTTTTCCATTATAGACAATTTAATTGAGTTAATAATGAATAGTAAAAATTATGTGGAAATACCTTATGAAGAATTGGAAATGTGTGTCTCTATTTTGGCTGTGGATGCATTTATTCGTTGTAAGATATTTAAGAATCCGGAGGGATATAATCATGTTATTACCTGACAATATACATCCTGAATTAAGTATATATTATAATGGTTCAGTTGTTCTTGGAGAGCTGAGAAAAATGGATAATCAGACAATTATGGATTTGTATCAAAATGTAAAGGGCAAAAATGAAATGTCTTTTCCAACTTTTATGTTATGTCTTGATTGGTTATATTTAATTGAAGTGGCAAAAATGGATGAAAGGGGGTATATTCAATTATGTTTATGAAGAAACTTATAATATCAAGTCCATCTGAGATTATTCGAGAAATAGACTTTTGCTCTGGACTAAATCTAATTATCGATGATACCCCGGTTGAAGATACTAAATCAACTGGAAATAATGTTGGAAAAACAACGGTCTTAAAATTGGTCGATTTTTGTTTGGGGGCGAAAGGGAGTATAATTTATACAGATACAGAAAATAAAAAAGAAACTTATGATGTTGTAAAAAATTTTTTGGTTGATGAAGAAATAGAAATTAAACTTATTTTAACTGAAAACTTAAATGATCCAAATGCAAAACAATTAGAAATTCAGAGGAATTTTTTGCAGCGAAAAAAGGCTGTTAGAAAAATTAATGGAAAAGCCATTCTTGATAAAGATTTTGAAGATGAACTGGAAAAAAATATAATGCCAGATAAAGATGCCGAAAAACCTACTTTTAGACAGATCATATCTCATAATATTCGTTATAAGGATGACAGTATAAATAATACTCTAAAAACATTGGATAAATTTACTTCAGACGTAGAATATGAAACATTATACTTATATTTACTAGGATGTTCTTTTAATGAAGGAGCAAAAAAACAAGCATTGGTTACTAAAATCAATCAAGAAAAAACATTTAGAGAGCGTTTGGAGAAAACACAGACAAAAACTACCTATGAAATAGCATTAGATTTGGTTGATGATGAAATTAATGCACTTAATGAAAAAAAAGCGTCTTTTAATTTAAATGAAACATTAGAAGAAGATTTGGAGGAACTTAATATAGTTAAATATAATATTAATAGAACAAGTGCATTAATTAGTAAACTTGAAATTCGTAAGAATTTGATAGAAGAATCTCAGAGAGATTTAGAACAAAGTGTTTCGCATATTGATTTGCAACAATTAAGATTGTTATATGAAGAAGCTGCTGACAACATTTCTGGTATCCAGAAAACATTTGAGGATTTAGTTGCATTTCATAATAATATGGTGATAGAAAAAGTAAAGTATATTTCTCAGGATTTGCCTGAATTAATACAGAAGTTGGAAGATTTACAAGAGGAATTATCTTTGCTATTAAGGCAAGAAAAAGAATTGACAGATAAAGTTGCTAAAGGAGACTCTTTTGAAGAATTAGAGAAAATAATTTTTGAATTGAATGAAAAGTATAGACTAAAAGGTGAGTATGAAAGCATAATTTCTCAGTTAAATGAAGTTGAAGAAAATATAGATACACTTAATGAGCAAATTGGAAACATAGATCATTATCTTTTTTCAGGAGATTTTGAAATTCTGTTAAAAGAACAGGTTAAAAAATTTAATAAAATATTTTCTAATATTTCACAAGAATTGTATGGCGAAAAATATGCGCTTACGTTTAAAAAAGAAATAAATAAAAAAGAGCAACAATTTTATAAATTTAATGCCTTTAATGCCAATATGAGTTCTGGTAAGAAACAGGGGGAAATTTTATGTTTTGATTTGGCATATTTATTGTTTGCTGATGAAGAACAACTTCCTTGTTTGCATTTTTTGCTTAATGATAAGAAAGAACTTATGCATGATAATCAATTAATTAAGGTTGCAGAGTTTGTACAAAATAAAAATATTCAGTTAGTAATTTCTATATTAAAGGATAAATTACCAGTGGCTGTATTGGAAAAAGCACATATTGCAGTAGAACTTTCCCAACAAGAAAAATTGTTTAGAATTGAAAATGGATAGAGATTTTGAATATTTTATGGAAATGTATCTTTTTACTTGTCAGCAGTTGATGGAAAATTAAAATTGTCGAATGAAAATCTTACAATTGTATTGTTGCTGTGTAAGGGTAAAGATAAAATGGTAGCAGAATATATTTTGAAAGATATTGACAAACCAAGTTAGTGAATACAAACTTTCCAATTATGTTTCAGAGGAATTATGGGACAAGTTGCCATCGATTGAAGATATTGAAAAAAGACTCAATTGAAATTTTGCATCAGGGTGGTGCAAAATTGATGGAACTTATATTTTGTGGGAAAAGGGCTGCACGTATGGTATTACTACTGTATAAATATTGCCCATATTTCCTTAATTTTGTGAGGATATGTTCTAATTTGGTACGCATGTGGAAACCATTGTACTTTTGTCCCACAAATCACCAGATAGTGTTATTAATGTAAAAGTGGAATTTGGAGAAGGCGATGGGAAAGTACCTTTAGATGCAATAGCAGAGAGGGCAAAGAAATATCAGCCGAAACCGAAAATTACATATAAAATGATACAAATATGGGTTTAAAGTACATACTGCGTATATTGCAGAGGTGAAAAAGTCTTTGG
>CAJTTM010000066.1 GCA_910579135.1 uncultured Erysipelotrichales bacterium | reverse complement strand
AATTAAAGAAGAATGGAAAGCTAAGTAATGAAGAAATATCTTTCATTACAGGTATTCCAGCTAATCAATTAGTAATGCTTTAAAAGAGAGTGTTTTATCTTTTTTAGGACTTCCTAATTAAATATATTGATACATTCAAAAATTTCATATTGAGTTGTATTTTTTTAGAGAAAAGGAACTTCATACATAATAATTTTATTTAAAAGTTATTTTGTTAAAGTTTCTTTTTCTATTTTATAGTTTTATGATATAATATTTAAGGAGGTGTTGTTATGAAACAAAGAGTTATATCTATATTGATTGTGATATTAACGATGATGAGTGTAACCTCAGTGAGTATGCAAAATGTTGAAGCGGCAAGTTTAAAAATCAATACTTTAAAAACAAATGCGAGTTCTACTTATGTCAATAGTACAATAAAAGTCTCAGCTTCATCAAGTGGAGGGATTGGGACAAAGAAATATAAATATTATTATAAATTGTTTGGAAAAACAACAACTATAAAAAATTATTCAACATCAAAAAATGTTTCATTTAAACCAAAAAAAGCAGGAACATATATAATATATGTAAGTGTTAAAGATAAGAAAAAGATAATAACTAAATCAAAGAAAGTAACTGTATATTCATTAGTTAATGGAAAAATATCTTTATCGAATTATATGAATAAAAAATATGTGAGTTCATCTTATGTAAAAACAAAATCAACAGTAAAAATCACTGCATCTTCAAGTGGTGGAAAAGGTACTAAGAAGTATAAATATTATTATAAATTTAATAATAAGACTACTGTTATTAAAAATTATACCTCTTTAAAAAGTGTGACTTTTAAACCAAGTAAAAAGGGAATATATACAATCTATGTCAATATTAAAGATAGTCAAGGAAAAACAAAAACAATTTCAAAGAAATTGTATGTTTATTCTACTGCATTATCAGGAATGTCTAATTATAGTAATAAATCTCCAAAATTAAATAGCACTGTAAAAGTGACCTTGACAGGTAAAAATGGAATGGGTGGATATAAATATAAATTTACTAATTTAAAAGGAAAGGTGTTACAAGCCTATTCTAGTAAGAATTATTTTTCATATAAAGTCGATAAGATAGTAGGAGTTAAGTATTATGGATATGTGAAAGATGCTGGAGGTAAAGAAAAGAAATATTTAATTCAATCCTCTATTGAAAAAACAGAACTTGATGTAGAGGATTTATCATTAAAAGTTGGAAATGTGAGTGCTATTCATTATGTGACAAAAGCTAATTCTCCTATGTTGACTTATAGTATTCAAGATGAAAGTATTTGTAATATTAATAGAAGTAATAATACAATTATGCCTTTAAATAAAGGAACAACCAAGGTAACGATGTCTATAACTTATAATAGTAAGAGTGTTTCTCGAACGTTTAATGTGACTGTTTTAGATGATTCTTGTATTCAAATTGGAGCTGATTTATCTTCTCATAATACATTAACAATTAAAGAATTAAAAGCTACTGGTGTTGATTATGTAATTTTAAGGATTGGTTATGGAGGAGATAATCCTCAAATGGATGTTCAATTTAAGAATTATGTTAATCAGTGTAAAGAGGAACAAATGAACTTTGGTGTTTATTTATATTCTTATGTGGATTCTATCCAAGATGCTCAAATAGAAGCAGAACGTATTCATCAATTTTTATCTTATGTTAAAGAAGTGGGGGCATCTTCATATTTTACATTACCGATTTATTATGATTTAGAAGATACGAAGATTAGAAAATGTAGTAATGAACAAATTGGTTTATATTTTCAGGAATATGTTAATAAGATGAAAAGTTTAGGATATAAAGAAAATCAGTTGGGTATTTATGCGAACAAAGATTGGTTTAGTAATAAATTAACTGCTTCAATATTCAAAAAATATAATATCTGGTTAGCTAGATATGGAGTTTCCAATCCTGGAACGATTCATGGTAAGCAAGTTAACATGTGGCAAACAGGTGATGAGTTTATGATTAATGGAGAAAAGATTGATTTGAATTATATGTATAAATAGGAATTTTCATTCCTATTTTATTTTACAAAAAATTGTCCATAATGCATATAAAAGTAAAATGTTTGTTAAGTAGAGTTAAGATTGTGTTAAGTTTATTTACATTCATTTTAGGCTTTGTTAATGTTTGAGTAATAAGGAGGAGTATGCATGGACATGACCAATATATTTATGATGGCAGGAGGATTGGCTTTATTTCTATATGGTATGAATGCAATGTCTAGCGGATTAGAAGAGGCTGCTGGAAATAAGATGCAATCTATTTTAGAAAAGCTAACTTCGAATCGTTTTTTAGGAGTTGGAGTAGGAGCTTTGATTACTGCACTGATACAATCATCATCAGCAACGACTGTTATGGTAGTTGGCTTTGTGAATTCGGGATTGATGAAATTAGAAAATGCAGTATGGGTGATTATGGGAGCTAATGTTGGAACAACAATTACAGGGCAATTAATTGCAATCGATATCACAGCTTTAGCACCTTTTATTGCATTTATAGGTGTTGTATTAATTTCTTTTTTTAAAAATCAAAAATTCAATGCCTATGGTTCTATTATAGCTGGTTTAGGTATTTTATTTATGGGTATGGAAATGATGTCTTCAGCGATGGCACCGCTTAGAGAAATTCCAGAATTTGTAAATATTATAACGAAGTTTGAAAATCCTTTTATAGGAATTGTTGTTGGAGCTTTATTTACTGCTATTATTCAAAGCTCTTCAGCATCTGTTGGTATTTTACAAGCTTTAGCGATGAGTGGAGTAATTACTTTGCCTTCGGCTATATATGTCTTATTTGGACAAAATATAGGAACTTGTATTACTTCTGTTTTGGCTTCTATAGGAACTGAAAAGAATGCAAAAAGAGCAACGATTATTCATCTATCATTTAATATTATTGGAACAATTATTTTTGTTATTATTACTATGATTACACCATTTGCTTCAATAATGCAACAAATAACACCTCATAGTGTTTCATCACAAATTGCGAATGTACATACAGTATTTAATGTTGTTACTACAATATTGTTATTACCTTTTGGGAAACGCTTAGTGAAATTATCATATTGTATATTACCAGAAACAAAAAACAAAGAAAAAGAATTATCACTTCAATATTTAGATTTTAACGTATTAAGTACTGATTATCATTTAGCAACTCATACTATTATACATACACAATTATTTAACGAAATTCAAAATATGCTTGATGTAACAGTCAATAATGTGAAACGATCATTTGATTTGATTCTTAATTATGATGATGAAATGTATCAACAATTGGTAAAATATGAAGAGTATATAAACTATTTAAATAAAGAGATCATTTCTTATACTACAGGAGCAATTTCTATAGGAGTGGTCTTAGAAGAATCTGAATCAACAGGTTTATTTTTAAGGGTATCAGCTGATTTAGAAAGAATAGGAGATCATGCAATGGATATTGCAAGAAGAGCAAAAGTAATGTTTGAACAGAAAACAAATTTTTCTGATGAGGCTTTAAAGGAAGTTGAGATAATGAGTTCACTTTCAACAAAAGTATTGGAGGAATTAAAAGTTTTAAATCATGAAGATTTAAAAGAGATTGTTCAAAAAGTAGATGTTATAGAAGAGAGCATAGATTTAACAACAAATGAATTTTCAAATCATCAGTTAAAACGTCTATCTAATAAAGAGTGTACAATTCAAAACAGTGTTATTTTCACAAAAACATTAACTGATTATGAAAGAATAGGAGATCATGGATTAAATATTGCAGTTAGTTTTGATAAAATTAAAAATATTCTTTCTACTCTTACAATGATCAAAGAGTAAAGAATATTTACATTCTTATTGGTTTTACTTATAATGATAATTGGTGATTATAATGAAAAGAATAAGATATGTTTTTAAAGGTAGAGTACAAGGTGTTGGTTTTAGATTTACAGCTATTCATTATGCAAATCAACTTAATTTAACTGGGTGGGTTAAAAATATGGGCGATGGTAGTGTATTGATGGAAGTTCAAGGTGAAGAATTTAAGATTAAGAGTTTAATTCATTATCTTAATAGTGATCATTATATTAGAATTGATTCTTTTGATAAAAAAGAAATTTCTGTACTTGAAAATGATCAAGGATTTGGATTAAAGGGATATTAGAACAGTTTTACTGTTCTCAGATTGTTGACAAATTACATGAAAATATCAAATTCAAGTATAAAAAATTGATAT
>CAJTTM010000065.1 GCA_910579135.1 uncultured Erysipelotrichales bacterium | reverse complement strand
CAATCCTTTTTACTTGAATTTGATATTTTCATTTAATTTGTCAACAATCTGAAATGAGGCATTGCCTCATTTTAAAATAAATATCTTACAAGTGGATCAATTAATTGTAAAAAATAATTGAGTAGACTTTTATCGTTTAAAGCTTTTTTATCATCTTTAGAAGTTGCTTTTTCACTATTTTGATGATAAGTTTCAAAATGGTCTTGTAATTGTTTATTAAGTTCTTTGCTTTGAATTACAAGCATTAATTCACTGTCCTGATAAGCACTCTTCATATCCATATTAAATGAACCAACAATGGCGATATCATCATCTATTGTTATACTTTTACCATGATAAGAGATTCCACCATTATATTCAATGATATTGAGTTTTGTATCTAATAATTTTTGTTTATTTAAAGCATAATCAACAGCGCCGAAAGGATTTCCATTATTAAGTGCTGAATTGGTCATTAAAGTTGTATGACTATGTTGACTCATTTCTTTAAAAGATTCATACATCATATCATTCGCAATAACATATGGTGTATGTATAACTGCTTTTTTAGAATGACTAATGAGTTTGGTTAAACTATAAAATACAGTTGGTTCTTTAGAATAAAGAGATGTAGGATTAGATAATAAAGTGATTTGATGTGTAGGGACTGTCATTTTATTATAATCTCTTTTTTTAAACCAATCAGGATGTTCTTTCTTTGACTTTTGATAGATATTTTCTAATTCCATTTTTGCATTTCTTATACATTTTATAGGAGATAAATAGTCATTTTTCCAAGAATGACTTTCTTTTTGGTTCCATATTTTATTAAAATAATCTTTTATTTGATCTAATGACTTTTGTTGGTGTTGGGGATTATAAACTAAAACATCTCTATCATAATTCTTATGTTCTCCATAATCTCCTAAGAAATAATTAAAGGTATTTCTTCCTCCAAGAATATATAAATCATTATCAACAATTATATATTTATCATGCATTCTACTCATTAATTTATAAGGTTGAAGCAATGAAATAGGATTATATAATTTCATTTCTATATTTTTATGACTTGCAAGAGCATAGAAATAGGGATCGTTTTCTAATCTTAATGTCCCATTAAAACCATCAACTAAGATTTGAATATTGATATTTTGATTGGCTTTTTGAATTAAAGTAGCCATCATTTGTTGACCTGCTTCATCATTTCTAAAATCAAAAGTTGACATCACAATTGATTTTTTTGCATGTTCAATAGCTCTTAGTCTTTCTATTAAAGCTTCTTTATTATCTTCAATAATGGTTGCTCTTTCATTCACTGATGTATTATAAAAATCTGTTTCTTCAAATTGTTTTTTGTATTTGGCACTCACTTCTGGTTGATGAAGATAAGGTAGAGTTGCCCCTAATATGATATAGAGCATACAAAAGATAGTAACAACAAATCGATTGATTTTTTTCACTTCTTTTTTTCTTAAGGCAAAGATAGATATGTAAATACATATAACAAATGATATAAGTAAAAGAACGATCATTAAATCGATAAGAATACCTGTTATAAAATAAGATAATGGGTATAAAAATAATAAAAGAGATAAAAGAATAAACATAGTATAAGAATATGTTTTCTTTGGTTTATAAAAGGATTTTTTTGTATAATGATTGATTATTATGATATAAAGTTGTTTGATGCAATTAATAATATAAAAATAAATCATTAATGGATAATGTGAAATTAAAGATAATGCAATAGCTATATAAGTATAATAATGAATATATTTTAGTTTGATTTTGAGTTTATATAATACAATTTGCATCAATAAAAAGCAAAGAAAACAAAACAATGCAATACTATGTATGGATTGATAATAAAAACAAACAAAAACTGTTATAAAAATATAGGGAATAAATCTTAAAATATCTTCTTTTTTCATACAAACGCCTCTACTTTTAAAAGATTGTAACATTTTTATATAGTGTTATCAATAAAATGACAAATTAAAAAAGGTTTATTCAAAAACCTTTTTTAATGATTTCTTTCGATAATCATATTTGTTAATTTCATTAAGACAACATTGTTCCATCCATATTCAGTTTCTGGAGATGGATAAATATCAAATTGATCTCTATTATGTTTGTTTTCTTCATAATATTGAATCTTTCTAATGATTTTATTTCTTTCTCTTACTAAACTTTCAATACTGTCATCTTTTAAATTTTCGATGAATTTATCTGGTTCAACTAACATCTTATTCCCTCCATTAAAATCAACGAATATTATTATAACGATAAATTGGAAAAAGAAAAGTCTTGAAATTTTTGTGTTTATATGCTTATAAGAAATTTATAATCTAAAAATCATAGTAGTTTTTTACAGCTTCAATAAGATCTAAATATTGTTTGCGATTTTTCTTTAACATAACAACATAGAATGTAACATGAGCATCTTCATTACTAAAAGGAATGATAACTCTATTATTCATCTTTCCTTCTTTTTTCATTGATAAATTTGTTGTAAATGAAGGTAGAGTTGATGCTTTTACAATTTCATTAAATGTTAATCTTTCATTTTGAATAAGAAATTTTGTGTTTGGCATAGTTTGAACATGTAAATCATACCAGAATCCAATATCAGAGTATAGCAACATTGTTTCACCATCTAAATCTTTGAATGAAACTTCTTTCTTATTTTTTAAACGATGATTAAAGGGGATTGATAAATATAAATCTTCTTCAATATATGGATAACACACTAAATCTTGATCATGAACCTCAAATGGAGTAATAACCATTTGATATTCATTTTTTCTTAAAGTATCTAAAAGTTGATTGAGATTAATGATTTTAGTAATAACATTCACTCCTGAATAGTTTTTCTCAATGAGTGGTTCAATATCCCATAAAGGGGCAGGAGCACATGAAGCAATAGAAATTGATTGATGATAACGATTATATGTTTGTACATTTTCTACCATTTTATAAACATCATTTAATATTTTTTTTGCTTCTTTTACAACAAGTTCTCCATTTTTATTAAGAATAACTTTATTTTTATAATGATCAAATAATGGAACATCAATTTCACTTTCTAATTTTTGCATAGAACGACTTAAAGCAGGTTGAGAAATTAATAATTTTTCAGATGCTTTAGAAATAGTGCCCATTTTTGCGATACAAACTAATTGTTCTAATTGGTTAAGTTCTATCATGATTTATCCCTCCACTATGCACTTTGATTATACCACAATTCTATATTGGTATTGTACAATTTTTAGAATAAAAATTAAAATATGTTTGTAAAATCTTTTAAGGAGAAAATTTATGTATAAAGAAAGGGAAACAACGAGATATAAAGATAATTCCTTTGGATTGATTTATAAAAATGCAATTCAAGAAAATAAAAAGCATAAAGTGAATATTCATCCTATATCTTATGAGTTGAATGGGATAATGATTGCAGCTAATATTTATACCCCTAAAGATTATTTGGAAAATGGTCAATATCAAGCTATTGTAATTGCTCATCCAAATGGAGAAACCAAGGAATATACATCAGGGTTATATGCTCAAAAGCTTGCAGAAATGGGATATGTGACAATAACTGCTGATGCTTTATTTCATGGGGAAAGTGGAGGGACTCCTAGAAATCAAGATATACCTTATTTTCGGATTGAAGATATAAGGGGGATGGTTGATATAATTTCACTTTATTCTGGTGTTGATATTTCACATATTTATGCTTTAGGAATAGGTGAGGGAGGAGGTTATACATTATCTGCCTCGCAAAGTGATAAAAGAATTCAAAAAGTTGCAGTGATTTCAATGATAAATAGTGGATCACTAAGGAGAGAGGGAATTCAAAATATAGATTCTGATACTGTTATAGAACGTTTGATTGATGTTTCTAAAATAAGGGAAAAAGAAATTCAGACAAATGAATCGATACGTAGCGATGAAAAATTTGTTCAAAGAAATTTAATGGATTTAATGATTTATGATCCAGTTCAGTTTATGTATTTGATTCAACAACCTTTATTGATGATCATAAAAGAAAATGATGATATTAATTATATGAGTGAAGATGCTTATAATTTAGCGATTCATACACTATATAAGGAATTATATGAAATGAAAAATAAAGACTATATTGTTGATAAGATTGTTAAAAAATTAAATTTATTTTATAAGGGAGAAGAAAAATGAAAATATTATTTATAAATGGAAGTCCAAATAAGAATGGAAATACAGCCAATCTAGCAAGTCAATTATTAAAAGGTAATGATTATCAAACTTTGCATTTAGTAGATTATAAAATCTATAGCTATGGTCAAAAATTTAATGATGATCAATTTGAAGAAGTCATTGAAAAGATGAGTCAAGCTGATAAGATCATCATGGGTTCACCTTTATATTGGCATAGTATGTCAGGAGCAATTCGTAACCTTTTAGATAGGTTTTATGGTACTGTGAATCAAGGTCTATTTCAAAATAAAGATTTTTATTTTATATTTCAAGGATATGCTCCTACTTTACAACAATTAGAAGCTGGAGAATATACAATGGGTAGATTTGCGAGAATGTATGGAATGAATTTTAAAGGTATGATTACTAATAGTAAAGAAGCAAAAAATACTCAAATATAAATAATTGGAAATAAAAGAGGAAGTATCTATATAATAGGTTCTTCTTTTTTGATAGACTTATAAAAATAACCTGAATTGCAAGCAGAAACTGGAAATAAGATGAAAAAGTTCTAGATTTTATAG
>CAJTTM010000064.1 GCA_910579135.1 uncultured Erysipelotrichales bacterium | reverse complement strand
TGAAAACGGTGCTCATGTTTAACATTTTTTAGGACATTTTCAATTTTGCTTGACAGTATTTTTTACCATTGAGATTTTCAATTTATAATAAAAAAGTCACCAAAAGATGACTTCTATAAATATTCGTTGTTCTCTTTTTATATAACCTACATTTAGAAAGAAAAATCTTTTTCATGAATTTCTACATTTAATCTTAATGAAGTTATAATCTGTTCATCAATAGTAACATCATAAAAAGAAGGTATACAATAAATTTCCTGACCGCTTGGTGCCACATAACCTCTTGCGATTGCGATTGCTTTCATTGCTTGATTTAAAGAGGCTGCACCAATGACTTGAATTTGTAATTGATAATGCTCCCTAAGTAAACTTGTAATTGCACCTGCAACTTTACTTGGATTAGAATTAGATGATACTTTCATTATTTCCATAATTTTCCCTCCTCAAGAAAACATATGAAATAAAAGTATCATTTAGAACTATAAATGATGATCTGGATCAATACAAATACGTTTAATTTGAGTACACTCATTATTATCATTAAATGATAATAACGTTGCTCGTAATTGTCCCTCACTCTCTGCAACCTTAAAAGGACTCATTAAACCGTCTAACATTCTTTTTACAATAATATCCTTATCACAACCAATAACACTTTCATATGGACCAGTCATACCAACATCACTTTGAAATGCAGTTCCTTTAGAAAGAATTTTCTCATCAGCTGTTGTCACATGAGTATGAGTCCCTAAAACTGCTGAAACTCTACCATCCAAATAATAACCTAAAGCTACCTTTTCACTTGTTGCTTCAGCATGAATATCAACAATATGAATATCACTATCATCATTTTCAAGTAAATCATCCATTACTTCAAAAGGATTTTGACTCTTTCCATCCATAAACGTTAAACCTAATAAATTTGTCACTCTTATCTTTTTATTTTGAAAAACAATTTCTCTTGAACCTACCCCTGGCAATGCTCTTGGTCTATTTAAAGGGACAATCAATCGATCTGCATCATCTATATAATCCATGATTTCCTTTTTAGAATATGTATGATTTCCCATTGTCATAAGTGAAATCCCCTGGAACAAGAAAAAATCATAATGTTTTCTAATTAGCCCTTTACCATGTGTAGCATTCTCTACATTCGCAATCACAAAATCCACATTATACTTATTTTTAATTCTTGGTAAATATTCCTCAATCATATCTCTTCCAATAGAAGAAAAAACATCACCAATAAATAATATATTCATAACTTCCTCCTTTTAAAAAAGATAGGAATTCAATCCTATCTTTTATTTTGCAACTTCATTTGCTCTAATTTCACGAATAACAGTAACCTTAATATGTCCAGGATATGTCAATTCACTTTCAATCTTTTCCTTGATTTCTCTTGCTAAACGATGACTAGCAAGATCATCTACCTTATCAGGTTTAACAATGACACGCACTTCTCTACCTGCTTGAATAGCAAATGCTTTATCTACTCCATCAAAAGTATAAGGAATTTCTTCAAGTTTTTCCAATCTTTGGATATAGTTTTCAATTGTTTCACTTCTACTTCCTGGTCTTGCAGCAGATAAGGTATCTGCAGCAGCAACTAAAATAGAAATAACACTCGTTGGTGCAACATCACCATGATGTGATTCAATAGCATTGACTACCGTTGCATTTTCGCCATATTTCTTAGCAAATTTTGCTCCTAATTCAACATGGCTACCTTCCATTTCATGGTCAACAGCTTTACCAATATCATGCAATAAACCTGCACGTTTAGCTAGTTGTTGATTCAATCCTAATTCAGCTGCCATAATACCAGCGAAATGAGCAACTTCTAATGAATGCTGTAAAGCATTCTGTCCATAACTAGTACGATATTTCAATTTACCAATCAACATAACAATTTCTTTATTAACTCTTGATAAACCTAATTCAAAAATCGCATCTTCACCAGTCTTTTGAATAACATCCTTTAACTCTTTTTTTGTCTTTGATACAACTTCTTCAATTCTTCCAGGTTGAATACGTCCATCTCTAATTAATGTTTCAAGAGATAAACGAGCAATCTCTCTACGAATTGGATCAAAACAAGAAATTGTAATAACTTCTGGAGTATCATCAATAATAAGTTCTACTCCTGTCGCATTTTCAATCGCTTTAATATTACGACCTTCTCTACCAATAATACGACCTTTCATCTCTTCACTAGGTAAAGCTACAACATTAACAGTCTTTTCAATAGTTTCCTCTTGAGAATATCTATTAATTGCATTAGAAATAATATCCTTAGAAATTAATGCAGCCTTAGATTTTGCTTCATCCTCTTGTTCTTTGATATAAGCAGTCACCTCTGTGGCCATCTTCTCCTCAACTAATTTAAACAATTCCTGTTTAGCTTCATTAGCACTCATTGCAGCAATCTTCTCTAATTCAACGATTTTTTCATCAATCTGTTCTTTAAGTGTTGCTTCTAATTTGCCTAGTTCTGCACTTCTCTTATTTAATTGTTCGGCTTTTTGTTCCAAAACATCTTCTCTACCTTGTAAAGCAATATCTCTACGATCAATGTTTTGTTCTCTTTGTAATAGTTTGTTTTCAAATTTTGTAAGTTCTAAACGCTGAGCTTTAACTTCTTTTTCAGCTTCTAATTTTAATTCGTAAGCCTGCGTTTTAGCATCCAAAATGGCTTCTTTAACTACATTATCTGCTTTTGTATTTGCTTCTTCAACAATTTTTGAAGCATCAACATTTGCTTTAGACACTTTCATCTTAGTAAAAAGATAGTGCCCCAAAAATCCAAATAATAACGCTAGAACATAGGTCAAAATAGAAAGCGCATCAATATTTTCAAACATATTTTTTCCTCCCTATTTCCTATGATTTTATTTTTTTGGTGTGAAACTCACTATTTCATTATAAGGTACAAAGGGCTTTTTTTCAACAAAAACTATAAAAAATACAATGATTTTCATTTGAATTTCCCATTATTAACCATATTTTATATAAATTATCTCTTCATAAAGAAATTAATCACTTTTATATGATTTTTATTGTAAATAAAAATATAAATTGTTATGATATAAAAGATAGGAGTGAAAAGAAGTGAAAAATGTAACTTTAGTTGTTATGGCGGCAGGTTTAGGTAGTCGTTTTGGTGGAGGAATCAAACAATTAGAACCAATGGGACCTAATAATGAGATTATTATGGATTATTCTATCTATGATGCTTTAAAAGCAGGTTTTAATAAGGTTGTATTTGTAATTAGAAAAGATTTGGAAGAAGATTTCGATGAAATTATTGGACAAAGAATCAAAGAGAAAGTGAAAGTTGAATATGCTTTTCAAGAAGTTGACAATATTCCTGCACAATATCAAGAAATGTATAAAGATAGAGTAAAACCTTGGGGAACAGGACAAGCTATCCTTGTTTGTAAAGATTTAATCAACGAACCATTCTTAGTTATTAATGCAGATGATTATTATGGACAAGAAGCATATCAAAAAGCTTATGAATTTTTAACATCTAACAAAGCTCAACAAGATAAACTTCAATTATCTATGGTGGGATTTATTTTAAAGAATACATTAAGCGATAATGGTGGAGTGACTAGAGGAATATGCGAAGAAGAAAATCATCAACTTGTTAATATTGTTGAAACACATAACATTGAAAAAATTGATGGAAAAGCTATTTCAAAAGGAAAAGAAATCAATCTTGATTCAGTCGTTTCTATGAATATGTGGGGATTAACACCTGAAATATTTGATGTTTTAGATAATAATTTTAATCAATTCTTAAGTCAATTAGATCCTGATGATTTAAAGAGTGAATATTTACTTCCAACTATCATTGGAGATTTATTAGAAAATAACAAAGTGAGTGTTAAAGTTTTAAAATCTAATGATGAATGGTTTGGTGTTACATACAAAGAAGATAAACAAACTGTTAAAGATAGTATTCAAGCATTAATTGATAAAGGTATTTATCCAGAAAAATTATAAAAACAAAGACAAAGTTCAAATCAAAATCAATTTGATATGATAACCTCCCAGTAGACAGCGTAAATAATTAAATGCTGATACGGGAGGTTTTTATAATGGGAAGAAAAAGTAAATATTCAAAAGAACTAAAATTAAGTATTGTAAAAAGATATTTAAATGGTGAAGGATCAACTGCTTCTTTAGCTGGAGAAATAAACAGTGATGAGTCTGTTGTATGGAGATGGGTAAAAAAATATCAATCATTTGGCGAAAACACATTTAATACATCCTATAAAAATGCTTCTTATACAAAAGATTTTAAAGAACAGGTTGTATTAGATTATCTTAATGGCGGTGGATCATATAATGATCTGGCAATAAAATATCATATTCCTTCAGGAGAAACTTTACGAAGATGGGTAAATGATTATAATAGTCATATAGAACTCAAAGATTATATTCCTGGAGGAGAGGATATCTATATGACTAAAAGTAGAAAAGTAAACAAAGAAGAAAGAATAGAAATTGTCAAGTACTGTCTTGAACATGATATGGATTATAAGACAACAGCTAAGATATTTGAAACAACTTACGCTAATGTCTTTAACTGGGTTAAGAAGTACAAGGAAAAGGGAGAAGATGGTTTAGGTGATAAACGAGGTTGCCATAAAACTGATGAAGAAGTTGATGAAGTGACATTATTAAAGCGTCAACTCAAGCAAAAAGAACATGAACTTGAAATGGCACAATTGGAGGTTAAACTCCTAAAAAAATTAGACGAGATAGAAAGAAGGAGGTTTACAGAACAAGCCAATATGAAATTGAATATGAAGCCATCAAAGAAACGAGCAAAGAAGAAATAGATAAAGGAAGGACACCAAATATATCACTCATGTGCAGAATACTTGGTGTCAAACGTGCAAACTACT
>CAJTTM010000063.1 GCA_910579135.1 uncultured Erysipelotrichales bacterium | reverse complement strand
TCCTTTATTTTAGGCACTTTGCGAAGCATTTCATGTTCACTTCGGAGGGTGAAAAAATCCGAAATAAGCACCTCAAAAACTACTTTGATGTTTCGGTGGTAGTTGATATCGGGTGTGGGAACACAAACGGAAAATAAAGGTTTTCCGCAATCAACGTGTCTATGTAGTGTACACCCTGCTGATAAAATATAGGCAACAGGCTCTTAGAAATTGAGTGGGATAGGCGTATCATTAGAGATAGTGGTACGCTTTTCTTGCATAATTTTAAATAGTAAACGTATAGGTAATATGTTAAAATTTAGATAATAATAAAAAAGGAGAGAGGTTAAATGTTGGAAAATAAACCAGAGTTATTATTTCATTATACAAATTTTGTTGCCTTAGAGGGAATTTTATTTGGTGAGGGTATAAGGTTATGTTGTGCAAATGAAATGAATGATAAATTGGAAATTAAACATTTTATTCAGATGTTAGAGATGGCGGTATTAAAGCGTTGTGAGATTGAAAGTAGGAAAGACTTAGTTCCTGAAGTAAAAACTATTTTTAATGAGGAAAGGGACGAACGTAAAAATGAGGTGGTCTATTTAGTTTCATTTACGGAATGGGAAGATGATGCCGCACAATGGGAACGTTATGGCAATGGAGGATATGGTGTTTCAATCGCATTTGATTATAATGTTTTAAAGATAATTAGGACTGATGACTTTTTAATGTGCAATCAAATTTATTATGGAAAAAATGCAGATAATCATCAATTAGTAGATGATATTTATGATGTTATAAAGGGGAAATTTCCTACTACTCATGATTTTGATAAGAGAGAAGGAGTATTTGACAATGTTTGGGCTTGTGCAGCTTCGTATAAGAATCCATCATTTATGAGCGAACGAGAATATAGAGTGCTGACATTGCCAACATGGAAAGGAAAAAGATTCGATAAGTTAGGAGAATTACAAACAGTTACAACACCTTCACAAATAAAAAAATGTTTGTATTTTGACTGGAAAAAAAAGTGTAAGGAGAAGCAAATTCCTATTGAAACATTAGTAAAAAGGATTGTTATAGGTCCGAAATCAACGCAAAGTATTAAGGGCTTGCGAAAGTGGTTAAGAGAAAATGGTTTAGAAGAATTATCTGGATGTGTGGTTAAATCAGAATCAAGTCTGCGATAATAAGAGCAGTACAAAAATATAATTAATGGTAGTTTCATATATACTTAAACCGTAATTTTGAATATTTTGCTGTTTGCTTATATTATGGAAGCAAAAAAGGACGGTGGTAATTATGAGGGAAAAGAAGAATCCCTTGTATGTAGACAGTCAAGAAAGAAGCATTTTATTACATAGCCTTGTGGAGCTGTAACATAGGTATAAAATAACCTTTAAGATTCATTTACGCTCGATGAAAAAATGAGTATTGATTAAAAAATTATTATCTAAATGTGATAACGCAAGCGTTCGAAAAAAAGTTAGACAGGTGTACTATGATAGCTCTGAAATATATGTGTAAAATGAATAAATTAAAAGTACAAAAAAAGAATGACCAAGATGATTTAACAACTATTTATATGTGTTCGTGTGGCAAAGGGAATATCACTGAAGCGAGATCTACTAATAGTTGTTTAAACATCCTCATTGACTGTGAAAATTGCAGAAGACATTACACAGTTAGAAGTGATTGAGACCTATGCCATGACTATACATCTAACTATAAAATATACATTGAAAGGAGAAAAAAGATGAATACATTTAGGATTCACGGAGATAATATTGTAGAATGTGAACGTATAGCGAATTTAATTATTAAAGCGATAAATCTGGACGAAATTAAAACTTACCTAATTTCTCCGTCAACATCAGCTATTGAAATTAAAGGTAAATATGAAAATAATCTTATTCAATGGAAGTTAGAACTCTTACCAGGGTTCAATAAAAACACCAAACGAAGATGGGAAGAAAATATCTTTGATGCACTTAAAGAAGCAGGAAGTTTTTTTGATGAAACTCCAGATGTTATTATTTCTCATATTGATGATGTTAAGGAACAAATAATTCTTGGAATCGAGTTTTGCTCAGCGTTGCAAACTGGAAATCAAGCTTTGCAAAGAAGCGCTAGAGCGTTCTCTACTGGGCGTACAGGTTGTCCATACTTATACATTGTCGATTTTGTTAAGTACGAGCTAGATAACGCTACAAGAGAGAGAAAAAATCTTCGTTTTCCAAATGCAGCGGTTCCATACAGCTATGTTAATTATTCTAAAACAACAGGAAACTTTGTTGCTCAACTTTACATAAAATCAGAAGAATTTGATAAATCACGAGATGCTAGTATAGCTACATTTAATGAAAATGATTTTGGTAATAATATTCTGGGTGACTACATATCAAAATTAATGCTTGGATTAGATACATCTCAAGAAGAGAAGATTATTCTCAATAAGAATATGAATGTTGTTCAATTTCTTGTAAATCATTTTGACAGCCGTGTAAACTTTTTGGCAGATGAGTGGAAAGAAGTATATTCGTTACAGCAAGATGATATTGTGGATTATGCGGTCGACAAAAAAAGATTTGGTTTTCATAAAACAATTGCTGCCAAAAGTCATCATGGGGTATCTGCGGACGTCATAAAATTAGTAGATCAGGGCTCTATAATATAACTGGATGATTAAGATAATCTTTCAGTTTTCTTTTCTCTATAAAAAAGTAGACATAACTTTTAACCTGTTTTACAATTTAAGTGTCGAATTTAAAACGAAAGAGGTGTTTATGTTATGTCCAATATTGATTTTACCAAAGATATTCTTGAAATTCTACAAATTAATGATTCTTTTCATCATTTTCTTCCTTTCCCTTTTAAAGACTCTTCTTCCTGTATTAAAAAGGAAATAGATAATAATGGTGTTTTAACTATGTTTATTAATCTGAGATCTTCCATTGATGTTTTGACTTGTCCTCATTGCGGTTCTGTCGATCATCATATCTCTAAAGGAACTCGTTCTATTTCTCTTTTGGCTCTTTGCCTGTTGTTTTGATTGTTTATTATCACAGATTTATATGTAAACATTGTTCTCATTATTTCGCTGAAGATATTCCTTTTCAGTTTGATAACAGAAAAGCAACTGTACCCAATGTTCAAAGTGCTCTTTTTGAATTTAATGAAAATCATTCTATGACCTCTATTTCCAGAATGCATGGACTTGGCAAGAATACTGTCTATAGAATCTTTGCAGATAATATCTCTGTTCCTCATAGATATTATCATTTATCTTCTGTTATCTCTATTGATGAGCTTAAGGCAACAAGCGATAAGGGAACTTATGCTTTCAATATTGTCAATCCTCTTACCAGTAAAACTATTGATATTATTGAGGATAGAAAGGCTTCAAGTCTAAAATCCTATTTCCTTAGATTCCCTTTTAAACAGCGTAAGAATATTAAAATTATTGTTATGGATCTCTCTGGTGCTTTTAGATCTATTATGCATGCCCTTTTCCCTAATACTCAAATTATTGCTGATAAATTTCATTATGTCAGACTTGTTCGCTCTAATTTGGTTCAGACCAGACTTGATGCCTGTGATCATATATCATATTCATCTCTTGCGAAATCTATCAAGAGACATCTTCATCTGTTTGATAAATATGAAGAAGATCTTAATGATGAGAAAGAGTGGTATTGTTATCATCTTAAAAAGAACTTTACATGCAAATTCATATATCAAATATATTTTTGAACAGGAAGAAACACAGGAATTCTATGAAAACTATAAAATATATCAGAATCTATTGAAGATATTACATAAACCTTATCATGATTACAAGAAAGAATTAAATAACTGACTAGATAATATCTTTGATACCAAAAACAAATATTATATGACAACAGCTAAAAACTTGAGAAAGAACTGGTTTATGCCTATACTGAGATCACTGACATATAAGGCCAAATATAAAAGAAATGGAAAATACTATTATACAAGCTTCAATAACGGATTCATAGAAAGTATGAATAACGTCGTTAAACTGGTTAAAAGAAATGCACATGGATTTAGATACTTTGAAAACTTAAGAAAGAGAATTATTCTTTATTTAGGCTATAGTATACCTTTAAACAACGTAAAAAAGGAATAGCTATTTCTCAATAACTATTCCTTTTTTGTGTTTTGGAAGATGACACTTTTTATATGTTTAATAATAACGATAAAGAAATATAAATCTTATTGTATACGTTATTTTATTCGGTATTAAAAATAGTAAACCGAAGAACAATACTCTATATTATAGAATATTTTATGATAATTTTATATACACTTACTATAAATAGATGTATAAAGATTGGTAGAATAAACTTTGTAGATGATTTTAATAAGTTGTTATTCATTTAATAAATATTAAAACTTTCTTCTGATATGAATAACTGATTAAAATACTTATGCGAAGAAGAGATTCTATTATATTAGTTATCGATGATTTAAAATATCATTTATTATTTCTATGTAATATTCAAATAATGTATACTTACCTACTTTTAGATTGTTTTCATATTCTAGTTCTAAACTGTATTGTTCATCAATTAGCAAGCTTATAGCATCTCTTGCTTCTAATACAGAATCATCAACTTTAGGATAAGTTTCGTTTGATTCAAAATGTTCTTTTTCTGTTATTTCAAATAAATTAAGTCCTTTGTTAAATAAATCTTTTCCTAAATCTGAGATAGTGTTTTGTTCTAACTCATATTTCTTATGAATCATTTCATAATATAAATAATCAAGATTTCTAAGTTCTAGTATAAAGTAAGGAAACTTATAGCTTGATAAGAGTAAATCTAGTATATTGTTGCTCGTAATACTTTCATCAATGTTTGTGATTTTAACAGAATTCTTTTTTATATTTGTAATGGCTTTTTCAGATAAATTAAGATAAGTACATACATTTTTAACATTAGGGTTTATACTTTTAATATTACTAAATCCAAATAGATAATCAGTAGAGCAATTGAAAAATTTACTATATGCTATAGCATACTCTGCTTGTAATGCTTTTGGATCATCAGCATTTAAATGCTTATTTATTTTATGCTCTATGCTGCTAATAGCACTTTTTTTTCTAGCAAATACATCTAAATCTTTTTTAGAATTAACTGTTACAAGTTTATTGTCAAAAAGTTCAATTGCTAATTTTTGGCTAGTATCTAATCCTTTATCTATCATCAAATGCCAAAGTCTGTTTTTAAATTTTGTTAAATCATCATGATTGTCATTTTTGAATGCCATATTAACCTCACATTCCTTTCTGCCTGCGGCTTCAAGGCACACATAGTCATGA
>CAJTTM010000062.1 GCA_910579135.1 uncultured Erysipelotrichales bacterium | reverse complement strand
CTTTATAAAGTAATTTGTATTCTTCGCCACAATATTTCACCCACTATCAATTATATATAATAATCCTAAAATATCAATATATCGTAAAATAAACAAAAAACAATTGACAATATAGATCGTAAAATATACAATATAATTAGAAAGTGCTTTCAACACAATGAAAGGAGGAAAATTATGAAAAAATATTATAAATTTTTTACAATGCTCTCTTTAGTACTATTATTAACTGTAAGTGCCGTTTCAGCTGCTCAGACTTATGTTGTATGTCAGAATAAGCAACAAACAGGACATGGATATTATAATGCCTGTTGTTCTGGACAACAAGTCATAATGAAAGGATATTATAGTGATTCAAGTGAAAAATATTTTGTTTCTAACTATACGGGAGTTCAAAATAATGCGTATAAAAATTCTGCAGGTGTCTATTCTGGGAAAAAGAATAATTCCCATTATTGGAATGTAAAGAAAGATTTTAAATCATTTGCCCATTTACATCATTTTAATGTACATCTTCAATAACATAATAGAGGTCTAAAGACCTCTATTATTTATGATAGAAAGGAGAATCAAGTATGTCTATTAAAAAGTTCCTATTGGTTATCATTTCAATTCTTTCAATTATAACTTCTTATTTTACAATTTATAATTATAACTATGATTTACAAATAAAATATAGTTCATATATCGACGCAATAGGATTAATGGAAAATAAAAAAACGATTCCAATATTTATAAATATTACAGATAATAATTTAAAGAAAACAAATAAAATTCTCAATAAGCTTTATCAATATTATTTTCATAAAACTTTTGTGATTACTTATGAAGTACCTGAATCAAATGGTAAAGAAAAAAATGTTTTTGGATTACATACGGTTAATCAAAATATTTTATTAGATTTATCTCATAGAAATGCTAATGGATTAAAATTTAATAATATGACTGATTTAGGATACTATAGTACATCTCTAAATGATAATCTTTCTAATGATTATATTGAAATTATAGATAATAGAGAATTTGATAAATATGATGAAGTTGTAGAAATAGAAACACTACAAAGAAGTATAAAAAAACTTTCTCACACCGATCATTTTGCTATATACTTTTATGACAATAATGTAGAAGAATTTGAAGAAAATTTTAAAATATTTCTATCTTCATTAAACATAAATATATCTTATGAAAATCTTATAGAAAGTTATTCTCCCGCACAACTCCAAAACATTACAAAAAATAATTTTTTGCAACAATTATTTTTTATAGGGTGTGTAGCTTTAATATATATTCTTACATTATTAATTTATTTTTCATCAAAAAGAAAAATATTCCTTATACAAAAAATGCATGGAAAAAGTTATTTTCAACTTATTAAAGAGAACATTTTAAAATCAGTTATTATTCATTACATTGTCTTTAATATGATTTCTTATACACTCAGTTACTTTATTTCCAATAAACAATTATTTTATGAAATACCTTTATTAAAACAAATGTTTTTAATTTCATTGATTTTATTTGTGCTCTTAAATTTAGTTTTCATATTCATTTATATATTACTACATTTTACATTGAGTTTAAAACATTTAAAAAGCACATCTAAAAATACAATGTTGATGCTAATAATTAAAATAACAGTATTAGTTTTATTTACTAATCCTATTCTTCAAAACTTAAATACTACATACAAAAATCTTATTGATTTTTATTATATTAGCAAATATCAGAATAGGATATCTCATTTATGTTACTTAAATGGTGATATTGATAATTTAGATGAAAATAAAAAATTTTTTAATCATTATATAAATAACAAAGGAATCTATTGTGATTTTTTTTCTTATTATAGTTTTTCTTATGAAACTATAAAACAAGAAAACAAAAATATGAGTGATGAAGAAATCAGAAATATATCATATGATTATCCTTTTATTATAGTTAATACTAATTATATAGAATCAATGAATGAATTAATTTATAATAATAAGGGGCAAAAAATAGATTTAAAGAGTATAAAAAAAGATACAATATTAACCCCAAAAAAATATAAAGATAAAGATTTCAAAAAAATAACGGACAAAAGTGATATTGCAATAATTAATATCCAAGATACTGGAACATTCTTCAATTATTATTTAGATAAGATCTATACACTATCAAATCCAGTCATTTATATTGCTACGGAAAAAAATATGGGAATGTATTGCAACTATCTGTTCATACCTTATGAAAAACGAATAGATGAAGTAAGTCAAGAAATAAAAAAAATCACTAAAGAAAAAACAATGCTTACTTCTTTTGATACAATATTAGATATAAAGAAAATGAATATAAAAAACGCTTTAATAAAGTCCTTAATTCTCACAATAATGTATATTATCATTTTTATTAGTTTAATTTATCAATCAATATTTTGGTTTATAGAAGAGTTCCAAAAATCAATTATAATCAAATACCTATTTGGAAAGAATAAAAAGGAAAGATATAAAAATCTAATAATCATTAATATTATTTTCTATATTTTTCCAATGCTTTTGTGTCTGTTTTTTCTTGAAACAAATATTATATACATACTGAAATTATACTTATTTTCAATACTATTTGAAATTAGTATTATTTATATTCTAATTAGAAAATATGAAAAGAAAAATATTGTAAGTATACTAAAAGGAGAATCAAATTTATGAGTTGTATAGTACAGTTTAATCATTTATATAAGAAATATAATAATAACCTAGTTTTAAACAATATTAATCTTATAGTAGAAAGTGAAGATTTTTTAATCATTAATGGAACTTCAGGATGTGGTAAATCAACACTGTTAAATATCATAGGATTATTAGATGAGCCAAGTCAGGGAGACTTTATATTATTTGACGAAAAAGCACCTAAACCCTTCTCTAAAAAGGCAGAAAAATTATTGAAGAACAAAATAGGATATTTGTTTCAAAATTTTGCATTAGTTGATAATGAAACAGTAAAATATAATTTAGAAATGATTATGGATAATCATATTAAAGATAAAGATATCCTAATCAAAGATGCTTTGAAAAAAGTTGGACTAGAAAACTATGAAACAAAAAAGATTTATGAATGCTCAGGGGGAGAACAACAAAGAATAGCCATATGCCGATTATTGCTTAAACCATGTGAGTTAATATTAGCTGATGAACCAACAGGTTCATTGGATAATATAAATAAAGAAATAGTAATGAAATTATTAGATGATATGCATAAAGCCGGAAAAACAATTATTGTTGTAACACATGACAAAAGTTTAAATAAATATGCAAATAAATTACTCACATTGAAATAAACTATTTATTATAACAAGAAAGTCAAAAACTATATTAGATACATAAAATAATATTAAATATAGAATCAACTATCATGGGATAGCCAAACCATATATAGAAAGCTATGTATATGAATACGAATGGAGATTCAACCATAGATATAAAGGAAAAACACTCATGTTATCAGTATCAAGAATTTTAAGTTATAAGATAGTTATGACTAGAGATGACTTCAAACATCTATTTCATCAATCAAGTGTGTCAGATGGTCTATGAAATTAAAATATACTTTCAAATTCATATTATTATTTTATACTAAACTTTTCACCTGTTGTTTATGATATTACATATTATAGAATATTTATACCTATTCATTTTTAGCTTAAAATCTACCAATTATTACATTAAACCTATCAATTTGCCCATTCAATTGAAAATGATATAAATATTATATATACTAAACTTAAAGATTAACTTTCAGAAAATAATAAATCCTATTATAGTTGGGAGGATGAAAGATCATGATTTTATATATCATTTTAGAATTTGTAATGATTGTTCTAAGCCTTATTCATTTAAAAGCCATTTTTTCAAAGGAAGAAACAAAACTTTTCAATGATAGGTATATGCCTATATACTGGTTTCATATCAATAATTATATTTATATTTTATTGGTATGTTATAACTAAAAAGAAAAAACAAAACAATTCATGAAATTATATAAGATATTAATTTTAGAAAAGAGGAAAGCACCATGAAAAACAAGAAAATAATAACAATCATTGGATTATGTATCATATGTATAGTATTCGCTTATATGTTTTATTATTTTACAAGCTCCCACGCTAATTACTATAGTAGCATTAGTCGATACATGGAGAACAATGAAGGTTGGTTCTATGATCTTTATGAACCAGCAAGCTATTTTGATAACAGTTTAGAAAAAACAAGTATGAAAGATAAAAACAATATAGATGTTTATTATTATAATGATCCTAAAGAGAGTTATCAAATCACATATTCTGATATAAATGGTATGGAAGTCACTTACTTTGTATTTCAATATCAAAAATCTTCTCAAAAATTTAAAGAAGAATATGTTAGTAAATATCAGGAAGTTAATATTAATAATCATAAAATATATTATCAAAATACAAGTTCAATGACTGATGTTTATTATTATGATGATGGAATCGCAGTTGAAATAAGAATTATGGGATACGATGAAAAAGACAATCCTCAAAACATAAAAGATATCGCTATTTCAATGATTACCGATTCAATAAAACTTAATTAAAAAAGATTTATCAATCTAAAATGATTATGACGTGATATATAAATATTACTGGAGGAATGAAAGTGAAAAAATCAATAATTTTATGTTTAGTCTTATTATTATGTTCTTGTACTTTAAAAAAAGAAAATAAAATTATTTTAGAACATTCTAGTACAAACCATTATGAATACAGTATTAGTAATGGTAATTTTAATAATCTCTATTTAAAAGTATATAAACTTGTACATAATAAATGGAAGGTTGTCGAATCTAATAAATATTCTTCTCATACTTCAAAAATAAATATTGATTTTCATGATTTAAATTCTAATCAATATATTCTATGTTATTATGCAGAAGATAAAACTCAAAAAATCATTGATAAAGAATATAATGTTAATTTTACAATAAATAGTACAGATAAAAATGTATTACATGAAAAACACAATACTGAAATATCTTTAGAAAAAAATCATGAGTATCCTCTCGTATTATATGAATGGGTTAATGACAATAAAGTATTTCATAATGATTTATCTCAAATAAATATAAATAACGAATTGAATGCGAATGATGCAACTTTAACAACTATTTCCATAGAATAAACATTTAAATCTAATAATTCATTTATAAATATAGAGAGGTAGAAAATAACATGAACAATAAAAAAATAAAATATTCATTATTAGTCATCTTTATTATAATTATTGGTATTACTACCTATGCTTTTAATAATCAAAAACCTACTATTCGTAATTTCCAAATTATTAAAGATGTGACAAAATATAAAGTAGAAAATAATAGTCGATATATCATATTGTATGATACTTTAGATAAAAAATACTATTTAACAAAAATTGAATCTTATGGTCTCAATGAACAATTACTTGATTTAGGAAAAGATCCAGTTAATTTTAAAGATAACAAAGAAGGATTATTAACATTAATTGCTTCAAATTATCATATAACTTTCTATAAAACGGGATATAAAAAACAAATTGATGAACATAATGATATTTCTCAACTAGGCTTAATAGAAATAAGTGGCGATATTAATGATCACTCATTCCAAATCACCCATAATAAAAGAGTTGTTGCTTGTCATATTCCTTTTGAACAATATACTCATTATATTGCTATCGATCTTTTCCAAACAGATTAGAAACTCTTGATTGAATTATCCTATGAGAAAGGAGCCAATCAATAATGATGTATTTATTTTTAATTATATTTTATATAATACTTATTTTTTTAGATATTCTCATTATATTTAAAAAGACCAAACATACAGAAACACTCAATTATATACAAATCATATTGGGCGCAATTATATTTATAGCCATTCTCTTTTTGGCTTATATAACAAGAGATAACAACAATTTAGAACTCAAAAAAATTCTTTTAAAAGATTATTCTATGCTTTATCCTATAGAGTTATTTTTAAGAATACTAGTAATCATTATAGTCCCTCTATCTCGTCTTTTGAAAAAGAAATTGAATACTAAATAGATAATATTAATTTACAAATAGAGTATAAAGTTTTCATCTCTATGGTTGTTATTTTCATATGAATATATTTATAAAAAGGTCTAAAAAGACCTTTTTATCAGACTGTTGACAAAATAGAAAGTCAACAGTTTTTTGTTTTCAAAAAGAAGAAT
>CAJTTM010000061.1 GCA_910579135.1 uncultured Erysipelotrichales bacterium | reverse complement strand
AAGATGGATATTTTGAAGAAGTTATAGAATAGGAGATGTGAAAATGAATAAGAGATTAAAGGTTATTATATTTTTATTAATGATATGTATGATGCCATTTTCAAATGTTAAAGCATTAGAAAACACAAATACATACATTGAAGAAACATTTGATGATGGAAGTTATATAGAAATTGTTATTGATGACGGAAATACAAATGCGAGAACAAGCATAACAAAGAAAAAAACAGCGACATATAAAGGGAGTGATGGTACTGCATTGTGGTCTGTAACTGTAACAGGGACATTTAATTACAATGGAACAACGTCATCATGTACAAGTTCTTCTGTAAGTACCGCGAATTATTCTTCTACTTGGAAGTTAAGTAATAAGAAAGCCTCAAAAAGCGGGGCTACTGCTAGTGCTAGTGTTACAGCTAAACAATATCATTCAAATGGTACTACAGTGTTAAGAACAATTAATAAAACAGTAAAGTTAACATGTGATAAAAACGGGAAATTGTCTTAACGATTTAAATGTTAGTAAGTTAAAAAATATAGTTATACCATCTAAAGGCAAGAATAATGTTTTCATTTAAATATTCTAGAGTAATAAACTGTATATGTTTATTGCTCTTTTATTTTGTATAAAGAAGAGATACGAAAATCAAGGAATTAATATTATTTATATCTTTTTGAAGTTTTTAGCACCAAGCTCTTGACACTGCTAAAAAGATGAGTATAATAAACTTAGCACAAAGATAAAAAGAGTGCTAAAGGAGGATGTGAGATGCTATCAGCAAGACAATTATTAATATTTAAATGTATTGTTGAAGAGTTTATTGAAACCGCTGAACCAGTTGGATCAAAGACTTTGATGAGCAAATATGATCTTCCTTATTCTAGTGCAACGATTCGTAATGAAATGTCACAGCTTGAAAGCATGGGTTTTTTAGAAAAAACACATACTTCATCTGGAAGGATTCCCTCCACGAGTGGATATCGTTTCTATGTTGATACGTTGCTTCAAACAAATGTTGATGATCAAGTAAAAAATCAAGTTGCAACGATGTTTGATAATACACATCGTTCATTAAATGAGATTATTAAAGAAAGTTGTCAAATGTTAAGTGAGTTGACTCATCTTACAACTGTAGCTTTAGGTCCAAATTCTAATTATGAACATTTACAAAATATTACTTTGGTTCCTTTAAGTGCACATAGTGTAACAGCTATTATTGTAACTGATAAGGGACATGTAGAAAATAGAATGTTTAATATTAAGAATAATGCTTATATGGATGATTTAACAAGTTGTGTGAATGTCATGAATGAATTATTATGTGGAACACCTATTAATGATGTTGCTAGGCGTTTAGAAGTGGATGTAAAGCCGATATTAAGTGCGAGAATTAAGGAACATGAAGTTTTATTTAATGCCTTTTTAGAAGCCTTTATGAAGTTTGCGAATAGTAATATTTATTTTTCTGGTAAAGAAAACTTGGTTTATCAACCAGAATATAACGATGTTAATAAGCTTAGAAAGTTAGTAAGTGCTTTTGAAAATTCTCAATCGTGGAATAACTTAATTCCTATTGAAACTGATGATCATGGTGTAACTGTAAGAATTGGTAGTGAATCACCAATAGAAGAATTGAATGATGTTTCTGTTATTTCAGCATCATTTAAAGCTGGGAATCAATCAAAAGGTTCGATTTCTGTTATAGGACCAACGCGTATGCCCTATGAAAAAGTTGTTTCTTTAGTTGAATATATTTCTCAGAGTATTGAGAAAGTGATTAGTAATCAAGAAGATGATGAATAGAGGTGAAATTATGGAAGAAAATAAAGAAGTGAAAGAATCTCAAGATGTTGAAGATGTTAAAGAAGAAGAGATAGAAGATGTTGAAGTTGTAGAGAATCCTCAAAAGGAACTTGAGGAAAAAGTAAAAACTTTAGAAGAAGAAGTGAACACATGGAAAACTGATTATTATAAAGTTTTTGCAGATATGGAAAATTTAAAAAGAAGACTACAAAATGAACATCAAAATCAAATGAAATTTATGTTGCAATCTTTTATTGAAGAATTATTACCAGTTCTAGATAACTTTGAAAGATCACTTAATGTTAGTGAACCAAGTGAAGAGGTTGCTGGATTCTTAAAAGGAAATCAAATGATTTATAATCAATTGATGGAAATTTTAAAGAAGAATGGTGTTGAAGTGATTGAAGCTCAAGGTAAAGAATTTGATCCTAATTTCCATCAAGCAGTGATGATGGTACAGGATGAAAATTTCGAATCTGGAATGGTTGTAGAAGAATTGCAAAAAGGATATAAATTAAAAGATCGCGTTATTCGTGCATCTTTAGTTAAAGTTAATGAATAAAATAGGAGGATATTAATTATGAGTAAAATTATTGGTATTGACTTAGGTACTACAAATTCATGTGTTAGTGTTATGGAAAATGGAGAAGCTAAAGTTATTGCGAATCCTGAAGGATTAAGAACTACTGCTTCTGTTGTTTCATTTAAAAATGGAGAAATTATTGTTGGAGAAGCTGCTAAACGTCAAGCTGTTACTAACAAAGATACAATTATGTCAATTAAAAGACATATGGGAACTTCTTATAAGGCAGATGTTAATGGTAAATCTTATACACCACAAGAAATTTCTGCTATGATCTTACAAAACTTAAAAGCAACTGCTGAAAGTTATTTAGGGGAAACAGTAACAAAAGCTGTTATTACTGTTCCAGCATATTTCAATGATGCTGAAAGACAAGCAACTAAAGATGCTGGTAAAATTGCTGGATTAGAAGTTGAACGTATTATTAACGAACCAACTGCTGCTGCATTAGCATTTGGTGTTGATAAAACTGATCAAGATCAAAAAGTTTTAGTTTACGACTTAGGTGGAGGAACTTTTGACGTATCTATCTTAGATTTATCTGATGGTATGTTTGAAGTATTATCTACAGCTGGTGATAACCGTTTAGGTGGAGATGATTTTGATCAAAAAGTTATGGATTATATCGTTAGTGAATTTAAGAAAGAACAAGGTGTTGATTTAACAAACGATAAGATGGCTATGCAACGTGTTAAAGAAGCTGCAGAAAAAGCTAAGAAAGATTTATCTGGTATGATGCAAACTCAGATTTCTTTACCATATATCAGTGCTGGTGCTAGTGGTCCATTACATTTGGAATTAACTTTAACAAGAGCTAAATTTGATGAATTAACAAGAGATTTAGTTGCAAGAACTGAAGGTCCTGTAAGACAAGCTTTAAATGATGCTGATGTATCACCAAATGAAATTGATCAAGTTTTATTAGTAGGTGGATCAACTCGTATTATTGCTGTTCAAGATTCTGTTAAGAGATTACTTGGAAAAGAACCAAACAAATCAGTAAACCCTGATGAGGTTGTATCTATGGGTGCAGCTATCCAAGGTGGAGTTATTGCTGGGGATGTTAAAGATATTGTATTATTAGATGTTACACCTTTATCATTAGGTATTGAAACTATGGGTGGAGTTATGACTGTATTAATTGAAAGAAATACAACAATTCCAACTACTAAATCACAAATTTTCTCAACTGCTGCAGATAATCAACCTGCTGTTGATATTAATGTATTACAAGGTGAAAGATCTATGGCTAAAGATAATAAACAATTAGGTTTATTTAAATTAGATGGTATTGAACCAGCTCCTAGAGGAGTACCTCAAATTGAAGTTACATTCAATATTGATGTTAATGGTATTGTTAATGTTAAAGCTAAAGATATGAAGACTCAAAAAGAACAATCTATTACAATTCAAAATTCTACTGGTTTAAGTGATGAAGAAATTGATAGAATGGTTAAAGAAGCTGAAGCTAATAAAGCTGATGATGAAAAGAAACGTAAAGAAATTGAAACTAGAAATAAAGCTGAACAAATGATCAATGAAATTGATAAAGCTTTAGCTGAACAAGGTGATAAGATTGATGAAAATCAAAAAGCTCAAGCTACAGCTTTAAAAGATGAATTAAAGAAAGCTTTAGATGCTAATGATATGGATACTTTAGACGCTAAGATGAGTGAATTAGAACAAATGGCTCAACAAATGGCTGCTTATCAATATCAACAACAAGCAAACCAAGGAGCAGATGCTCAAAACAATGCGTCAAATGATGATGTAGTTGATGCAGATTTTACTGAAAAGAATTAATAAATGAAAGCCAAGGCTTTTGCCTTGGTTTTATCTAATAGAGAGGTGAAATTATGGCTGAAAAAAGAGATTATTATGATGTATTAGGCGTTAGTAAGAGTGCTAATGAAACAGAAATAAAAAAAGCATATCGTAAAATGGCAAAAAAATATCACCCTGATGTTAATAAAGCTCCTGATGCAGAGGAAAAGTTTAAAGAAGTTCAAGAAGCTTATGATGTTTTATCAGATGCTAATAAAAAAGCAGCATATGATAGATATGGTCATGCAGCCTTTGAGCAGGGAGCAGGTGGATTTGGTGGAGCTGGAGGCTTTGGCGGATTCGAGGGTTTTGAAGATGTTGATTTAGGAGATATATTTGGTTCTTTCTTCGGTGGTGGTAGTTCAAGACAACAAAGAAGAAGTGGACCAAGGCGTGGAGAAGATCGTTTTGTTCAATTAGAAATTGATTTTATGGATGCTATTAAAGGAAAGAAAACGGAAATTAAAATCAATTATGATGAACAATGTTCACACTGTCATGGAACTGGAGCAAAAGATAGTAGTAGTGTGGCAACATGTTCCCGTTGTAATGGTACTGGTACAATTCGTACTCAACAACGTTCTCCATTTGGTACATTTGTTAATCAAACAACTTGTCCAGATTGTCATGGTACAGGAAAAATTATTAAAGAAAAATGTCCACATTGTAAAGGTAATGGATATGTTAATAAAAATATAACAGTTGAACTTAATATACCTGCTGGTATTAATACTCATCAGCAATTAAGGGTATCAGGAAAAGGTCATAGAGGAAGTAATGGTGGGTCTAATGGAGATTTATATGTAGAAATCTATGTAAGACCACATAAACATTTTAGACGTGAAGGTCAAGATATTTATATGAGTGTACCTATTTCTGCTGTTGATGCAACTTTAGGTTGTGAAGTTGATGTTCCAACTGTTTATGGTGATGTGACTATGAGAGTTCCAGAAGGAACTCAAAGTGGTACAACATTGAGATTAAAAGGTAAGGGTGTTAAATCCTTAAGAAGTGAAACTTATGGCGATCAATTTGTAACTATTGAAGTGAAGATACCAACAAAACTTTCTAAAGAAGAAAAAGAATTATATCAAAAACTTAGAAAAGCTGGTAAAAAAGAATCTATTTTTGATCAATTTAAAAAAGGATTTAAAAAATAACGATGGAGCTTAAACTCCATCGTTTTACTTTATTTCACTTTATGAACCCAATTAAATTTATCTTCAACTTTTCCCCATTGAATACCAGTTAAAGTATCATATAATTTTTGAGTCAATTCGCCAGTTTTAAAATCATTGATAATCACTTCTTCACCTTTATAACATAATTCCCCAATAGGTGAAATAACTGCAGCAGTACCTGTACCGAATGCTTCTTCTAATTTACCATTTTTAGCAGCATCCATTAATTCATCAATACTTAATAATCTTTCTTCAACTTCATATCCAAAATCTTTTAATAAAGTAATAATAGAATCACGAGTTACACCAGGTAATACAGAACCTTCTAATGGAGCAGTAATGATTTTACCATCAATTTTGAACATAACGTTCATTGTTCCAACTTCTTCAACATATTTTCTATGTACACCATCTAACCATAAAACTTGTGTATAACCATGTTCTTCAGCTTTGACTTGAGCAGCAATACTTGCAGCATAGTTTCCACCACATTTAGTAAATCCAGTACCACCTTTAACAGCTCTTACATATTCATCTTCAACCCAAATCTTAACTGGATTAACACCTTCTGGATAATAATTACCAACAGGTGATAAAATAATACAGAAAATATAATGATTAGCTGGATGAACACCAACACCAGGTTGAGCTGCATACATAAAAGGTCTAATATATAATGAGGTTTCAGGTAATGTAGGAATCCATTCTTCATCATATTTTACAATTGCTTCTACAGCTTCTACAAACATATCAACAGGTAATTCAGCCATACACAAACGTCTATTAGAATTAATCATTCTTTGAGCGTTCATTTCAGGTCTAAATAATTGAACATTTCCTTGAGGATCACGATATGCTTTTAAACCTTCAAAAGTTTCTTGAGCATAATGTAATACCATCGTTGCAGGGTCTGTAGGTAAAGCACCATAAGGAACAATTCTTGCATCATGCCAACCTTTTTCAGTTGTCCAATCCATTAAAAACATGTGATCAGTAAAATATTTTCCAAACTCTAATTGATTTTGATCTGGTTTATCTTTTAAGTCTTTTCTTCTTTCAATTCTAATTTCCATATATAAAGCCCCCCTTAATATAAAGCTATTATACTCTTTTTTTAAATTGTATACAATCTTTTTTCTAGTATTATTCTATAATATTAAAGTGCATAGATTTTAAAACATCTATACATTTTTGATGAGTTGATTCATCATGACTCGCAGTTGCATTCATATCAATATCAATAGGTGTATTAGGTAAAGCTGACTTAACCATGATGGCATTAGATAAAACACAGATATGAGAAACAACACCAACTAAAGCTATTCTACTATAATTCTTATCCTTAAGGAAATTTGCTAATTCTAAAGAAGGGAAAGTATCTTTATAAAAGCATTGACAACCTTCTAAAGCTTTTTCTATTTTCCCATATAATTTCCAACCTTCGCTATTTTTAATACAATGAGGAACAGGTAAATTCTTTCCTTCATATGTATCAAAATAATCAGTATCATGAGTATCCATGGTATAAATAATTTCATCATTATTATCTTTGTATTGTTGAATAAGATTAAATATATAATCCTCTAATTCAATAGCTTTTTGAAATCCTAAACTTCCATTTACAAAATCATTTTGATAATCTACTACTATTAATAATCTTTTCATAAAATCCTCCTTTTTTTCATTTTAACAATTATCTAAAAATAAATAAAGTTATCCCTGAATTGCAAGCAGAAACTGGAAATAAGATGAAAAAGTTCTAGATTTTATAGA
>CAJTTM010000060.1 GCA_910579135.1 uncultured Erysipelotrichales bacterium | reverse complement strand
AAAAAGAAGCTGAATGAAATCAACTTATCAAAAAAGTTATTTCGTTACAGCCTCTCTTTTTATGTTTATTTATAGTTAATCATGTATGAATTTGGATAACTATGTTTTTTTCTATTTAGTGTTTCTTTTAAGCCTTAATTTTGATATAATATTTGAATGAAATGGAGTGCTACAAATGACATTACAAAGATTAAATGAAATTAAAAAATTATTAAATGAATATAATTATCAATATTATGTTTTAGATAATCCAACTGTAAGTGATCAAGAATATGATCGTTTAATGCAGGAACTTCAATCTATTGAATTATCTCATCCAGAATGGATTACACCTGATTCGCCTAGTCAAAGAGTAGGTGGTGAAGTTTTAGATGGATTTACAAAAGTAGAGCATCAAAGAATGATGTTATCTTTAGGGAATGCTTTTAATGATGATGATTTAAGAGCTTTTGATTCAAGAGTTCATGAACAAGTTAAAAATGTTGAATATGTTTGTGAATTGAAAATAGATGGTTTATCTGTATCACTTGTTTATGAAGATGGACAGCTTCAATATGGAGCTACACGTGGTGATGGAACAATTGGTGAAGATATTACTCATAATGTTAAAACGATTAAATCAATTCCTTTATCTATTGATTATGAGGATGATTTTGAAGTTCGTGGTGAAATTTTTATGCCTAAAAAATCATTTGATGAATTAAATGAACAAAGAAAAAAAGAAGGTGTAGAATTATTTGCAAATCCACGAAATGCTGCTGCAGGAAGTGTTAGACAATTAGATTCATCTATAGCGGCTAAAAGAAAACTTGATGCTTTTTTATACCATGTACCAATGGCTTTAGATATGGGAGTTCAAACTCATCAAGAAGCTTTAGAATTTATTAATCGTTTAGGCTTTAAAACAAATCCTAACAATAGAATATGTCAAAACATTGATGAGGTTATAGAATATATTCAAGAAATCACTGAAAAAAGAGAGTCATTACCATATGAAATTGATGGTGTTGTTATTAAAGTTAATGATTTAGAAAGACAAGAAAGATTAGGATTTACAGCTAAAGTTCCAAAATGGGCAATTGCATACAAATTTCCTGCTGAAGAGGTTATTACAAAATTAGATGATATTATCTTTACTATTGGCAGAACTGGACAAATTACACCTAATGCTGTTTTAGAACCAGTAAGAGTTGCTGGTAGTACTGTTCAAAGAGCAACTCTTCATAATGAAGATAATGTAAAAACAAAAGACATTCGTATTGGAGATTATGTGGTTGTAAGGAAAGCAGGGGATGTTATTCCAGAGGTTGTAAAATCTTTAAAAGAAAGAAGAAATGGTAGTGAAGTTCCTTTTAAGATGATTACTGTTTGTCCTCATTGTGGAAGTCCTTTAGTAAGAAAAGATAATGAAGCTGCTTATTATTGTTTAAATGAACATTGTGATTATAAAAAGATTGAAAAAATCATTCATTTTGCATCTAGAGATGCAATGAATATCGAAGGATTAGGTGAAAAGATCGTTGAACAATTTTATAATTTAGGATTTATTAGTTCAATTGAAGATATTTATCATTTACATGTTCATAAAAAAGAGATTATGGAAATAGAAGGTTTTGGTCAAAAATCTATGGATAATTTGATTGAAGCTATAGAAAAAAGTAAACAAAATTCTTTGGAAAAATTATTATTTGGTTTAGGAATTAAAGGTATTGGGGCAAAGATGGCTGATATCTTATCAAAGAATTTTAAGACTATGGATTGTTTGTTAGAAACTAATCAATTTGAATTAACAAAAATTAAAGATGTAGGAGAAACAATAGCTTCATCTTTATATCAATTTAAAACTAATCCAGCTAATATAGAATTATTAGATCATTTAAAAGAATTAGGATTAAATATGACATATCTTAAAGATACTTCAGTTTTAGAAGAAAGTATTTTTAATGGAAAAACAGTATGTGTTACTGGAACATTAGAAATTATGAAAAGAAAAGAAGTGAAAGAATATCTTGCTAGATTAGGAGCAAATGTTACTGGTAGTGTTTCTAAGAAAACAGATTATTTGATTTGTGGAAGAGATGCAGGTAGCAAATTAGAAAAAGCAAGAAATCTAGGAGTCACAGTTTTGAGTGAAGAAGACTTTTTAAAGGAGGTTAATGTATGAAAAAACTTATCTTGAGTTTATGTATATTAGCATTACTTTGTGGATGTCAAAAAGCAAAGGAAACTGTAGAAACAACAAGTGATGCAGTTGAAATTGGAAATACAAGTGAATCATACTATCGTATGATCAATGTAGGAGCAAGTCAGTTAAGAGATGATTATTATAGTAAGTTTTCTAGAACTGATGATTTGATGACAATTGGAAGAGGATTACAAATTTTATCTGATGAATATTTTTCGATGGATTCTTATTATATGAGTGAAGGTCAATATTTAACATTAAATACTCGTAAAGAATTATCATCATATTATAAAAGTAAAGATCATCCTTATTCTTTAGAACCTGCAAAGACAGAAAAGATTCAAGGAATTTCAGGTTTAGATATGATTGAAGATATCCATGAACAAGATTATTATCAAAAAAGTGGTAATCAATATAGTTTATCTGGAGTTTCATTTGCGATTGTATTAGATCCTAAATCTGCAAGTGAACAAGAAAGTATTTCAATAACAGATAATAGTTTAAGAAATTTTGCAGAAAATTGTATTAAGAATTTTTATTCTAATATTTCAAAAATGAAAAGTTTTGAAAAAATTAGAAAACTTCCTATCTTGATTACAGTGTTTAGAAGAACAGATTCTTCTAAAAGTTCATTAGATGGAAATTATATTTTAAAATCATATTGTGATGGTAGTGTAGGTTCAATTAAGTCTGTTAATCATAAGAATGTTATTTTCACAAGTGATGAAACTAAAGAAATTGATCCTAGTACTCATGAAGAATTTGAAACCATTAAAAATAATTTAAAGAAAGCTTCTATTGAATCAGCTAGTATAGTTGGTAAAGCAAAATATATTGAAGATAAGATTCAATCAATGACAATTGAAGCTCATCTAAATATTAAAACATATACAGAATTATTATATTTAACAAGTGTTCTAGAGAATAATATTAGTACAAGATTTTCATCTGATTTTACTATTAATGTTCTTGTTTATTCTCAAGATAAACTTCAAGCAACGATTATTAAAAATAGTGGTAAAGATTCAATCACATCATTTTTAAATTAGGAGAAAGTTATGAATGAAATAAAGGAAATGTTATTAGAAGCTGCATATGATGCAATGCTTGATATTACAAAAGAAGAAATGCCAGAGTTGATTCATGAATATCATATTTTTATGGATCAAGTTAAGGCATTGGAAGCTATTGATACGCTTGATGTTGCTCCTTTAGCTTTTCCTTATGAAATAGAAACATCTTATTTAAGAGAAGATGAAGTTATTCATACAATAAGTCAAGAAGAAATTTTATCTCAAGGTCAAGATGTATTGAATGATCAAATTAAAGTTCCTAAGGTGGTGGTTTAATGATCACTTATTCAATTGAAGAATTACATGAATTATTGAAAAGTGGACAATTAGATATTTATCAATATTATGATGAATTATTTAAAGAGATGGATTTTCAACAAGAAAGATTAAATGCTTTTGTGACTTTAACGAAGGATTATGCATATAAAAATTTAGATATATTAAAATGGGATGGTTTATTAAATCATATCCCTTTTGTTTTAAAAGATAATTTTAGCACAAAAGACATAAAGACTACGGCTTCAAGTCAAATGCTTAATAATTATATTCCAGTATTTAATGCTCATGTAGTTAATCAATTATATCAACATGGAGCAATATTAACTGCAAAAGCAAGTATGGATGAACTTGGTATGGGTAATAGCAATAAAACTGCATTAACTGGACCTGTTAGAAATCCTTGGGATGTAAATAGAATTGCAGGTGGTTCATCTGGAGGAAGTGTTGCAGCAGTCGCAAGTGGAGTTGTTCCTTTTGCATTAGGAACTGATACAGGAGATTCTATTAGAAAACCAGCAGGATATTGTGGTGTTGTAGGTTTTAAACCAACATGGGGAAGAATTTCACGTTATGGAGTGATTCCTTATGCTTCTAGTTTAGATCATGTAGGAGCAATCACAAGAAATGTGAGAGATATGGCTATTGTTATTGGAGTGCTTTCGGGTAGAGATGATAAGGATATGACATCTAGTTTTAAAGAAGTTCCTCATTATTTAAAAAATTTAGATTCCAATATTCAAGGGATCAAGATTGCAGTATTAAAAACTGTAAATGATGAAGTTAAAAATCCTAAGATAAAGGAGAATTTTGAAAGTATTCTTCAAATATTAAGAGAAAAAAGAACAATCTTAGAAGAAGTAGAAATAGATAAAGAGCTTCTAAAATGTGTATTACCTACATATACAATTATTGCAAATTGTGAAGCTCTTAGTAATCATTCTTGCTTAGATGGAATTAAATACGGGAATAGACAAGATGGTCAAGGAATAGAAGATATTATGATTCAATCTCGAACACATGGATTTTCTAGTTCTATAAAAAGAAGATTTATATTAGGAAGTATTGCTCTTGCAAGTGAAAATCAAGAAAAAATGTTTAGAAAAGCTCAAAAGGTAAGACGAATTATTGTTGATGAAGTTAATTGTATTTTATCTAAATATGATATCATTATAACACCTAATAGTGGAAAAATAGCTCCTTTGTTAGAAGAGGAAGAAGATCGTTTAAGTGATGAATATATTATTTTAGAAAATCATTTAATGTTAGGTAATTTTACAGGAACACCTTGTATGAGTTTACCTTGTGGTTTTGTGGATAATATGCCTATATCTATTCAATTGATGGGTAGACTTTTTGAAGAGCAGAAAGTTTTTAATGTTGCTTATGCTTTAGAAGAAGTTCTTGGCTTTAAAAATCAATATTGTAAAGGAAAAGATAAAGATGAAGTATGAACAAGTCATAGGATTAGAAGTCCATTGTGAATTAAAAACAAAATCAAAGATGTTTTCATCTTCACCTGTTTCGTTTGCGAAAACTCCAAATACAATGGTCAATGAAATTGATTTTTCAATGCCAGGTATTATGCCTTCAGTTAATAAAAAAGCTGTAGAATATGCGTTAAGAGTATGTCATGCTTTACATACGGAGATTGATGATTTGATTTGTTTTGATAGGAAGAATTATTATTATTCTGATTTACCAAAAGGATTTCAAATTACCCAACAACAAAGACCTATTGGAAAAAATGGATATCTTGATATTATTGTAGATAATCAAAAGAAAAGAATAGAAATAGAAAGACTGCATATGGAAGAAGATACTGCCAAACAAACGCATTTTGATGATTATACATTGATTGATTATAATAGAGCAGGGATTCCACTTATTGAGATTGTTACAAAACCAGTTTTAAGAAATGGAAAAGAAGCAGCTATTTATTTAGAAAAACTTAGGCAAATCTTTTTATATACCGAAGTTTCTGATGCGAAATTAGAAGAAGGTTCAATGCGTTGTGATATTAATCTTTCCTTACGCCCAATTGGTTCAAAACAACTTGGAGTAAGAACTGAAATCAAAAATTTAAATTCTATATCCAATGTCCAAAAAGCTATTGAGTATGAAGCAAGTAGACAAGAAAAAATTTTACTTTCAAAAAAAGAAGTCATTCAAGAAACAAGGCGTTATGATGAAGGATTAAGAAAAACTGTTCTTATGAGAAGTAAAGGAAATAGTGTAGACTATAAATATTATAGTGAACCTAATATTTTACCTATTCGTCTAAGTCAAAAGTGGATAAAAAGCATTAAAAATCATTTAAATATGATGCCTGATGTTAGAGAAGATTTATATATTCATAAATATCATCTTTCTAGTATAGATGCGAAAAAGATTGTTTCATCTAAAGAATTATCTGATTTCTTTAATGAAACAGTTCTACTATCTCAACATTACCAAATAATATGTAATTGGCTATTAGGAGATGTTTTAGCTTATTTAAATAAACATCACTTAAAATTAAATCAAACATTACTCACACCTTCCTATTTATCAACTCTTATTAATCTTATAGAGGAGGAAGTCATTTCATCAAAACAAGCAAAGCAAGTCTTTGAAATTATGATGAAAGAAGGAAAAGATCCAAGGATTATTATCGAAGAAAAAAATATGAAACAGATTTCTAACAAGGAAGAATTAACTTTTATTATTAATCAAATATTAGATAAAAACACAGAATCACTCATTGATTACTTTCATGGTAAAGATAGAGTGATAGGTTATTTAGTAGGACAAATCATGAAGGAAACAAGAGGACAAGCAAATCCTAAGTCTACAAATGAACTATTGATACAATTATTAGAGGAAAGAAAAGGATAGATGTTTTAGAATATTTCTAAAAGGTTGTTAAAGTTTCATAAATGTGTTATATTATTATTATGTTATAATAGGAATGGTGGTATGAATATGTCAAGAAAATTTCGTTTTGATGATGAAGATGATTTTTTTGGTGATGATCAAGATCAATTTCCTAAGGTTAAGGAAAATATCAATTCACAAGTCAAACAAGAATCTGTTTTTGAAGAAGATAAATATCAAAAGACAAGAGAATATCAGTTTAATGATACTTTTGATTTAGATGAGTTTGAAGAAATTGGAGAAGATGAAGTGGCTAAAAAAGGTAAAAATAAAAGAAAAGGAATAAAAACATGGCAGATTGTTTTGATTGTTATTATGATACCGATTGTTTTATTCTTTGGTTATATTTTCTTTCTTACAACTAATGATGGACCAGTCTTTGGAAATCGTTGTGAAGGATTAACTGCTATTAATATTGATGCAAAAACTTCAACGGTAAATGCTATGAAGAAGAAATATTCTAGTATAAAGGATATGTCAATTGAAATTATTTGTCGTCAAATTAAAGTGGATATTGAATTTAAAGATAAAATGAAAGCTTCTGATGCTAAAAAGATTGCAGAAGAATCTGTTAAATTATTAGATGATAATGTAGGTCTTCCAAAGAATGGGAAAACTTATAGTAATTTATTAGGTTATATCAAAAATGAAGCACAATATGATGTAGAACTTTATATGTTATCTAATAATTCATCAGATTTCCCAATATATGGAACAAAACATCATAGTAAACAGAGTTTTTCTTATACTTATGCTTCTGTGAAACATAAGGATAGTAAAAATAAAGCAGAGAATACATTAAAAAAATAACGAGCACTGCTCGTTTTTTTTGGAGGTTAATCTGAATAAAAAATAAGAATTGAAATAAATGTTTTACCTAAAAAAGTGC
>CAJTTM010000059.1 GCA_910579135.1 uncultured Erysipelotrichales bacterium | reverse complement strand
AAGATACAGTACTAGGAAGATTAATCCATGATTTTCATTGTATTGATCCAAATGATATGTATAGTGAAGTCTTAAAAAAATGGGTCAAATATTATAAAGAAGAAAGGAAAGGAGTTACTGAAATGTGTGAGATATGTGAACAATTAAAAGAGATGGGAAGAATTGAAGGAAAAGCTGAAGGGAAGATAGAGAAAGCTGCACAAATGACTATTAATTTATTAATAAGAAAATTAGGTTCGTTATCAGAACATACTATTAATAAAATTAACCATAGTAATGAAACGACACTAGATATTTTAGCAATCAATATTTTTGATATTGACAAAGAAGAAGATATCTTTAAATATGTACTTGTCAATAATCCAATAGATTAATATCTGTCTCATCATAAAAAGTTGTATGTTACAACTTTTTTTATATATTATATTAATTTACAATAGAAATAGAATGAAGAGAAGGAGTGGCGATAGCAAGATATATTTATCATAAACGGAGAATATAAAGATGAGAAAACAGAAATAGGGAAACTAATCTATGATTTTTATTGTGTAGATCTAAATAATATGTATAGTCAATCCATAAAGAAATGATTTGGATATTATAAACAAAATAAAGAATAGAGAATATCTTAAAAAATTATTTATTAGTATTTGGAAACCAAGAAAAAACTCAGTATTGATTATTATGAAGTCATAGAAAATACTGATTTTTATATATACCTTAAATGAAATCTTTCTTTTTTGTTAATAAATATTTATAAAAAGACAAAAAAGATTTAAAACTATAGCAATTATCCTAAAAAATATGTATAATGTATAGCGATGGGAGGTCCAAGTAGTGAAAGAAGGAATTAGAAGAGAATATAAGAAAGTATATAATGCTTCTACAAAAAGAATCAATTTAGTTGACGTACCAGAGTTTAATTTTATTATGATTGATGGTATAGGAAATCCTAATGTTGAAGAATTTAGATTAAAAGCACAAGCTTTACGTATTTTATCTAAGGCAATTAAGGAATACTATAAAATCAATAAAAATCTTTTATATCTTGTATCACCATTAGAGGGATTGTGGGATACATATGACAATGAGCAATTTGATGTAACTAGAAAGAAAATGATTAAATTTACATTAATGATGGCTCAACCTAAGGTTTTAGATGAAGATGTTTTTGAAGAAATAAAAGAAGAAGTTATGAGTAAAAAAGATAATCCATATATTTTGGATGTTTATTTAAAAACAATGAAGGAAGGTCCTTCAGTACAAATGCTTCATAAAGGTGCATATAATACTGAAATTAATACTACAAAAGAAATTATGGAATATATTACTATACAGAATATGAAATTAGTTGGATTTCATCATGAAATCTATTTAAATGATTATGAAAAAGTTGAAAAAGACAAATTAAAAACAATAGTAAGATATGCAATAGAAATTAATGAACAAATATAAGGAGAATATATGTTATTTATATCATGGAATGTGAATGGGCTTAGAGCTTGTGTAAAGAAAGGCTTTAGTGATTTTTTTAATCAAATGGATGCAGATATATTTGCGATTCAAGAAACAAAACTCCAAAAAGATCAGATTGATTTAGAATTTGAAGGATATACTTCTTATTTTAATGATGCTGTTAAAAAAGGATATAGTGGTACAGCTATTTATACAAAGAAAAAGCCTCTTCATGTGACTTATGGTATTGGTAAAGAAGAACATGATCAAGAGGGTAGAGTGATTACTTTGGAGTATGAAGATTACTTTTTTGTAACTGTATATACTCCTAATTCTAAAAGAGGATTAGAAAGATTAGATTATCGTCAACTTTGGGAAGATGATTTTAGGGATTATTTAAATTCTCTTAAAGAAAAGAAATCTGTTATTGTTTGTGGAGATATGAATGTTGCACATCAAGAGATAGATTTAAAAAATGATAAAACAAATCATAATAACTCAGGATTTACTGATGAGGAAAGAGGTAAAATGAGTGAATTATTGAATAGTGGTTGGATTGATAGTTTTAGATATAAATATCCTGATAAAGAAACTTATTCATGGTGGTCATATATGTTTAAAGCAAGAGAGAAAAATGCAGGATGGCGTATTGATTATTTTTTGACTTCTGATGATTTAAAAGATCAGATTAAGGATGCTTATATTTATACAGATGTTTTAGGATCAGACCATTGTCCTGTGGGAATAGAAATTTTTTAAAGTGCTTTTGATGAGGCACTTTTTTATTTCCTCTTAAAAAGAGGAAATAGAATGTTTGTAGATAAATGTTGAAAAAGGTTATAATAAAATAGGTGAATAGTATGGAAAATAAAAGAATGATAGAAACAATAAAAATTTTAAGTCATGCAAGTGCTCCAATGAGTGGACCAGAGTTAAGTCAACAACTTGGTATTACAGTAAGAACTTTAAGAAATGATTTAAGGGAATATAAGGAACATCTTTATCAACATGGTATGGAAATTGTTTCTAAACATGCGATAGGATATGAACTTGTTATTAGGGATGAGAAAAAATATTATGATTATTTAGAAAATATGTTAAAGAAGAACTCAGAAGATCAAATGTTAATTCCTATTTTTCCAGAGGATAGGGTACATTATTTGATAAGAATGTTTCTAACTGAAGAAGATTATATAAAAATGGAAGATATTTGTGAACGTATTTTTGTAAGCCGTTCTACATTGAGTAGTGATTTAAAAGAAGTAAGAGAAAAACTTAAGTATTTTCATTTGACTTTAGAAACAAAGCCGTCTTATGGATTGAAAATAGAAGGAAGTGAGTTTCATAAAAGATTATGTATATCACAATATTTTTATCATGGGACAAAAGATGATGGGGCTTATTTATCACAAACAACATCTACAAAACAACAAGAAGAAATTTCTACTATTTTGTATGATACTATGGTTAATGAAAGATTTAAATTAACGGATATAGGTTTTCAAAATCTTGTTATCCATATTATGATTGCATTATTGAGATTAAAAGAGGATTCAAAGTCAATACCTTGTGAATATGATAATGATATTGAGTATAGTCGAGAATATGAGGTTGCGAAAATTTTGTGCCAAAAGTTAGAACAAAGGTTTGAAGTTCATTTTCCTAAGATTGAAATTTATTATATAGCTATGCATTTATCTGGAAAAAAGGCAGTGCAATATAATTCGAATACTTTATATATGAATCAAGAATATGAGGAATTAGTTAATCAGATTATGAAGGATATTAATGATAAATTTGGTATGGATTTTGTATCGGATTTAGATTTGTATACATCATTATCACTACACTTACAACCCATGATGAATCGTTTGAAATATGGAATGGTTATACAAAATCCATTGTTACAGCAAATTAAATCTGAAAATCCTTTAGCTTTTGAAATTAGCATATCAGCTGCACATATTATTCAATCATATATTCAAAAGACGGTGAGTGAAAATGAAATAGGCTATATTGCCTTGCATTTTGCATTAGCTATAGAAAGATATCAAAAAAATGGACCTAAAAAGAATGTGATTATTATTTGTGCAAGTGGCATGGGAAGTTCACAAATATTATTATATAAAGTGAAACAAAGATTTAAAGATAACATTAATAGTATCTATGTGACAGAATTATATGAACTATCAAATATTGATCAATCAGCATATGATTTTATATTAAGTACAGTACCTATTCCCTTTCAAACAGAAATACCAGCGATACATGTTCAATATTTCTTAAATGATCAAGATATGATTTCATTAAGTGATGCATTTTTATCACAAAATGAAGAATTATCGTTTGTAGATAAATATTTTCAAGAAGAATTATTATTTACAGATTTAGAAGGTAAAACAAAGGATGGTTTAATACATGAAATGTGTCAAAGAATATCTTTAGTGAAAAGAATTCCCCAAAACTTTGAAGAAGAAGTTTTAAAAAGAGAAAGATTTTCTGTAACAGAATTTGGAAATGCTATTGCGATGCCTCATCCTATGAAACCATTGACAGATGAGACTTTTGTAGCAGTAGGTATTTTAAAGAAAGCAGTCAAATGGAAACATCAAAATGTTAAATATATATTTTTATTAAGTGTTCAAAAAGATTCAAAAGAAGCTCTAGGCTTATTACATGAAACATTATCTTCTTTAGTCTTTAATCAAAAAGCAATGCAAGAATTAGAAAGTGATTTATCACTTCAATGTTTAAAAAATATTTTAAAAAGAATTGCTGAGGAGCAAAAAGAAAATGATATAGATGTTTTATTTGGTTGATTCATTTCCTCTTGTATAAAGGAAATAAGTTCGATTTAAGTATTTTAAAAAATAAGTAAAATAAAGGTAGGTAGAAGCAATGAAGAAAATTCTATTATGTTGTTCCGCAGGAATGTCATCTAGCATTTTAGTACAAAATATGAGACAGGTTGCAGAAGAATTGGATATAGAGTGTGCTATTGCATCAGTAGGAGCATTTCAAATAGAACAATATGCTGCTAAAGCAGATATTATTTTAATTGCACCTCAATGTACTCATGAATTTGAAAGAATTATATCTATTGCAAAACCTTTATCTATCCCAGTATTACTTATCGGCCATAAAGAATACGGGAAAATGAATGGAAAGTCAGTGCTATTTAGGGCATTGAAGAAAATCGAACTTGAGCAGGAGGAAATGAAAATGGATCGTATATCAGGATTTATTGAACAAAAAATTATGCCATATGCATTAAAATTTGGGAGTAATAGGACATTAACAATTATTCGTAATGCAATGTGCTCTGCTATGGCATTATTAATTATTGGAAGTATTACAATTTTATTACCAGAACTTCCATTTGAACCATTACAAAAGTTTTTTGAACCAGCTGCACCATTTCTTTATGCAGTGAATGCATGTACAACAGGAATTTTAGCTTTGTTTGTTGCAGGAGCAACTGGTTATTTTGGAGCAGAAGCTTATCAAGCAAATAAATGGACAAATACAGTGACATCAATAGGAGCATTTTGTTTAACACAATATAATCCAGAAGTTGGAATTGATGTTGCAGGATTTGGGACTTCAGGATTACTAACATCAATTGTTGTTGGATTAGTAACAGTCCGTATTTTATCGTTATTTGAATTAAAGGGATGGGGAATTAAGATGCCTGATGGTGTACCACCAGCAGTTAGTGATTCATTCTCATCTTTAATTCCAGCATCTGTTGTTTTCATCATCTTTGGTGTAATTGCCGTTGTATTAGGATTTAACTTAAATACGTTTATGTCAACTCTTATGTCACCAGTGTCAAATCTATTAAAGACACCTTGGGGATACGCATTATATCATAGTTTAATGGGATTAGTATTTTTCTGTGGTATTAACTCAGCGGTTGTATGTGATGTTGCTTATCCATTCTTACTAGCTAATGGAATTGCAAATGAAAAAGCAATTAGAGCTGGTGGAGCAGCTATTTATGGAGCAACTTATGGAACAGATGTATTGATTTGGGCTGGAGGTACAGGAGCAACTATCGGTTTAATGATTTTGATGTCATTTGTTGCTAAAAGTAAGTACTTTAAGACTTTAGGAAGAATGTCAATTGGGCCAGGTATCTTTAATATTAATGAACCAATTATTTTTGGTACACCAATTTGTTTTAATCCAATATTCTTATTCCCATTTGTTGTATTACCTGGAATATTAGCAGGATCAACAATCTTATTGATGGAGACTGGTATTATTGCTATGCCGACTGTATCAATGGTTCCTTGGACAACACCACCTATATTGATTGGATTCTTAATGACAAGCGGAGCATTATCAACAACAATATGGTCAGTATTAGTTATTGTTATTTCAGTCATTGTTTATTATCCATTCTTTAGAGTTGCTGATAAACAACAATATGAAAAAGAATTAAGTGAATCTCAAGAAGTATTGTCAGAAGAAATTATTGAATAAAGGGTGAAATATATGAATAAATTTCCAAATGATTTTTTATGGGGTGGCAGTATTGCAGCCCATCAATGTGAGGGAGCATGGCAAGAGGATGGTAAAGGGCCGGGTATCATGGACTATGCAACTTCAGGAAGTTATAAAGTGCCAAGACAATTTACCCAAGAGTTAGAGAAGGATAAAAAATATCCTTCTCATGATGGAATTGATTTTTATCATAGATATAAAGAAGATATTACATTATTTGCTCAAATGGGATTTAAGGCTTTAAGAATATCTATTGATTGGTCAAGAATTTATCCTTATGGTGATGAGGATATGCCTAATCAAAAGGGAATAGAGTATTATCAAGATGTTATTCAAACTTTATTAGATTATCAAATTGAACCTATTGTGACATTATATCATTTTGAGATGCCTATTCATTTAGTTAGAGAATATGGATCATGGACAAATAGAAAACTTATTGATTTTTATTTGAAATATGTAGAAACAGTTGTTACTGCTTTAAAAGGTAAAGTGAAATACTGGGTAACATTTAATGAAATGAATCATATTGATCCACAAACAGAAGCGTCCGATATTTTTACATATATTATTGCAGGACTCAAGTATAGTGAAATTAATGGAAATAAAAAAGAAGTTCTTGCAAAAATAGGATACAATATGACACTTGCCAGTGTAAAAGCAGTGAAACTTATTAGAGATATAGATTCAAATAATCAAGTAGGTTGTGTGTTTGGGATTACACCTATGTATCCAAGAGATTGCCATCCAATGAATGTTATGAAAGCATTTAAAGATATGGATAGAGATTTTTATCAAATAGATGCTATGTGTAATGGAAAATTTCCAAAATATAAAGTGAAAGAGTATGAAGAATATAATATTCATATAGATATTAATGAAGAAGATGAACAAGCTTTTCAAAATGGAACTCTTGATTTTATAGGAATGAATTATTATTCAACAGAAGTATCAAAATCAGAATATAGTAGTGATGAAAATGAGTCATTATGGGGTGGAGCACAAAATCCATATTTAAAACAAAGTAAATGGGGTTGGGCTATAGATCCAATAGGACTTAGATATCTTCTTAATTATACATACCGTAAGTATGGTTTACCTATTATAGTAACAGAAAATGGAATAGGTGCAGTTGATGAAATGGTTGATGGAAAAATTCATGATGATTATAGGATTGAATATTTATCTGCACATTTTAGTGAAATGAAAAAAGCTATACTTGAAGATCATGTAGAATGCTTTGGCTATCTTATGTGGGGACCTATAGATCTTGTGTCAGCCACTACAGGAGAAATGAAAAAAAGATATGGTTTTATTTATGTGGATAAACATGATGATGGTAGTGGAGATTTATCAAGATATAAGAAAGATTCTTTCTATTGGTATCAAGATGTGATTAAAAATCAAGGTAAGGATTTATAATTTAAATATGATTAATAATTCAAACGGTTTAGTAGATTTGCTAATCCGTTTTTAACTTATAATAAATAAAAAATAGTTAGAAGTAATAATACAAAAATAAAATATAATGATTTTAATATATAAAATGAGCCGCCCCTGTCAAGTAGATAGGTGAAATAATTAAAATTGTTTTTATTGAAGTTGTCGAATAGACAACTTCATTTTCTTTATGCAGTTAAAGTTGAACTGCT
>CAJTTM010000058.1 GCA_910579135.1 uncultured Erysipelotrichales bacterium | reverse complement strand
CACATAATGATCAAAATGAAAAGACTGTTAACTATTTCATTTGTCAACAGTCTGAGAGATTCAAAATGAATCTCTTTTAATGTCATATATTTTCTTTTCTAGATTTCAATAATATCAATCCAACAAAAGATATAAATCCTAATACCATCAGTATGATAATTGACGTATCATCTGATGAACGAAAACTTTTTCTTAATTTTTCTCATAATTTGGCCTTTTCCCATAAGTATATTCTACTACTCCAAATAAAAAACAATCAAGATAGTTTATTGTTCTAAAATATTCTTATCAATAAACTCAAAAACATGTTTCCAATATTCTTTTGGATTATAATTTTTAGACTCTGCATGACCTGCCTGTTTGACTATATAAATATCCTTTGTACATGCTGCATTATCATATAATTTATAAACCATTGAAGTTGGTACAAAATCATCCTTTCCTCCATGTATAAATAACATTGGTTTTTGATTCTTTTTTAATTGATTTATGCTTGATGCTTCTTTAAAAGAATATCCAGCCTTTATACTTGCAACTATATTAGATATATCTAACACTGGAAACGTAGGTAATGAAAAACGTTTATCAAGTTCACTCGCAAATATATCCCACACACTTGTATAACCACAATCTTCAATATAACCAATAACATGCTCATTATCATCTCCAGAAAGCATCATTGTTGTAGCTCCACCCATAGAAACACCATGAACTATGACTTTTGCCTCTTTATCCTTTTTAACGATCCAATCAATCCAACAAGATATATCATCTTTATCAAGCCAACCCATACCAACATAATCCCCTTCACTATTTCCATGAGCACGATTATCAGGCAATAAAACATTATATCCTCTTTGATAATATTCCTTTCCATAAGACATCATACTTTGATTATTTGATTTATAGCCATGCACTAATATAGTCCAATAATGTTGATTTTCATGCTCTTTATATTTAGCTTCAAGATTCATTGATTGAACTTTTATCTTTGTAGTATCTACCGTCTTTAAGAATTCTTCTCCTTTTTTATCTTCCTCTATTTTATTAACTTCTATAATATTTTTATCCTTATCATTAATTTCTACTTCATCTTCTACATTTCTTTGATCAGAAGAACTTGTGGGTGACAAAGCATAATTAACAAAATAATTTCCTATCCCATAACTTGTCCCTAATAACAAAGATAAAACAACTATCAATATTATCCATTTATTCTTTAATCTTTTCATAATAACCTCCACCCTATATATTTTATATAAATTTTTTTAACTAATCAAGATAATATTATAGAAACTATAAATAATTCAAGCACAAAAAAACTTGTAGTTATAAAACCACAAGTTTTCATATCTTTTATTTTGAGCTTAATGCTTCATCAATAGCTTTAGCCGCTTTCTTACCAGCACCCATTGCTAAAATAACAGTTGCTGCTCCAGTAACAACATCTCCACCTGCATAAACTCCATCTTTAGATGATTTCATTGTTTCTTCATCAACAATAATTCCACCCCAATTTTGACAATCTAATCCAGGTGTAGTTTGTCTAATTAATGGATTTGGACTTTGTCCAATCGCAACAATAACAGTTCCTGTTTCAATAGTAAAGTTTGATCCCTCAACAACAATTGGTCTTCTTCTTCCACTAGCATCAGGTTCTCCAAGCTCCATTTCTACACATTCCATAGATTTAACCCATCCATCTTCTCCTTCGATTTTAACTGGGTTAGTTAATAACTTAAAGATTACCCCTTCTTCTTTAGCATGATGTACTTCTTCAGCTCTTGCAGGAACTTCTTCAGGACCACGGCGATATACAATATAAACATCTTTAGCTCCTAAACGTTTAGCAGTTCTTGCAGCATCCATAGCAACATTTCCCGCACCAATTACACATACAGTATCAGTAATCTTTACTGGCGTAGGATGTTTTGGAAATTCATATCCTTTCATTAAGTTAACACGAGTTAAGAACTCATTAGCCGCATAAACACCATTCAAGTTTTCTCCAGGAATACCTTGGAATCTAGGAAGACCCGCTCCACTTCCTACGAATATAGCTTCATATCCTTGTTCTTGTAATTCATCAATAGTAATAGATCTACCAACAACAACATTTGTTTCAAAATCAACACCAAGTTCAGCAACCCCATCAACCTCTTGTTGAACTAAAGTCTTTGGCAAACGGAATTCTGGAATACCATAAGATAATACTCCACCTGTCTTATGCAATGCTTCAAATACAGTGACATCATAACCTTTCTTTGCAAGTTCACCAGCACAAGTAATACCTGCTGGACCACTTCCTACAACAGCTACTTTCTTTCCGTTCTTTTCAATATTAATCTCTTTTTTATGTCCATATTCTCTATGATAATCAGCAACAAATCTCTCTAAACGTCCAATACCTACTGATTCACCTTTAATACCACGAACACATTTTCCCTCACATTGATTTTCTTGGGGACATACACGACCACAAATTGCAGGTAAAGCATTTTCACTTGTGATTACATCATATGCTTTTTCAAAATCACCAGCTGCAACAGCTGCAATAAAATCTGGAATAGGAACTCCAACTGGACAACCTTTTGTACAAGGTTTATGTTTACAATTTAAACATCTAGCTGCCTCTTCCATAGCCATCTCTTTAGTATATCCTAAAGCAACTTCTTCAAAATTCTTATTTCTAACATTTGGTTCCTGTTCAGGCATTTTTACTTTATTAGGAGCCATATTTGGTTTAGCCATTATCTCTTCACCCCCGTTAATTTACAAATGTGAGTTTCTTCACTCTTAAACATTTTTTGCCTTTGAATCAACTCATCAAAATCAACTAATAATCCATCAAAATCTGGTCCATCTACACATGCGAATTTAATCTTGCCATCAACACTTACACGGCAGCATCCACACATTCCAGTACCATCAATCATAATAGGATTTAAAGACACAGAAGTTTTTAAGTTATAAGGTTTAGTGACAGCTACAACAGCTTTCATCATCACTACTGGTCCAATTGCGATAACTTCATCAATAGGATCTCCACTATCAATTAACTCTTGTAATTTAACAGTTCCAAAACCTTTTTCTCCTAAAGATCCATCGTCTGTCATAATATAAACATTTTTACAGAATTCTTTAAACTTATCTGCCCATAATACATATTGAGCTTCACGACCACCAATAATAACATCAACATCCACCCCCATTTCAGCCAACGCTTTTAATTGAGGATATAATGGGGCACTACCAACACCACCAGCAATACCTACTACATGTTTAGATTGATGTAATACTGTTGGTGCCCCTAACGGTCCTACAAAATCAACTAATTCATCACCCTCTTTAAATTGTGATAAAACTTCAGTTGAATAACCAACAATTTGATAAATAATAGTAATTGTTTCATTTTCTCTATCGAAATCCGCGATAGTCAAAGGAATTCTTTCTCCATCTTCAGTTGCTCTTAAAATAATGAATTGCCCAGGTTCACATTTTCTAGCAACAAAAGGAGCATGAATTTCCATTAACTCTACAACATCATTTAGAATTTCTTTCTTTACAATTTTATACATAATGCATCTCCTTCATTTCCTTTATAACTATAATTATATAATTCACACACAAGAATTTCAACATATTATTTATTTATAAAAAACAAATGCGTCGCTCTATAAACCTTAAACTGATTCTCTTTTAAATGATGATTTTTAGATAATATTTCTTCAATACCCTCTTTATCTAATACCGAATATCCCTTAAAACTCTTCCTTCCACATTTACGCCATTTACCAATTGATTTCATATATTCATCATCTCTTATATCAATATAATAATTTTCATCAAATTGAATAACCAAATCATAAGTTGTTTCTTGGCTAGAATATTCTTTTAACTTTCTTCTATAAACTCTATAAATAATAAAAATACATATCAATCCAATCACAATAAACAGAAAATCAATCATTATTTATTCCCCCTTATTCATTACAAATATATTTAAACATAGCCATTCATCATATTTGTATCATTTAAACCAATCATATTATAATATAAATATTATATTTTATCAAATAAAATTATTTTAATTATTTATGATATTTATAAGCATAAAAAAAAGAACATGTGTTCTTCCCCTTTAAAGTGTATTCAATATAAAAATCACTATTAAAAACAAACTGACTATAAAAGAAATAAGACTTATAACAACATTTCGTTTCTCTTTATCCAATCGATATTTATGTGCAAATTTAAATGCATTAAACATACATAACATTCCTACAACATCGTTAAATTCCATATCATTCCAAAATCTATATATAACAATAAACACAAATACAATTAACATCCCATAAACACCAAAAGATTTAGATTTCATTTCATTCAATTTATTTAAATTCATAATGCTTTCCTCATATTTTTCATTCATCTTATTTTCCTCCACTTTTTCTCCTGATAAAATATCAATAATATTCACTTCTAATATTTCACTTAAAGGTTTTAACAATGACATGTCCATTAAACAAATTCCTCTTTCCCATTTACTAACTGCCCTATCACTTATCCCTAATTGTTTGGCAAGTTCTTTTTGAGTCATATTTTTTTGTTTTCTTAAAAACGCAATATATTTTCCTATTTTTTCTTGTTCCATTTCCTACCTCCCACATTTATTTTAATCATTACTATTTATATGTAAACAAACCATTGGTTGAATATGTTAGTTTTCTTGTTTTCAACGATAAAATATAATTATTTTATTTAATCAAGAAAAGATTGACGTACTCTAAAAAATATTTTATCATATCTTTGTTTATTAGGGGGATTTTTATATGAATAAAAAAATTGTCTTTTTTGATATTGATGGAACTTTAACTGATGAAAAGAACAATATTGTACCTCAAAGTTGTATAGATGCTTTACACAAAGCTCATAAAAACGGTCATCTATTGATAGTCAATACAGGAAGACCTATTTCTACAATTGAAAATATGATTACTTCTATTGGATTCGATGGATATATTTGTGGATGTGGTACATATGTTCAATATCAAAATGAAGTTATTATGCATGCAACTTTAGATGAAATTATAAGAAAAGAAGTCATTAGACAAATTTATAAATGTCATATGCAAGCTGTTCTAGAAGGAGAGAAAGGAGCATTCTTCTCTAAAGGTATTATCAATCCTTTTGTATTAATGTTTAAGAAGAGATATGAAGAACAGGGATTTGTAGCTCAGGAATTTGATGAACACGATATTATAGATTTTGATAAGATGGCTATTTGGTATGATGAAAACTCTGATATTGATACTTTTAAAAAGTATTTAAAACAATATTTTGAAATTATTCAAAGAGATAGTGATTTTATTGAAGTTGTTCCCTTGGGCTATTCTAAAGCAACAGGTATTCAATGCTTAATTGATTATTTAGGTATGAATATTGATGATTGCATTTGTATTGGTGATTCTACTAATGATTTACCGATGTTAACATATACGAAAGAATCGGTAGCTATGGGGAATGCAAATCCTATTTTATTTGATAAAGTGACATATATTACAACAAGTGCTGAGAACGATGGGATACAAAATGCTTTGAAACATTTCAAATTAATATAAAAAGAGTGTGGGGAAACACTCTTTTTTATTTTATAGGCACTATTTAGGGAGAGGGGTAGCCTATAAATTCTATTATTATATGTCTCTTTCAAGACAATTATATCGTAATATATAGATATGAATTAATTATGAACTTTTTATATTTTCACAAATTTTCCTTGAGTAATTTTAAGTTGAATATCTAGTTGATTTGCAAATTCTTTAGAATGGGTAACTATAATAACACATTTATTTTGTTGATGAACTAAATCTATCAATGTTTGTATAATTCCTTGAGATGTTTCATCATCTAAATTCCCTGTAAGCTCATCACATAAAATAAGATCTACATCTTTAACGATTGCTCTAGCAATCGCAACTCTTTGCTGTTGTCCACCTGATAATTTTCTAATATCCCTTTTACATTCTTTTTCATCAAGCCCTAACTTTTCTAATAAAGACATCACGCATTCCTTATTGTTTTGTTTCTTGATATGTGATATACGAACTGCATTCATTACATTTTGATAAGCATTCATATAATAAATAAGATTATATGATTGAAACACAATCGATACATGTTTTCTTCTATATTGAGATAACCCTATTTCCTTAATATCTTTTCTTTTATATAATATCTTTCCCTCTTTTGGTTCATCTAAACCACCCGCTAAAATAAGAGAAGTTGTTTTGCCAGAACCACTCGCCCCTACGATTGCATAAACTTTCCCCTTTACAAATTCATAAGATGCATCTTTTAAAATATTGACTTGTCTATTACCATCCTTATAATAATAATGATATGTTTAATCATTTCTTGTAGATGTTTTTAATGGTAATTTCTTTTTTCCATTCTTTTGAAGTTCTCTTGTTAATCTCTCTAAAATATAGATAGCTGGTACTTGCGAAGAAATATTATATGTTTGAGGCAGTATAACATCCTTCACATAATAATATATACTTGCATCAGCCATTCTATCAATTGTTGTTTCTGGTTTATTCGTAATAGCTAATATCTTTGTATTTTGACTTTGATAAATTCTAATCTGATCTATAACCTCTCTTGTTTCACCGCTTTCTGATAAAACAATTAATATATGATTATCATTATGATCAACTAATGACGGATAATAAGGATCTGAAATACAATAACTAAAATACCCAATATTAGAAAAATATCTTGCTCCAAATTCTCCTAAATTACCACTTGTCCCTATTCCCACAAAACAAATTGTTTTTGCTTCTTGGATATACTTTACAAATGTTTGAATTGCATTTTTAAAATCATCGCTTCTAGTATATTCAAAAAAGTCTAACAATACATCAACTTCATCATCTGTGGTTGGAAGCATTGTTCCTTCATAAAACATTTTTAATTTGACTTTAAACTCACTAAATCCCTCACAATCAAATTTTTGACAAAAACGTACAATAGTTGCAGTAGAAACAAAAGTATTACTCGCAAGTGTTCTTATACTCATCTTAAGAGCATTTTCCATATTTTTTATAATATACTAATAAATACTTGTTTCAGTATCATTAAGCTCAGCTATCTGTCTATATGTAAAAATCATGGACTTCACCTCATCTATATTTTAACATAATAATGCATAAAATATAATGAATTTTATCTAATTTCACTCTCATCTTTCAAAATATGAAAAATAATTATTCTAACGATATAAACAACAAAAATCGAAAAAAATATAAAGAAAATTCCAAGGACGACCATTTCACAAAAACAGTATTCTTCTTGTGTATTAAAAGATAATAAATTTCCTATTATCATACTTATATAACTTATTATTTTCTCTATCATAACCATCCCTCTTTAATCATTATTATAAATATGAAAAGTGACAAGAAAGTGACAAAAAGAAAAAAAGTTGCTAAATACGACTTTTAATAAATTGTTCTAATTTTTGACGATTAGGCAATCCTTCATTATCACCTAACGTCATCACTTGCATTGCTCCAATAGCATTCCCTCTTGTTAATATCTCTTTTTTACTCATATTTTCTATACGAGCACTTATGATACCTACCGCAAATCCATCTCCAGCTCCAACTGTATCAACAACTTCTTGAACATGAAAACCTTCAACAACAAAAGATTCATTTTCATTTGCATAATAAGCACCTTTTTCACCTAATTTAATAACAATCTCTTTAGCTCCTTGTTGAATAAAGAATTGAGAAATCTCTTGAGGATTATCACTCCCCATTAAAATTTTTCCTTCCTTGATACCTGGCAACATCATATCACAATATCTTGCCATTTCATTTGTTACTTTAATCATCATTCCCTCATCTTCCCATAAAGATGGTCTAAGATTAGGATCATAGGAAATATAAACACCTGCTTCTTTTGCTTTTTTAACCAATTCAAAACTTGTTTGTCTTGTTTCTTGACTTAATGCTAATGGAATTCCTGTTATATGGAGTTGATCGTATTGAGATAAATCTATTTGTTTGATCCAATTGATATCAATATGTGAAAAAGCTGAACCTTTACGATAATAATAGATATCAGGATCTCCTTCACTCACCTGATTTTTTAACATCATACCACTTGGATATTTATCTTCAAAGAAGACTAATGATGTATCAATCATTTCCTCTTTAAGTTTTTTCTTCATATAACGTCCCCATGGATCATCACCCAAAACAGTGAAATATGTTGCTTGATGTCCTAACCTTGTTAAACCTATTGCGACATTCACTTCTGCACCAGCTAAACTTTTTTGAAACATTTTAGCATCATCTAAAGATACTACCTCAGTTGTTGTTAATAATGCCATAGGTTCTCCAAATAAAAGTATTTTTTTCATATTAACCACACATTCCTTTCTGCCTGCGGCTTCAAGGCACACATAGTCATGAATAAAGTCTTG
>CAJTTM010000057.1 GCA_910579135.1 uncultured Erysipelotrichales bacterium | reverse complement strand
CATAATAACTAACGATAATCATGTATTATCTTTACTTCCTTTCTAAAATTCTTAATATCACAAAAAATTCTACTTCCATTTTTGTGATTATAAACAATAATTAATTATTTAATACGATAACTATAAATTATCACTAATATTCTACCATCATTTTCATACAAATAAAATGCATATCTGACAATTTAATACTACCACGTCATTTTTGGTATGAATAAATGCTAATAATGCATTTATTTATAAAACAAAAAAGAACATTATTAAGATAGATATCTGAATAATGCTTTAAGTGTATTATTTAAATTGTATTCACTGACATAACAAATATATCTTTACTTAAAGGATAGTTCTTTTCAGTATTACATAAAATACAAGACTCTTTAATTTCATATTTACTATTCTTTAACTGTTGAAAAGAGAAAACATCAGAAAGATGAAAACTGACTCCCTTTTTGATTTCAATTAATGTAAGCTTTCCATTTTCTAAAAGAATTAAACCAATTTCATTTTGATTACTATCACGATAATAATAAGCATCAAATTCCTTATTGTTATTTAAATAACTCTTCCTAATCTCATTCACTACAAACGTTTCCATAAAAGCCCCTGCAAAATTACTTGCTAAAAGGGATTCAGGATCCTTTAACTTTGTTAAATAACATGCCAATCCTGTATCAATAAAATAAATTTTAGGTGTTCTAACAACACGCTTTTTTATGGATGATTCATTATATGGCTGTAACAAAAATATAATTCCACTTGCCTGAAGAACAGATACCCATTGTTTAATAGTCACTGCATTCACTTCTACTTCTTTAGCTAAAGAAGCATAGTTTAACTGTTGAGCAGTTAAACTTTCTAATATTTGCATAAAATTATGAAATTTTAATTTATCCTTAATATTAATCAATTCAGATACATCTCTATCAATATAAGTACTAACATAATTAGAATAATACTTTTCAGAAGAATGATTTGGTCGATTATATAATTCAAGAAAATATCCTCGATATATTTCACGAAACAATTGATGAATATCTCTATAAACAAAATCCTTTTTTACTTTTCTATATTGACTTGAAAAGGTACTTCCTCACTATCTTGAATTTCATTAGCTGATAATGAAGTCATATTAATTATTGTGACTCTTACAACCAATGATTGACTTACACCTTTCATCATTTAAAAAACTTGAAAACCAATTATAACAACTGCTGGATATAAATCAAAGATTCAACAATACATTTTCTAATTGTTCTATTTATCATTATTATCACCTCTTATGTAAATCTATATCACAACTATAGATTTACATATATAATATCATATAATTATGAATTCTAACTTCTCATTTACCCTACTATTATTAATATAGTTTTACTTAAATACTAAATATTTATAATAATCTCATTATTATGTATTATAATAAATTTATACATATTTGGAGTATAACTCCATAATTGTATAAAAAGAAGATACATTTATATCTTCTCCTTATATTTCTCTATATATTCTAATGCTTCTTGTTTTTGATGATTCTCTAATAAAATTTGTATAGTGTATAAATGATTTTGAAAATCATGCTTTTGTTTTCTTAGTTTCAATTGTTCTTGTTCTATCTCTTGATACTCCTTTATCATCATATCTTTTTCTTTTTGAATAGCTAAAGATTTTTGGTATTTATTCTGTTTTGCTTGAACAGTATATAATGCCATCATTGAAAAAACAAAACATAACAGATAACTAATTATATATAACCATTCATATTCACAAAACAATCCGAAAGCAAACAAACCAATTGCTATAAGAAGATACTTATTTGTATATATATGATACTTTCCAATCACATGCCGATAACATCTAAATACACCATAATATAATGCAGGAGTAATAATAAAACCAAATATTGATGCAATCATATCATAGCTATGATGTAAACTAATAGACAAGAACATAACGATAATAACACAAAATGACTTAGAAATGGTATAAAGAATATATTGAAAAATAACAAATATTGCATTTTTCTTAAAATCAATATCAACTAATTTTTTTACAATAATCATCCTTGAAACAATAACAAATACCTCACCTAGTAATGATAATATTCCCTCTAATTCATCAGGATAAATCATTTCATACGTTTTTAAAGAAAAGTAAGGTATTGATAATAGAAAACCTATAAGATAAGGATGTTTTATTGTATCCTTAATTGTAAATGCTTTGTTAGTTATTCTTATCCAAAAATAACAATTCCAAAATGCATTCAATATACATAAAATAATATAAACCATATCTATCCCCTCTTAAACAAAGTAACTTGAACTTCCATAACTTTTCCCTTATCTTGATATTCAATCTTTCCCTGATAACCCCTAATAACATCTTCTACTATCTTTATCCCCAACCCATGATTATTCTTATCTTCTTTAGATGTACTATCTATATTCACTATTTCATCTTTCTTTGTATTAGATATAGATATATAGACAATTCCTTTTATTTCCCTTAATTGAAGTTTAACTCTTTTTTCATTCGTCAATATGGACGCTTCAAAAGCATTATCAATAAGATTAAACAAAATCGTATTCATATCTATATTATCAATAAATTTACCTTCATAAATCACATCAATATCAAATAATATATCCTTTTCTAAAGCATATAAAGATTTACTATATAACAAAGTATCAACATAAACATTATCACAATACTTCATATAATATTGTTCCATTACATCATAATCATCAAAATGAATATCTTGATCTTGTATAATCTTTTGATAAATTTCATCCAATATTTTTTCTTGTTTCTTATGATTTTCTAAATATATTTTATGATTTTCTTCTAATACTCTTTTTCTTTGTAATATTAATTCAATTTGTTTTTGATTCATATGTTCTTCATAATAAGCTTTTTCATAATTCGCTATATTATTAAGTAAATATATATAAATACTCGAAATAAGAACAAAGCATGAAAAAAGGATAATAACAGTTAATGTTATTTCATCTGAATTAAAAACTTCAGGTCGTTCATAATAAACATAATAGATATTTGATATACCCATAGTAATAAATAATATAGTAATGATTATCAAAAGAAATTTCTGCCTTTTATTAAGTTTTTTCATTTGATTCCCCTCGTTTTCTTTAAAACTATATTTTTGATTATAGTCAATATATTGAGTATAGTCAATAAATTGAGTGTGTTAATGTTTAATTGGTGATAAAAATGATAAGTTATAAACCTCTTTATGAAACAATGTATAAAAAAGATATAACTGAATATGCTTTAATATATAAACATGGCTTATCTGCTAATACAATACATCGTATTAAACAAGGCAAACCTATTACAACAAAAACTCTTGATATCCTATGTTTTATTTTAGAATGCAATGTTAGTGATATTATTGAATATATTGAAGAATAATTAAACATTAGCATATCAAAAAATACAATTCAATAATGATGTATTTTTTGGTATGATTTATGTATTTTTTGGTGTTTTTATTTTTACTTAAATAGTATACAATTAGATTTTTAAATCCACAAAAAAGCCAAACACAAAAAAAGTGTCTGGCAACTTCACTAGTATATGCTATATTGTATTTAGTAGTCGTATAAATATAAACTTTGTATCTTTATCAATAAAACACTTACATTTTGAAAGTAAAACAGAGATGACAACATAAGTTGTATCTCTGTCAACAAACTACTTTATCCCAACTAAGGCTATGGTTCTCCGATTTATAAATAAAATATATCACATAAAACCAAAAAATCAATTAAAAGTAGTTTGTTTATATATAATTATATAAACTCTTTTATTCTCTTAACAACAAAAAAGTTAAACATCTTATGCTTAACTTTCTTCTATGACACCCATTAATTCTAAGATTCTATTTAAATCTTGAGTATCACTATATTTAATTGTAATAGAATTATCTTCAACTTTAATTCGAGTACGATATTTCTTTCTTAATAAACCTTCTACATATGTATACTCTTTAGGTTTTTCAACCTTTGGTTTATTCTTCTTGGCTTGTTGAAGTTTAATACCCTTTACAATATCCTCAACTTGTCTTACAGACAACTTCTTATCAATTGCTTTTTTTGCAACCTCTACAGCCTTTTTATTATCTATAGTAATCAATGGTTTAATATGTCCCATTGTTAATTTACCATCTAATATATAATTTTGTAGTTGTTTAGGAATCTTTAAAAGACGAATAGTATTCGCTACATGAGCTCTAGATTTCCCAACTCTCTTTGATAACTCCTCTTGAGTAAGATTAAGTTTATCCATCATAATAGCATATGCTTGAGCCTCTTCAATCGCATTTAAATCTTCTCTTTGAATATTTTCCAATAATGCAATTTCCATCATTTGTTGATCATTAAAATCAACTAATATAGCTGGAACCTCAGTTAATCCCACTAATGATGCAGCTCTAAAACGTCTTTCACCAGCAACAATCTCATATCCTTGAATTGATTTCTTTAAAATCAATGGTTGAAATATTCCATTAATCTTAATAGATTGAGCTAACTCTTGTAACTTCTCATCATTAAAAACCTTTCTAGGTTGATAAGGATTTGGCCTAATTTCATTAATAGGGACAAGCAATTGTGCCATCTGTGGCGCTTTCTTTTCAATTGCATCAATCATAGATTGAATATTAGCACCTTGAGAGGCATCATTAAAAATAGCATCCAATCCCTTACCTAATTTCTTTTTACCTGCCATTTCTACTCACCACTTCCTTTGCAAATCTTGCATAAGCTTTTGCTCCAACAGAGGTACTATCATAATCAAAAATACACAATCCCTCTGATGGGGCTTCAGATAATTTTACATTTCTTGGTATAACAGTATCATAAACTTTTTCTTTAAAATATTTTCTAACCTCTTGAGAAACTTCTGTTCCTAAGTTTGTTCGAGAATCTAGCATTGTCAAAAGAACTCCTTCAATTGTTAGGTTTTCATTAAATACACTTTGAGTAAGTAATATTGTATTTAATAATTGTGTTAAACCTTCCAAAGCATAATATTCACATTGAACTGGAATTAAAACTGAATCTGCAGCTGTCAAAGCATTTGTATTTAAAATACCTAATGCTGGAGGACAATCAATAATAATATAATCATAATCAGAAACAACATTCTTTAATGAATTCTTTAATCTTTGTTCCCTACCATTTTTCACTTGTGAAAGCTGTATTTCTACCCCTGCTAAATCAATACTTGCAGGAGCTACATATAAATTTTCAACATTACTTGTTTTAATAATATTTTCAATAGGAACTCCATCTACAATCACATCATATGTTGTCTGTGATAAATCACTACGATTAATTCCAATCCCTTGTGTCGCATTTGCTTGAGGATCCATATCAATCAATAACACTTTCTTTTTCATATATGCTAAAGCAGCACATAAATTAACACTTGTTGTTGTCTTACCAACCCCGCCTTTTTGATTTGTAACTGCTATAATTCTTGACATTTATTACTCACTCCTTATATCGCTGTCATTCATTTTAACATACTTTCTCTAACTTCACACCTATTTTTTCACCCAATTGAACTTTCACTTCATCATGATTTAATGAATGTTCAATAATATCATCATCTACTATTATTTTTCCTTTTTCAAATAACAATACAACAGTAGAACCACCAAATTCAAAATAACCTTTTTCCTCTCCACGTAAAAAAGATTGAACATGATGATTAACAATCCTTCCAACCATCATAGCCCCTACTTCCATATAAATAACATCACCAAAATTCTTCGTTCTCATCAAAGAATAAGCTCTTGTATTTTCCTTATATATAGGATAATAATCATTAGCCAATGGATTTACAGTATGAAAAATACCATCAATTTTTTTATAAGCCATCATCACACCATCATCAAAAAAATGATATCTATGATAATCATCAACAGCCAATCTAAAAATCAAACAATCCCCTCTCTCATATTTTTTTACAAGTTCTTCATCCTTTAATAAATCATTTAAAGAATAAACAGTATCTTTGATTTTTAATTTCAAATGATCATCTATCTTATAATAACTCACCTTACTATCACAAGGAGCAATCAAATGATTATCTTCCTTATCAATACTTCTCTTTCCTTCAAGTATCTTTCTTGTAAAAAAATCATTATATGATTGAAACTCTCTATCCTCATATTGACTCATATCAATATGATTACTTTCAACAAAAGAAGAAATAACCCTTTTAGATAACCCACTATCCATAACCATTCCACCTAATTGGCTAATAAAAGGAAGAGTTAATACTTTTAATACACTTCTTCCTAAAACATTTCCATATAATAACTTTAATAAATCATTTTGTCCTTGATTACAAACAATTTCCTGTCCATTTCTATCATATATCTTCATTATAATAAAACCAATCCTATCGCAACTAAAATTCCAAGAACAACCATTCCCATAACACCTTTTAATCCAGGTTTAATCATTTTAAAATCAACAATAAATAAGATTGCAACTAAAAACATAATACATCCATAAATAGTTGTTACTATTGAAGAATCTAAAAAATAATTTAATAAATAGATTACTGGAAAAATCAAACAAGATGTTGTTACTGGTAACCCTTGATAAAATTTTCTCTTCTCTGTTGTTTGGTTTTGTCTTATTTCTTCAGCAACATTGAAATATCCTAATCGACTAACAGCACAAATCGCATATAGTCCAAAAGCAACAAACCAAATCCAACTATGTAATCCTAATGTATACCCTATAATTGCAGGAAAAATTCCAAAGCTAAACATATCAACTAACGAATCAATTTGAATACCAAACTTCTTTTCTTCATCAGTTCTATCCTTCTTACTTCTTGCTACTATTCCATCAAAAGAATCAAAAGCACCACAAGCAAGCAAACAAAGAAGAGCTTCAACATAGTGACTACAAAACGCAAGATGAGTACCAAACAATGCACTTAATAAACTTAAATATGTTAAAATAACTGTATAATTATAATATCCAATCATAGTATTCTCCCAAAATTTTCTAATTTCTAAAATATTATAACATATCTTTTATCCTTTTTATAGTATTAATCAAAAATTATAAAAATGTAAGCTTTTTTTATAATTCTACATATTTTTCACAAACTAAAAACAAGGAGTGATCTTTTTGAAAAAAATAATTCTTTGTTTTTTATCTATTATATTTTTAGTAAGTTGTCAACACGATAAAGAAACTAATGCTTCATTACCAGTATTAACACTTAAAACCAATCGCATTCAAATTCCTTTAGATTCTACCTTTTCCTATTCATCTTATATATTAACTGCAAGTGACAAGAATGATGGTGATCTAACAACTCAAGTTACATTTAATGAAATTAATACTCATCAATTAGGAAGTCAAACAATTAACTACCGTTTAAAAAACAGTCACAATCAAACTGTCTATAAAACCTTAACTGTAGATGTTGTAAAATACTACAACGAATTTTTTGATCCCTCTAATGTATTAGCTGATTATGTAGATAATCCCGATGATTATCAAGTTCTTGTAAACAAAACACACGCTTTAAACGAAAATTATAAACCAGATGATTTAGAAAGTGTTGTTGATAATGATCAACAATTCTTACGTCACGAAGCAAATGATGCTTATACACAATTATATAATGATGCAAAAGAGAAAGGAATAGAAATTTATTCTATATCTGCTTATCGTAGTTATGAAAAACAAACTTTTTTATGGCAAAACTCTTTAAAACAATTTGGTATTGCTCATAGTTGTCAATACAATGCTTATCCTGGAAGGAGTGAACATCAGTTAGGTTTAGCAATTGATGTTTCTAATACTCTAAATGATCCTTTGACTGAAGAGGTTGCAAATAGTGAATTAGGAAATTTTTTAGAAAATGATGCACATAAGTATGGTTTTGTGTTAAGATATCCTAGTAATAAAACAATTGTCACTAATTATGCATATGAACCTTGGCATATTCGTTATGTCGGTAAGGAATTAGCTAAAGAGTTACATAATGCACATATGACACTAGAAGAGTATTATAATTAAGGAGAAAAGTATGAAAAAAGCTAAATTTTACAAAGTGAGTTTTGAACAGTTTCAAGGAGGAATGTCAAAGTTTGATTTAAGCGAAGATAAGGTTAAAGAAATCTATGACAACATCAAACTTCCTAAAAGGGCAACTATAGGTTCTGCAGGATATGATTTTTTTACTCCTATTGATATTACACTAAAACCCAACGAAACAATTAATCTCCCTACTGGTATTCGTTGTGAAATGAATGAATCATGGGTATTAATGTTATTCCCTAGAAGTGGTTTAGGATTTAAATATCGTCTTCAATTAAATAACACTGTAGGAATTATTGACAGTGATTATTTTAATGCTGATAATGAAGGACATATCTTTATTAAGTTAACTAATGATACAAATGAAGATAAAACTGTCAATGTAAACGCTGGTGAAGGAATTGCTCAAGGTATCTTTATGGTTTATGGTACTGTTGAAGATGACGAAGTTAGTGAAAAAAGAACTGGTGGATTTGGAAGTACAACAAAGTCATAAAAGAGGCTGTAACGAAATAACTTTTTTGATAAGTTGATTTCATTCAGCTTC
>CAJTTM010000056.1 GCA_910579135.1 uncultured Erysipelotrichales bacterium | reverse complement strand
TCTTCTCTTTGAAAACAAAAAACTGTTGACTTTCTATTTTGTCAACAGTCTGAGATACCATAAGGTATCTTTTAATTTTAGTAAAGCACAATTAAAAAACTTAAAAATATTTAATTAAAATATTTGAATTAAACAAAATATTAGTTTATAATAGTCCATGTTTATAAAAGGAGGAAATAAATATGAAGAAGATCTTAAAAAGAATAGGAGTTATTTTATTAATTGTTATTATTATTGGTGTGAGCGGATTTGTGTTTGTTTTTAAAAATGAATTAAAAACTTTAAACTCAATAGAAAAAATAGATGATTACACATTATATACAATGGATTATAGTGGGGATTATGGATTTGATGATTTTTTAAAAACTGGAGCAAGCAGTGATAGTGAACTTGTAGATTTTGTTGTAAAAAAATTATTGAAAGGCATTCCTGTAAAATTTTCAATTCCAAATTTAGGTTGTTCAACTTTTAATGCACAAACAAGAGAGGGAGATTATATTTTTGGTAGAAATTTTGATTTGACGTATTCACCTGCTTTATTTGTAAAAACTAAACCTAATCAAGGGTATGCCTCTATGTCTACTGTTAATTTAGGTTTTTTAGGATTTAATGAAAGTAAACAACCAGATTCTTTAAAAAATAAAATTATCACCTTAGCTGCTCCTTATGCACCTTTAGATGGAATTAATGAGAAAGGTGTTTCTATTGGTGTGTTACTAATTCCAGATGAAGCTACAAACCAACAGACTGATAAGATTGATATTACAACAACTACAGCTGTTAGACTTGTTTTAGATAAAGCTAAAAATGTTGATGAAGCAATAGAGTTATTAAAAAAGTACGATATGCATTCATCAGCAAAGAGTGCATATCATTTTCAGATTGCTGATAGTAGTGGAAAAAGTGTGGTTGTAGAATATATTAATAATAAAATAAGTATTGTAAAGGCAAATAAAACATATCAAATGGCAACCAATTTTTTAATTACAAAGAGTCATTATAATTTTGGTCATGGACAAGATAGATACGAGAAAATGAAAAAAATTCTTGATCAAAATAAAGGGGTTGTCAAAGATGAAAATGAAGGGATGAATATTTTAAAATCTGCTTCACAAAAAATTCATAAAAATGAAAATGGAGAAGATAGTGCAACACAATGGTCAATTATTTATAATAATACTGATTTAACTGCTAAAATAGTTATGGGTAGAAAATATGATGAAAAATCACATGAGTTTGATTTAAAATAGTTAATTTTTTAAAACATAGTTAATGAATGCTTTGAAAGAAAACTTTTCTTTTTTGTATAAAAATGCTATAATTTTCATGTTTGAGAGGTGATACTATGAAAGAACCTATCTATAAATTTATAGATATTAATGTTATTATAGCAAACGAAAATCAGCCAAGAACTCATTTTGAAAATGAAAAAATACAAGAATTAGCTGAATCTATTAAGAATAATGGTTTATTACAACCAATTGTTGTTAGACCATATGGAGATGTATATCAAATTGTAGTTGGAGAAAGAAGATATAGAGCCTGTAGACTAGCTCAATTAGATGAAGTTCCTTGTATTATTCAAGATTATGATGAAGATCAAACGGCTACAGCTGCTTTAGTTGAAAATATTCAAAGAGAAAACTTATCTGCTATTGAAGAAGCATTGGCTTATCAATCTATATTAGATAGTCAAAATTTAACCCAAGAAGAACTCGCAAAGCAAGTAGGCAAAAGCCAATCAACAGTCGCAAATAAATTAAGACTATTACAATTACCAATTACAGTTCAAGAATCTATTAGAAAAAAAGAAATTACCGAAAGACACGCAAGAGCTCTATTACAATTAGATACAACGGAAAAAAGAAATAAAATGCTTAAAGAAATTGTATCTAAAAAATTAACTGTTGATGAAACAGAAAAGAAAATTAAACAAAAACAAAAAAAGAAAGTAATTTCTAAAAAAATATCTCAAAATGTGAAAATCGCAATTAATACAATAGAACAAGCTGTCAAAATGGTAAAACAAACTGGAATAGAAATAGAAACAAACTCAGAAGAAACAGATGATGAATACATAATGATTGTTAAAATCAAAAAATAGAATAAAAGGAAGAAATCAAATTCTTCCTTTTAAGTTATTCAAAAGCAACACAAACAGGTGCGGGGATTCCTATTTCACTAGGACTTATTAACAATTTTTCATTTTCTTCATCAAAAGTCATAATCTGAAGTTTATTATCACCTTGAGCAGCAACAATTAAAAATTGATCATTATAAATATTAAAATCTCTAGGTTCTTTTCCAGTATGTATCATATATAATAATGATATCTTTCCAGTTTCTTGGTTAATACGATATAATGCAATACTATCATGTCCACGATTAGATACAAATAAATGTTCACCTGTAGAAGTCATTCTTATAGCAGAAGCACTTGAAAATCCTTTAAAGTGTCTTGGAATACTAGAAACAGCTTGAACAAGATTAAAATAACCTTCATTATATTTATAAACCATAATCGTATTAGAAATTTCATTAACTAAATAAGCAAATCTTCCATCTCTAGAAAAAATCATATGCCTTGGACCAGAACCAGGAACAACATTTAAAGTACGATCTGAAGCTTCCCTTAAAACTCCATTATCATAATGATACATAAAGACTTTATCAGCACCTAAATCTACAGAATACACAAATTTCTTATCAGGAGTTATCCCTACATTATGAGCATGAGGAGCTGTTTGTCTCTTTAATAAATCAGGACCTCTTCCTTTATGTCTAACTGCGCATATTTTTTCTTTGATTGATTTATTTTCTAGTCGATAAGAAGCAGTTGCTCCAAAATGATAATTAGCTGCAAAAATATATTTTCCCTTTTCATCAGTACATAGGTGAGTATAAGAACGACCACTAGAATTATAATTATTATTTAATATTAATTTATCATTATAGATAGAAAAACTTCCAATGCCACCACCATTATTTTCAACGCCAGCATTTTTATATGAGACATATAAATTATGATGACTACAAATTATATAAGAAGGATAATCAACAGTTTCTATATGTTCAATCAAATTCATTTCTAAATTTTCTTCATTTAAAGTAAGAGTATAAATTCCCTTATCTTTATTTTTACCATAACTAGCTATATAAAACGTTTTCATTGTAAAACTCCTTTCTAAAAATATTTTATCATATTACAAATCTATTTACTAATACAAATAAAAAATATATAATAATAAATATCAAATATAAAGGAGATAGTGGTATGGACGAGAGATTATTATTAACATTATTACAAAAAAATGCAAGAACGAAGATTACAGATCTAGCGGCCGCCTTAGATGAAAGCAAAGATAACATTGTTAATAAATTAACAGAATTAGAACAAAAGAAGGTTATTTGTGGATATCATACAATTGTCAATTGGGATAAAACGAATACAGATATAGTGACTGCATTGATTCAAATTAATGCTAATCCTGAAAGAGAATATGGATATGATCGTATTGCAGGACATATCTATAAATTTGATGAAGTTGATACAATGTATTTATTAAGCGGTGAATTTGAATTTGTTGCGATTGTAAAAGGTAAGACAATGCAAGAAGTTGCTCACTTTGTAGCAAGTAAATTAGCTTGTTTAAATGGTGTAACAGGGACAACAACATTTTTTGTATTAAAACAATATAAAAATAATGGAGTTGTATTGATTGAAGATGAAGATGGTAAAGACAGTAGATTGGTGGTGACTCCATAATGGATTATGATAAATTATTGAGTGATAGAGCTAAACTTATTAAACCTAGTGGAATTAGAAAATTTTTTGATTTAGCTTCTAGTATGGAAGGTGTTGTTTCTTTAGGGGTAGGGGAACCAGATTTCGCAACTCCTTGGGCTATTAGAGAAGCAGCAATTTATTCTATTGAAAAAGGAAGAACTTTTTATACTGCAAATCGAGGTTTAATAGAATTAAGAAAAGAGATTTGCGATTATTATGAAAGAAGATTTCATGTTTCATATAATCCTGAATCAGAGTGTATTGTTACTGTAGGTGGTTCTGAAGGTATTGATATTACTTTAAGAGCAATATTAAATCCAGGTGATGAAATGATTGTATTAGATCCTGGATATGTTGCTTATACACCAGGTGTAGAGTTATCTGGGGGAGTACCAGTACCAATTACATTAAGACATGAAGATCAGTTTAAATTAACTCCAGAGTTACTTAAAGCAGCTATAACACCTAAAACAAAAGCAATTCTTCTTAACTATCCATCTAATCCAACAGGTGGACTTATGACGAAAGAAGATTATGAAAAAATAATACCAATTATAAAAGAGTCAGGTATTATTGTTGTATCTGATGAAATATATGGAGAATTAAGTTATGAAGATGAGTTTTGTTCAATAGCTTCATTTGAAGAAATCAAAGATCAATGTATTATTATTAGTGGTTTTTCAAAGGCATTTGCGATGACTGGATGGAGATTAGGATATGTCTTATCTAATCCAACATTCTCTAAAGCTATGCTTAAAATTCATCAATATATCATTATGTCAGCACCTACTGCTCCTCAATATGGAGCAGTCGAAGGATTAAGACATTGTTATGATGAAGTTTTAAAAATGAGAGATTCATATAAAGCAAGAAGAAACTTCTGTGTTAAAGCATTTAATGATATGGGATTAGAAACATTTAAACCACAAGGAGCTTTCTATGTATTCCCTTGTATTAAATCAACAGGTCTAACATCTGATGAATTCTGTGAACAATTATTAAATGATCAAAAAATAGCTTGTGTACCAGGTACAGCATTTGGACTAGCAGGAGAAGGATTTATCAGAGTTTCATATGCATATAGCTTAGAAGAACTTAAATATGCAACAGAGAAGATTGCAGAATTTGTTAAAAAGATAAGAGGATAATAAAAAGGTTGTTGATACAACCTTTTTAAATATTATCTTTTTTCTTTAAATAATTTAAAAATGCTTCTTCAATAATACCATCCCAATGATCTTTTGAAGCTCCTGTTTGTTTTAATTCATTATATGATAAAAATCCACCAGCCATAGTCGCATGACCTCCACCATTTCCGTTTAAAGAAGATAATGCATCATAAGAAATAGCACCAGCATCTAAAACTTCTGGTTCACCACTTCTAATAGAGAACTTAATACCAGTTGTTCTATATGAATAAATAATACAAAAATTAATTTCTTGCAAATCAAGTATAAAATCTGCAACCATCGCAATTAAAGCTTCTGGACAATCAAAAGGAATACATGCAAAACCAATTGATTCATATAAATGTATATTTTCAATGGCAGCACCATATGCTTTTAAATCACTTAACTCCATAGAACTTTTATTAATATAAAAAATCTTTTGATGATTAGCACGACTATATAAATATGGGAACACATCAATATCTACAGGTGTTACTCCCCTTGTAAGGTTATCAGTATCAATCTGTAATCCATATAATAAAGCAGTTGCCACATCTTCACTCATTGGTGTTTTTGTTTCTATAAAATATTGAGTAATAAGAGTACTACAAGAACCTACAATTCTTACATCCTTATATTTATAATTACATTCAAAAACAGTAGGATGATGATCAATACATGCTACTTCATCACCAGGTAAATCTGTTAAATTTGTATTATGTTTTTGTCCATCCACTGTCACAACATAATCATTACTGTTCATATTCATAATCTCATCTTGTGATGCAAACTGAATAGGTAACATCTTGATCATACTTTGTAAAGAAATTCTTTCAATATTACCTACATAACAAAGACAGCTTTCAATTCCGTGATATTTTAATAATTGTTGTAAACCATAAGCACTTCCAATTGCATCAGGATCAGGAAAATTATGTGTTTGTATATAAACTTTATGTCCTTTTAATAATTCAAATAATTGATTAATATCTTCTCTTTTCATTGTTTTTCTCCGTTAATAACTTTTTCTACTTTAATTTAACATTTTTTTAGTTTTATGAAAAGAGGATAAAAGATATTTCTTTAATTATATGAAAATATTTGTGTATATAAGATCATTTTTTATTATCATGCTAGAAAATAAGAAAAGGATAAGCATTATGATTATTGGAAGAGGTGTAAGCTATTGTGCAACTTGTGATAGAAATTTATATAAAGATTGTACTATTGTAGTTGTTTGTGGTAGTATTGAAAAGGAGTTAGAAGTTGATTACCTCGCAAATCTTGCGAAAACAGTTTATTATTTTCCATTATTTAAAGATTCTAAAATAAAGAATGACAATGTTATTGTTGTTAATGATAAGATTAAAGAGATTAGAGATGAATAATGGTCATATTGTTGTGAATAGAAAGATGGAAACAAATTTAGCTGGATGTTTTGCATGTGGTGATAATACTGGTTTACCATATCAAATTACTAAAGCATTAGGTGAGGGTAATATAGCTGCACATAGTGCAATTGAATATTTAGGAGGTTTAAATGAATAATTATAGCTTATTAGAAACTGTTGAATTAAAGGAGCATCAAGGAATTGGATATGTTTATAAACATAATCAATCTCAAGCAACTGTTGTTATTATTTCTAATAATGATAAAAATAAAGTCTTTTCTGCTTGTTTTCCTACTCCTGTCACTAATGATAAAGGGATTCCTCATATAATTGAACATTCTTTATTATGTGGTTCAAAGAAATATCCTTTAAAGGATCCTTTTGTAGAATTAATGAAAGGATCTATGAATACATTCTTAAATGCAATGACTTATGATGACATGACAGTATTCCCAGTCGCAAGTATGAATGATAAAGATTTTAATAATTTGATGGATGTTTATTTAGATGCTGTTTTTCATCCTCTTGCAATAGAAAATAAAAAGATCTTTATGCAAGAAGGATGGCATTATGAAATAGATGAAGAAGGTTTGTTTTATAATGGTGTTGTATTTAATGAAATGAAAGGATACATGGCTTCTCCTGATTATTTATTAGAATATTATATTAAGAAAGCATTATATCCTAATAGCTGTTTTGCTTATCATTCAGGAGGTAAACCAAAAGCTATTGTTGATTTAAGTTATGAAGAATTTTGTGACTTTTATAAAAAACATTATCATCCATCTCAATGTTTATTATTTATATATGGTGATATTGATGTTGAAGAAAGATTGGATTATTTAGATAAAAACTATTTGTCTCATTACAAAGCATTAGATTATAAAAAATATCAATATCCATTAGAATATAAACCAATAGAGAAAAGTGATAATACTTATTATTCTAATGAAGATTATGCTTATTTTAGTTATAGTACTATTTTTTCACATAAACATTCTTTATTAGATCTTATGGTTATGGAAATTATTGATTATGCATTAGTTTCTTCTCAAGGAGCTAAAATAAGAACTCAATTACTTGATGAGGACATTGGACAAGATGTCTATACTTCAATTACTCTTAATGCTAATGCTCCTAGCTTTAGTATTATATGTAAGAATGCAAAAGAAGAGAAAAAAGAAAGATTTTTTGAAATTGTTAAAGAAAATATTGAACATTTATCCCTTGATGAAAATAAAGTTCTTGCAGCACTTCATATGTTACAATTTCAATATCGAGAGTTAGAATCTAGTACTCCTAAAGGATTATCTTTAAATCAACAAATTTTATTAAAATGGCTTTATCATGAAGATAATATCTTTGAATTATTAGAAGCTCAAAAAACATTAAAAGAATTAGAAGATTTAATTAAAAATTATCAATTTGAAAGTTATGCAAAAAAATTATTATCAGGTGTTTCTTCATGTTTATCATTATTACCGTCTCAAGATATAGATGGTTTTGAAGAAGAGTTAAATACTATTTATCAAAAATTAACAGATGAACAAAAACAACAAATTAATAATGATTGCTTAGAACTTATTGATTATCAAGATAGTGAAGAAGACGAAAGTATTATTAATTGTATTCCTATTCTATCAAAAGAAGATTTACCTTCCAAGGTTCAATCTAGCGTTAATGAAGAAAAAGATATTGAAGGTATAAAACTTCTTTATCATAATTTAGATACAAAAGGAATTGGTTATCTTAAATTTAATTTTGATCTTAGATATTTATCACTTGATTTATTACCTTACGCATCACTTCTTAGTGTTATATTAGGTATGGTTGATACTAATAATTATTCTTATTCTGATCTAAGTAATGAAATTTTCATGCATACAGGTGGTATTGGTTATAGTACTGCAATCTATGATGCTTATAGAAAGATGATAACTAAACCTTGTTTTGAGATAAATACAAAATTTTTGTACCATGAAGTTGAAGATGCTATTTCATTTATTAATGAAACGATATTTAATTCTAAGTTTAATAATTCAAAACGTATTAAAGAAGTTTTAGTTCAAGAAAAAGCTTCTTTAGAATCTCAATTTATGAATAATGCTCATAGTATTGCTTATCATGAGTCTAGAAAAGATTTCTGTTTATCTGATTATTATTTGGATAAAATGGATTATTTAGGGTATTATCATTTTATTTGTGATTTATTAGATCATTTTGATATTGAAGAATTTAATAAGATTTTCTCTAATCTTACTGTTAAGATTTTTAATAAAAAGCATTTAATTATTTCTTATGCAGGAGAAAAGGATTCTTATGATAAAGTGATTTGTTCTCTAGAAAGCTTATTAAAAGCTTTAGATGATAGTGAAACATCTATTATGTATATTCCAACTCTTTCAAAGAAAGAATCTTATAAGGCCTATACAATACCTTCACAAGTCAATTATGTTGCATTAAGTGGATATAGTCATGTAGATGATTCTAAGATTGCTGCTTATCAAACATTACAACATATATTAAAATGTGATTACCTATGGCATCATATTAGAGTTAAAGGTGGAGCTTATGGATGCTTTGCTTTAGATAATAACTATAATATGTTATCACTTATTTCTTATCGTGATCCTCATTTAAAAGAATCTTTAGATGTCTATAAGAAATGTCTTGATTATATCAAAAACTTGAATGTTGATGAAAGAACTCTACAACAATATATTATTGGTACAATCAACGAAAGAGAAAATGTTTTATCTAATCATCAAATCGCAATTATTAGTTTTAATAGATATATGATGGAAATTGATGAAGATTTTCTTAATCAAGTAAGACAAGATACTATTAATATGTCTCTTGATGATATTAAAGATCTTGCTTTAATAATAGAAGATATGTTAAATCATTCCTCTTATTGTGTGATTGGCAATGAAGATGATATTAATGAAAATAAAGATTTATTTACTACAATACAATCACTTATATAAAAAAGAGGCTGTAACGAAATAAAATATTAATACAGTCTATCAAAAAAGGAC
>CAJTTM010000055.1 GCA_910579135.1 uncultured Erysipelotrichales bacterium | reverse complement strand
GTTTCTCTTATTTTATCTTCAGCATTATAGCATACGGTGATCACTGTGATTTTTAACATTTCTTTTCTGTATTCCCTTCATAACAGCATTGTTTCGCAATATCCCCGGCCCCCAGATCAACACTTTTTTCATTTTTATTCCTTCTCTTTCAGCCTTAATTTAAGTTTTTCTACATCATAAAAAGAATCCGCATATTTCTCTATCCATGTCTCTCCCTTATTCCACCATTGCAAATTTAATAAAAATTTTCTCTGCTCTTCATCAAATCGATAACGTATTATTTTAGCAGGATTCCCACCTACAATAGAATAAGGCTCTGTATCTTTCACAACATTTGCCCCTGATGCCACAATTGTACCATCTGCAATTGTTACACCTTCCATAAGAACAGCACCATCACCAATCCATACATCATTTCCAATCTCAACCATGTAGCCGTTTTTCGTAACTCTATGTTCTTCAAATAAATTATCAGTAACATATGTTTTTTTAATTATTTGTTGGGTAGAATAAAATATAGGATGTGTTGATACAAAATTTCTTGTAGGATGCTGCCCAACAACAATTCTTACATTGGGCCCTATGGAGCAGTATCTTCCAATATATGTATTGAAAAGAGCAGTCTTTGCTGCTATATAAGATGCATATCCCAATTTACTGCAATGCAACTGCACTCCTTTTAAAAAAGCATTTCTCCCTTCCAGTTCTGATTTCTCATCAATAAAAGTATCCCATTCCGCGAAAATATCTTTGTCCAAATAAGGAGAACCTACAACATTTTTTTCCAGGCCAGCTTCCACTAGCTTTTTGTATATCTCATCCTTCTTTTCATATGATGTTGAAATATATATTTTGATATCACTTTGCATATTCTTTAGTATATCAAGGCTTAAAACTTTCTTTCCATTTATCACTTCGCCCGTTTTATTTGTATCTGCAAAACAATATACTCTTTCCGAACCTAAATGTTCTAACCAGCGGTTTCCAATATCCCCTGCACCATATAAGACAAGTTTCTTTCCTTCTTTGCATAATAATATATTCTTTTCCAAATTTTCAGGGGTATCCTTCATATCCATTGTATCATACAGATAAATCGAACTACCTTTTATACTGTATATTATATTTTGTTCCTGAGGTATCATTTTCCTTCCAAATGTATCAACTACTTTATAATCTCTTTTTACAGTAGTAAGCCAATACCTCTTCCCTCCATGACTGCCTTTACTGCCATAAAGGTCAACACACAAATCCTTTTCTTCAATCCCTAACGTTTTACCCAAACCAATTCTTTCAAAAAACACATCATAGAGAACCTCCGAATTTGTGTCGCAAAAAGAATAATTCTGTTTTACCTGTTCCTGTATTACCAGCTGAAATATACTGTCCTCTTCCTTCACATGCGTTCCTGGCTCATTAAAATTTGTTGATAAAGCAGTATAGGGATAAACAAAATATTTATTTTTCTCAACACAATATTTTGTATAATATTTCAGCCATGATGAAGATGGCCAATCAGATACAGCTACTGGTATGTTATCTGCATTAATTGCAATATTCTCATGTTCTAAATACCAGTTATAAAATCCATTCCATTGTTCTCTAGTCCAAATTTGCCCCCATGAACACGGAAATTGCATTAAAAATGTATCCTGTCCATTTAAAATAGGATAAAAGGGGCGCCTTAAAAAGGGATTTATTCGAAAAGAATATAATGCTATTCCGGCTATCTGACAACTATTCTCATAAAAATTTACAGCCTCTTTCATATACATATAATAAGCTCTGGATGGCAATATATCATCTTCGAATACAGCGATTGCATCCAGATCATATTTGTTTAAATAATTTCCACATTGTAATATATGTTTTCGAAGCCCTTGTTTCGTATCATAAAAATTTAAAATTTTGTTTCCATGGCTCCAATGGAATTTTTCTGCAAACACTCTCAATATATCTTCATGATAAAAATCAAGACTAATAATTAGGGCTATATGATCAGAGCCATATTCCGCATTTTCTAATGCGGCTAACAATCGCTTTAATGAACTCAACCGATTGTATCCCACAGCAACTACCGCAAACTTTTTCATTATTCCTCCCAAATTAGTTACAGTTTAGTCAAATTCCACTTATCACTTAATGGTATAATTTCTTTAAATTTAAACTTCTTCAGCAATAGCAGTATCTCAACATGATATTTTTCTAATGTTGCAATCACTACAGTTTTTGTCATATTGCTATCGCCTATATCTGACAACTCTTTTACTTTAATCCCTGCTAATACCTGCGGATTTCCTTCCTTATTCGATACCATAATATATTCTGGTGTCATCCCATAATTTTTCAAATATTGAATAAAGCTATTCGCTCTATCTCCCGCTCCAAATATTATCAATTCTTTTTTGAATTTTAGATCAAATAAAGCCCCTGTCCTTTTTGTTGTTATTCTGTTTATACCACATGTTGCGGAATAAAGAGTTTCAAAAAACAGACTTTCTGACTCATTTTTAAAGAAGCGGTTCCATATAGGGCTTCTCCTGCATGTACTCCACCAAAAATCTCCCATTATACAATTCAAATTTTTCCATGGTTTTGTCCGGTCAGCATAATGAATGATACTTGGATCATTCCAGGCTTTTTTTAACTCTTCTGCCTGGAAAACCTCTGCATAATCCTCCATTTTCCAGGCAGCGTACTTTATCATCACATTAAATTCAAAAGGAAGAAATGTAATTTTATCATAACAAACACTATTTATAATATCCTGATCCTGTGATTCCATTTTTAATGGAATCAGACGTAAAAACTTCTCCACAACGCAGTCCTTACGCATCTGATCCAAATTCATCAGTAAAACCCCTGCATTAATATACTGTTGCATATTTGGCAATAAAGCTTGTTTACGGGAAGTTTCACTGGAATGCAATATATATCCGGGTGCCTTTACCCCTGCAAGGTATGTTTCCCCCATTTCCATATCAAATAGTTTCTGCAAATCTGTACAAATTACAGTGTCAGAATCTAAATATATGCATCTTTCTTCCTGCAGTAACCTCGGTAACAGTAATCGAAAATAAGTGGGTTTTTTAATAAAATCAATTCTCAAACATACATTATCAAAAATCTGTCCCACCATTTTAAACATTATACTGCACCGTGATTTATAGGCTTCTAAAATCTCCAGTATTTTTCCTTTGGATTCCTCTGTGAAATCTTTATCCACAAGAATGTAAAAATCATAATAAGTATCCGAATCTGCTGTTTCCAGGACAGATAGCATAGATACAATTGTGCAAACCACATAATCTTCTTCTGTAGCATATGCCACTGGTATATGTCTCATAAAAAACTCCATTTAATATTTAATATTTATTCTTATTCCGCCTAAAATAAATATGGGCATAAATAATCTTCAATCTTTGCCTTATATAAAGAATTCACAATTTGATCCCATATAAATGGATCAATTCCAATGATAACACCTGTTTTCTTCAAATCGAATGGCATGGCGCCAAGTTTCCAAACAGGCTTATCCAAATAACTTTCTGGTACTTGCTGACAATCAGAAACTGCAAATCCTTCAAATGTGATCCCTTGATTTAATAATTTTTTTGCCAAAATACCTGCATACTTTCCAGCTCCCATAATAATAGTGGTAGAATATCTTTCAACAAACCGATAAATACTTTCGTCTATATAACTATCATCAAATATTTGTAACCATAATTCTTCTAATCTCTCAAAAACACTCAAATATTTATCATGTGTTTCCTTTGAGTATTTCTTACACATAGAGGAGAACTCTTCTATTGTCATTTTATTAGAAATTGCAAAAATAACATTCACACTCTTTTGAATTCTGCGCACCACATGCATATCATATTTAAATTCTGTATATTCGTTATACTTTTTCAAAAAATTAATCATCCGTATATTATGAATAAACAACAAATTTTCTTTGTGTAAAACAGAAGCTGTCCAGGAGCCTTCATGAAATTTTCGATAAACCGACATAATTCTAGTAAAGTAATAAACAGAACCTTTTGTAAGCGAATAAAGCAACGTAGGGTAATCAGCAATTCCAGCATCCAGAAAAAAGTCCCGCATCTGCAACACTTCTCTGCGATACATCATAGATGCAGAAAATACATATTTACTTTGTACAATAATGTCTTCTGCCGGAACAATACCATCCTTTTCATAAGCGCTTCCCGATTTCATTTCATAGTTCCTGCAATCTATATTAAGGGCATCATGAACTACCATCATACATTCCGGATGTGTTTCCAGATAATCCACTTGCAACTGCAATTTTTGAATATCTATCCAGTAGTCATCCCCCTCGCAAATTGCTATATATTTTCCTCTGCAGTTTTGTACTGCAATTTTGTTTATCCATCTTATATCAGAAGGATACTTACTGTACTGATTTTCGGTCTGATAAATTCCATGAATAAAATCCGTATATTTATTCTCATACTCTTTAATAATATCAGCCGTTCCATCTTTGGATGCATCATCATGAATAATAATTTCGTATTTAAAATTTGTCTTTTGATTTAAGAATCCTTCTATGGCGTCCCTTATATACCTTTTATGATTATATGTAATACACCAGATTGATACTAAAATATCTTCCATATTTTCCTCATTAATATATCTTTTCAATTAGCCTTTTATATGCATCCTCGCATAATCAAATCCTTTTCCATACACAATTAATATTATTGCAAAAGCATAAACAATATCCTTTCTTTTGCATATACTCAATCAGTACCTTTTCAGGTTTTCCAACCTCTGCACATATAATTTCCGGTTGATATAAATCAAAATCTATAGACTGAAGTACAATTTTATCATATCCTTCCACATCAATTGACAATACTACCGTTCCTTCCTGCATTCCTAATATATCATTGATGGAAATAGAATCAATCTCAAGAGTCTCTTGAACAATACCGCCATTCAATTCAATGTTCTCTTTACTAAGCGATGACAATGCAGGATCATTTGCAATATAAAATGTAGCTGCTCCCTTTCTGTCACTAACAACTTTATTTAATATTCTCTCATTGCTTCTAACTACTTTTATTAAATTAATACTTTCTGGATTTGCCTCTACTAATATACCCTCTGCACCTGACAGGGACAAAAAATATGTATTATTTCCTTTGAAGGGATTATCTACTCCTATTTCTATATAGGTAGCATTCTCTACCGGAATACCTTTTTCTTTTAAAATATTTCTTATCACATAATCTTCTCCAAACTGTCCAAAGGCAAAAAATGTGCCATATGGATTATTAAAATCCTGTTTTCTTCTTTCAGCCTCCCAAATAATTATTTTTTTATAATCCACACCATACTCGTTGATCAAACTGTTAACTATCTCTCTGTAAAACATACTTGTTATCACAATAAAATCATAGTTCCTGCCAGCCAGATCAGAAGGTTCTATATACTCCGTATATTGTTCTGCAAAGTTTCTATCGCGGTCACAATATCCTATAATATTAAATTCACTAAACTTTTCTTTTTGTTCCCCAGGTAAATTTTGAAAATACTTTCCTAATCCATAAATAATTATGTTTGGTTTCATCATCATTTATCACTAATTCCCTTCTATCCTAATTATGTACGATCCAGTCCTCTTTTTTAATTATCTGCTTTGACGCTTTCCAATCATGCCATTCTGCCTTAACACAATGTTGGCAGAAGTCAAAAGGGGTCAGAAATTTTTTCAATATCTGCCACCCATCTTCATTTCCATGTATCAAATCAAAAGAATTCTTTTCCAGATCCTCCTGGGTAATATTCAATTCTAAAAATTCTTTATTTTCAAAAAATAATATTGGTGCCGGACAAACATAAAGATGTCCCTTGCGCAGAAAATGACAAGTTCTACTGATACAATCTGAATATATTTTTTCATAATCTGTACTTATACCAGCATTCACAGATTTGAAAAATTTTGTTATTTCTTTTGTGATTTGAATTCTCAGTTTTTTCTCCTGCGCAAAAGCAACGATTCTCTCAATCACTTCCTTTGTAGGAGGATATTGAGAAATATCTATTACAACACCACAATTTCTGATTGCTTCTACAACCTGATCCGATATTTTCGGTAACAGTATGCCATTTGTTACAACCCTTATATCCGAATAAGGAAAATTTTTTCTTGCCTCATAGATAAAACCGTCCAGATTCGGATTGATAAACGGCTCTCCTCCCATTAATCGGATTTTTCTAATATCACGAAATCTCTTTGATAATTCAATCAATTCTGTTTTGAATTCATTAATATCAGGAAATATTTTTTCTGATACCAAATTAGAAAAATGTCCGCATCTTTTACACTTTAAATTACAAAAATCTGACACATGATATTCCATGTATGGCAAAATCGGCTTACATTCGTCTACAGATTTTATATAAGATCTAAACCCGCCATTTGAGTTCAATACAGGAAGTTTTGCTTCCCATGCTCCTTCTGTGCACCAAAAAATATGATTGTAATTTTTATTCAGCAACGAAACAACCATTTCCTGTGCTGTCAATTCATCCAGCGCCGCAATTAAAACACTCTCTATCACGTTGTGATACGTTTTCATAAAGCAATCCAAACTTACAACTGGCAGATCATATTTTAACTGTCCCTGATAAATTGGATTATTATCAATAAATAGAACTACTTCCACCTTGGAATTTTTACATTTTCTTATCTCCCGTATGATATACTCCCCACAAATTCCAGCGCCATATATTGCAATCTTCATAAAACATCTACCCTCTTTTCGTTGTATTCCAGATCTGCTTCCCATACGTTTCTAAATTATTTATATGATTTGATTTATATCTTTTTTCTGTAAATACATTTAAAAACAATCCCAAATCCACCCTGGATTCTTTTAATATATTTCCTTTTATATCAAAAAGCACCGTATGCCCGACCATCGCTTTCTCTCTGTTTTCCGGATTTTCACATACTTCCACTCCTTGCAAAAGAGCCTGTTCCACTCCTAAACTTAAAAGCATATTCCCCTGACAAGGATAAAACAAAATTCTGCTTTCATCTATAAAATGTCCATCAAAAACAGACTCTATATCAACATTTATATACTTTAGTTCCCATCCAAAAGGATAAGGAATTATATCTTCTCCCCCGTTCTTTAGCACTTTCATATGTTTCTCTCTTGCAGGCATTAAATAAAGAGAATCCTTTACCGGAACAACACATCTATACGGATAATATTTTTCCCCATCGTACTGATATATGAGCCTTCTACAATGATTATCCATACAATATTCCCAAATATTTCCTATACCAGTTAAGATAATTAACTTATTATCAACTTCTGCAATGTATACGATATTTTTCTCTTCTTTCGGGAATAAAATTACTTCACATTTATAATCAATTAAATTATATTTCAGTACAAGACTACTGGAAAAATGTGGTAAATATACAACCTCTTCTTTCTGGCATCCCTGTAAAAATCTGTCTTTGATATTTCCTTTTTCAAATTGACTGATTTCCTTTACAACTTTTTCATCACATTCAAAGAGCTCTTTTTCTATGTCAAAGACACAAATACTGTTCCCCACATGAGGAAACATAAAAATTTTTTTACCATAAATGTGTGCTGCCCTGAACTTTGCTATTTCTACTTCTATAATTTCCGGCAACTTCCAATATTTTGTTTCCAATGTAATTGTGTCTAACCTTACCAAATAGTTTGAAAACCAGGGGATAAAAAAGACAAATTTATCATAATTTAAGACCTGATAAAACAGTTTATCTGCCAGAATATCCGCATAATCAAATAACCCCAAAAATACTGCTTTTCCTGTCTTTATATCTACTTTATAATATCCATTCCATTCCAAAGCATTTGTCCATAAAAAACCGTCTAAATAAACCGCACCAATAAAATGTAAATATTTTGTATCTTGCCCAACGCTCATGTTTCACTTGTATGATGCATATAACTGCAACCGCACCATGTTCCTTCCTCTATTTACTGAACATTCATATTCTTTTTATCCACCCGATGTTCTGATGGATATATTCTGTTTTCTACCTATGTAAGTTTTTTGCTCCATCCTGAAGGCAACCATAATAATAGGAATCAAAGCCTGCCTTTTCCATTAATCTCCCCACTTGATCAATATCATAAGGAACTCTATATAATACAAACTGTTTCCCATCAAATACAGCATACGCCGCTCGTTGATCTCCATCTCTCGGCTGACCGACAGAACCCGGATTACAATATATTTTGTCAGCATACTGTTCCACTCTTTGGACATGTGTATGGCCAGAGACAAAAATATTTCCTTTTATTTTCTCAAAATATTCTTTTGAAGGTTCCACATACTCATCAATAGGATTTTTCCATCCTCCATGAAGCATTGATATTCCCAAAACATTCATTGTAACAGGCAAAGATAAGATCCATTCCCTGTTTTTATCGGAAATAATACGCCGATGGTAATGCATACACTTTCTTACAGACTGTGATCTTTCACAATCTGTACCCGAAGCCAGATACCAGTCATGATTTCCCATTACACAATGTATATTTCGTCGTCTCAGCTCATCGCAACATTCATTGACCTGTGAATAATATCCGACAGTATCTCCCAGACAATATATTTCAGATATTCCCTGCGCGTCTATTCTCTTAAGAACTTCTTCCAATGCTATAAAATTCCCATGAATATCAGATATGATTGCTATCATAAAAAACAAAATCCTCCGTATATCGAATGGCATGTCCCTTTATAATTTCCGGCTGTACAATCTTTTTATGATTCAGAAAATAATCCACAGCCATTTGGCTTTCATTATATCCAAAAGCTGTTCGTATAGAGGTGGAAGAAGATATTCGGGGATTAATCTCCAATAATTTCCATATTCCTTTATCTCTGCGAAATTGAAAATTTGTAGGTCCCACCGGATGAAATATATCTGCAAGTTCCATAATGGCAGGTTTAAACTCATCTGCAGACACTACCTCCGCCGTCTCAGTAAAGCCACCACCTGACAGTTTTCTTCTCATGGCCATCCATGCGCATAAATTGCTTTTATAATCAAAAAAACCAGAAACCGTATATTCTTCCTCTTCATAACCAATATACTCCTGCATCATCAAAGTATCACCTATACATGCTTTATATTGTTCAAACATTCTCTCTGATTCAATCTTGACAACTCCTTTTGAGCCAAATCCATGTCTTGGTTTCACAATAAAAGGGACATTGAATTTATTATAGTCTGCCTCAATTGAAGACTCTATTCGATAGCATGTATCATACTCTGCAAATTTTTGATAAAATTTCCATTTATCAAGACACAAGGATATGAGCTCTGCTGAATTAAGTAATACATAAGCGCCCTGTTCTGATATTTCTTTTCTATGTTCATTCCAGACAGACATATCTATCTCGATCCCGGGAATCAACATATTTATGCGATATTTTTTTATGAGAGAAATTAAATATGGCAGATATTCAGCACTGGATGATCCAGGAACTATTTCAACAATATCCGCAAAACACTCTGCTGGAGAATTATTATAAATTGTTGTTCCAATCAACTTATACCCACGGTTCTTCAGACATCTTAAAATACCATACCCAACAATACCAGAAGCACCTGACACCAAAATTGTCTTCATTCAAATTATCCTATCTTTTTTCTTCAACATTGACATTCCTCTGCATATTTATCTGAAAAATACGCAGACATAATCTCTATACCCTCTTCAAAGTCTATAAATGGTATATCCCATTTTACAAAATAATTTTCTTTTAAAAAAAAGCCATTGTCCGATATATCCGGTTTGTCATTTAAAAATAACACTGAAGATTTACTGTCAAACGTTTCTATTATAATATTGGCTATTTCACTTAATTTATAATTTCTCTCGTCGATCACATCAATTTTATCTGCAGAACATACTTCGATTGCCTTATCTATGATAAAAAACAAATTATCAGCATATATATAATTCCTAACTGCATCATAAGAACCATAAATATTAACAGGTTTATTTTTTGCAGCATTCTGCATCATCAAATATAAAAGTGATTGCGACTTCGCATAAGAATGATCTTTACCAAAAATCTGACTTGGCCGTATAATACAGAGTGATATCTGATATTGTCTGCAATAAAGAGCTGCCTGTTCTTCCGCCTGTTTTTTTGTGAGCGAATAATATCCATAATATTCTGATTCTTTAGAAATAGCCGCACTGACAGATGAAATATATATAACTTGTTTTACCCCACTCTGCCTGGCAGCCATGCATATTTTCAAAAGCCCACTCACGTTCAGATGAAACATACTAAGAATCTCATTGTCATCTTTTGCAGACAACATGCCAGCAAAGTGAACAATAGAATCTACCCCTTCAGGAATTACAGGTATATCATTTCCTGTAAAATCAAAAATAATATCACTTTCCCGCCGACCAAGAGTTACTATTTTATATTTTGTTTCCACAAATTTTATAAAATTGGATCCTACTGCAGAGGTTGGGCCCGTAACTAAAATTTTCTTCATTTTTCTATCCAATACATATATCCTCTTTCCGTCAAATCTGAAATAATCTATTTTAGTTAATTTTGTTGTCCTAATCAGAATCTATTAACACATACTCATTTAATAGTTTTTTTACTTCTTCGCC
>CAJTTM010000054.1 GCA_910579135.1 uncultured Erysipelotrichales bacterium | reverse complement strand
TGAAAACGGTGCTCATGTTTAACATTTTTTAGGACATTTTCAATTTTGCTTGACATAAATATGCAAAATATTTTAAATTATGAAATAAATTTTCAATTGTATATGAATATAATTTATTTTATAATAATGAAGAAATAATTTAATTATATAAAAGGGGGATTTATATAAATGAGACGTAGAAGTTTACGCTTTGATATTTGGGTATGTTTATTAGCTGCTTATTTAGTGGGATTTGGTGTGGGAAAGATTATGGATCAAATCAATTCATCTCGATATGAAGAATATGTTGAAGAACATACTGCAAAAGAAGGGGATGTTGGAAGTAAAGCAGGTAAAAATGTTGTAAGAGTAAATAACATTAAAGAACTTTTAGAAAATAAAACATTTACTGTTGTATCTCCTGGTATTAAGTATCGTAATGAGGGTGGAGGCTACTATGAGGGGAAATTCTTTCAGAGTCTTGCATTACCTTCTGGAGAAAGAGTAGCAGCTTATATTAATGAGGAATCAGTACAACATAGTGATGAAAGTATTTATACAGGAGAAGCAACATTACCTATTGGAAAAGTTGTAAAAGAAGATTTAAAGAAAGAAGAAACTTTTATAAATCAAATTGAACATAAAGATCCATTAACAAGAACTGATTTTTATATTGATATGGTTGGACAAGGAGCTAAAATGAGTGAAGAAGATTATAAAGAAACAGGTAAAGTCATACCTCAGTTTATAGCTGGAATCATTACATTTTGTTTATGTCATACTATTGGATCAAAATTAGGAATTTTCCCAGCATTCTTTTCATTTAAAAAGAGAAAATCAGAATGGGATTAGGAGGAAATAAATATGGAAACTATAAAAAAATATAATATAGGATATATATTGAGTTATATATTTATACCAGCTATTATTATAGCTATATGTGTTATACTTAATGTGATTTTTGATTGGAGAGGAAGTCTTGCAGTGATAACATTGTTTTTTATTCCAATGATTGCAATTCTTTTTTGGTGTTTTGCGAGTACACTTTTATATAAACAAAAGAAGAATCAAATGCCTTTTATTTTAGAAGAACAAGGTGTTGTATGTAATCAAACGTTTTATGGAGGAAGTTGTACTGTTGTTGTAGATGAAATCAATAAACAAGTAGGATTATTATTTAGATGGAATCCATTTCAAGTTTATACTATACCAGCATATAAGATTACAAAAGCTTGGGTAGATGATGGAGCAAGTGGTGCTGGTTTTATGAAAGGAAGTAGTCGAGTAAGTTTTTTATTTGTTGTTGATGCGATTAAAATAAGAGTGAATACATTTACTTCTAATAAACGTTGGAGAATGGATAGTAATTATATTTTAACTGGAATTTCTAAGGCTGATATGATGGTTGAAATACTAAATTCTACAAGAGGTGTAGATAATAGTGAGTCTATTTAAAAAAATGAGAAGTGTATTTCATGATGATTGGTGTAGTCAATGTCAAAATGAAATGGATATTATCCATAAACAACTTTTTATGCTTCCTCATGTTATTGTAGGACATTATCAATCACATGAAGATGCCAATTATTATAAACAAAATCTTGTGAAAGTAAATAAAAAGAAAGATATTCCAACAGGAACATATGCTTGTGGAATGCATGAATATAGGTGTCCAATATGTGGACATCAAGCAGTGAAATTAACTGTGTTTCTTCCAGTAAGAGATGAAGAAAAAGTAGAAGAAGTTCTCTATTTTGATAATGGAGAGATGGATAATTTTAGGATATAAAATATGATGAAGAGGTTTATTCTTCATCATATTTTTCTAAGAAACTATGTTTTTCTCCATTTGTGCGATATCCTAATATGCAATCCATATTGACATTATGCATACTTGTGAAAATATTTAAATCAACATTTTCATTGACTTTTCTTAATTGTTCAATAAGTTCTTTGACTTCCTGTCTTTTGCTTGAGGTTTCATCTGTAGAACATTTTTCAGTAAAACGACAAGCACAATTTAAAAACATCAAATCATTAGAATCACGCCAATGTAAAATCGCTTTTTCTTTAACCATATATAAAGGCCTAATTAATTCAATACCTTTAAAGTTATCGCTATGAAGTTTAGGCATCATTGTTTTAATCTCAGAACCGTAGAACATAGATAATAAAGTTGTTTCAATAACATCATCAAAATGATGACCTAAAGCAATCTTATTACATCCTAATTCTTTAGCTTTACTATAAAGAAAACCTCTTCGCATTCTTGCACATAAATAACAAGGACTCCCCCCGCCAACCCGATCAACAACCTCAAAAATATCACTTTCAAAGATTTCAATAGGGATATTTAATATTTCAGCATTCCTTTCAATAAACTCTCTATTTTTCTCATTATAACCAGGATCCATAACAACATATCTTGCATCAAAATGAATTTGAGCATGTCTTTGTAATTCTTGAATACATTTCGCAAGTAAGAAAGAATCTTTTCCACCACTAATACAAACCATAATATTATCATTCTCTTGAATTAATTCATATTCAATAACAGCTTTTGTAAACTTTCTCCAAATTGTTTTTCTAAATGTTTTAATAAGACTTCTTTCAATCTCTTTATATCTTTCCATATATAAAATCTCCCCTGTATTCACTTATATTAATATAGATATTAATAATTTGTCAATGACATAGGTATGATAATTTTTACCGTAAAATAATCACCATCATCAAAAGCTATTTTTCCATTGTATTTATCTAATATTAAATAAATACTATTTAAACCAATTCCATGATTATTTGTATTATTTTTTGTAGTCAATAAATAAGGATTATCTTTTAATACGGGTTTATCAATTGAGTTCATAACTTTTATATATAGATATGAACTTACATTACCAATATCTATCATAATTTCTTTATCTTTACCAATATTTTCAATCGCATTATCTAATAAATTACCTATCATAATACTTAAATGGCTATTATCAATAGGTATTCTATTAATATTATTAATAATAGTAAGATGTATACCTTGTTCTTTGATACTCTCTATTTTTGTAAGAAGAATATAATCTAATAATTCATTTCCACTTTGGACACTGAGATGATTAATATCTAATATATTATTGTATTTATCAATAATATGTTTAGCTTCATCTATACCATTATTATTGATATTATATCTAATCGTATTAAAAATATGTTTCATATCATGTTTCCATTTATTTAACTCTTGTATACTCTTTTGATTTTCTTGATATATATTTTCCTGATATTTTAACTCAAGTATATTTCTTTGCATAGTCAATTTGTTTTCTTCTTCTTTTCTACTTTCAAGAAAGATAATGCATATGAAGAAAGATAACAAATTTATACATATACAAATTGTAAAAATATAACGATCAAACATATTATTATAAAATATAAAATCAGATAATGAACTATAAATAATGTTTAAAGTAATTAGTGCAAACAAACAATAATATAATATCTTTGTTTTGGATATATGATATGTTTTTACATATTTAGAACATATTAAAGTCAAAGTAAAGAATATACTTTTTGATAATAATACTAAAAGTATATAAGCATTTCCATCATAAAAAGGGAATTGAAAAAATGTTATAGTCATAATCATTGCAATAGAGGCGGATATATCATTAATGACAGATATAAATAAAACTAAAAAAAGATTTTGAATAGGCTCATTTTTATTGAGATAATGAGAATATATAAAAAGTATTAGAAAATTTGTGATTGTTAGTAGAATTTCAGGAAATAAGTAATAATTAAATATACTCATATTGATAAAAAATATAAATATAAACAAGAATAAATATTGAAATTTCTTATTCTTATCTAATACCAAAAAAATAAATAAACAATAACAAAATGCTTCAATTATATTAATAATAATATCAAAAGAACTCATATTATAAATTCCTCAATAGATATTCTTCATAAAGATTTATGAAAGATGGTTTTAATCTTATAGACAGATTCAATTTAATATCATTATTAAGAGTAATAATTTTATGATTTATTGATTGGATGTATCTTAGATTGACTAATGTTGATTGGTTGACTTTTTCTATGTGAAAAGATTTAAGTTGATTATATAAAGTAGATATTGACTCCCATATATCATATTCCTTATCTTTTGTATAAATCATTGTCAAATCATTCTTTTTTTGTATGTAATATATTTCATCGATCATAACACTTTCTATTCCTCGTTTTGTTTTTAAACGTATTCTTTCTTTATTTAAATGTTTAAATAATAATGTTAATACTTTTATCATTTCTATTTTAAGATGACTTTTATTAATGAAATGAAATGGTCTAACATTAAAAACAACATTAATATAATTACTATAATTTGTTACAAATATTATATTTGTTCGATAATGAGAATTGATTTGTTCAGCTAGTTTCATACCATTCATACTAGGCATATCTATATCTAAAAAGATTGCATCATAATATTTATTGAAAGAGAACTCAAGAGGCTCATTACATAAATCAACATTATATTGAATATGATGATAATCACAATGTTCTTTTAATGCATTAGATATTTGGTTTAAATCATGAATATCATCGTCCATAATTGCGAAATTGTACATAAAATCACTTCCTTTTATTTATTATATATTAATTTTATTCATAATGAAACAACGAATAATGAATGATAAACGACGAATAACGAATATTTGTTGTTTTTAAAGAGTAATGAAGTAAAATGAAGTTAAGAAGTAATTCTTTTATTTGGTTTTGAAAAAATACATTAGGAGAGGAGAATGATATAAAAACAATTTTATTGGTTTACTAAAAAAGTTGAAATTAGGATGTTGTATTTGAAGCGGATTTTATTACCTGGAAAATTAGGATAAATACTATCAGAAAATTTAAGTGTTAAAAAGAATAAATTATTAAATATTGATATGAGGTTGGGAAAAGAGAGAGCATTGAAAATGATTTAAAGATTAAATATAGTAGGCTTAGAGATCAATTTTGAAAATAATGATTATAAAGTAATTAAATATATAGCAGAGGGAGAAAGGATATGATATTGAACTTAATTAAATATAATAAAAAAACAATAATAATTATTTTTTTAACAGTCTTGATTATTGGTAGTTCCTTTATTAGTACAACCAATGCGCAAAGTAAAGATGAGTTAACAGACACATATCCATGTATAGCAGAAAGACTTAAGGAATTCTTCAAAGATAAAAAATATGATAAAATTCAAATTTATAATAAGGACAATCAAGATATTAGTATACAATTTTATAATGAAAATTATAATCACTATATTAATAATGACATGAACACTATTCTTGAAAATTTCTTAAAAAATGCTGAAAATTTAGCTGTAGATGAAATTGATAATAGTATTCAGGCATATGAAAACACTAATGTATCAAAACGTTCTAGAGTACTTTATACCATATTAAAAATAAAAGGAAAAGCTACGAGTTCAGAATTTGGTTATCAAATTTGTGGAAGAGCTAGTTTTAATGAAACAACTGGAAAATATGTTTCTATAAGTCCACCTGGAATTAGTGTATATTACTATCCTGGGACTTTCGACTCTTATAAATACCAAGTCACTGGTGATTATGGGTATAAAAATAATAAAAGAAAAGTTTATTATAAAAATATAGTTATTACAATGTGGGCAACATCAATAAGTGATAGATATGGTACATCAAAAGTATACTTTGATCCGATTTATTCAGGAGAAACACTTGAATTTTAAATAATAATTATAAAATATGAAGGAGTAATATCGTATTATTTTTATTAATAGAATTGATTATTACTCCACATATCTAAAAAATCTAATAAATTCATTCCAAAAAGGATTATAAATCTAATAATAAATAAAACTAAAAAATATATTTATTAAAATAAATAGAAATGGAGGATACTATGAAAAAAATTTTAATGTTTATTTTTTCTATGTTTTTAGTTATAAATTTTAGTGTTTTTTCTAATGTAAATGCTATAAACTCTCTTGATATAGAATTAATGGATATTTATGCAGAAGCAACAAAAAAAGCTTATATATCAGGATATACAGATACAGCTTCTAAATATTTTAAAGTTGAAGTCACATTTAGATATCGATATAACGATGCTAATGGGAACCTTGTTGGGGTTATTAGTACTAATGCTAAAATTATACAAGGTCCTAATGATTTATTTGTTCATTCAGTAAAAGGCTGTAAATTAGATAATAAGACAGCAAATATTACATTAACTTTACAACGTATTAGCAGTGGAGATGGGTGGCATGGAAGTAAAAATATAAAAGTTTAAAGGAGGTAACTAATATATGTCTAATTATTTTATATCTTATGGAATAGATATCTTGATATTTCTTGGTGTTTTCTATTGGTTTCGTATTTTAAATCATGATTATAAAAGTATAATTTTTATGAGTATTATTTATCTTGTTATAAATGTTGGATTCAAAATTCAATTTAATGATTTAGGATTAAAATCAAATACACTTTTATTTAGTAATTTATTAACTATGACTATATTATTTATAAGTTCACTATTATTATCTGTTTTTATATCTACAGATAGATATAAAGCAATATTATTAGCTTTTGTGATTTTATTTATAGGTGACACCTTAGAGTTTTCACTATCATATATAAGATTATGGTATATAGATCTTAATAAAGTTTTCACAAGTCTTTTTCCCTTTCTTGTTATACCGATAATTATATTATTAGATAAACTCAATTATCTGTCTTTTAGTAAAAAAGAAGTTGTTATTAATGTCATTTTTATAATTGTTTTAACTATAGTGAGAATATATTGTATAAATAATCTAATATATAAGAATAATGGTTTAGCAATAAATATCTTTTTATTTATATTATGGATTGTTATAGATAAGTTGTTAATTTATCAAAAGAATAAAAAATATATGATTTAAAATTAAATAAAGGTGATTAGTTTATGTTGGAAACAATAAAAAAAATATACAAAGAAAAGAAACTTTCCTTATTAATCATAGAGAAAATTATATTTGTTGTTTATATTTTCTTTAATTATATTAATATTGCGAATAATAGTCTTATTATTTAATACCTTAATATATCTTAAATTAACCAATGTTGATTGATTCACTTTTTCTATATGAAACGACTTCAATTTATCATATAAAGTAGATATTGATTCCCATATATCATATTCCTTATCCTTTGTATAAATCATCGTGAGATTATCTTTCTTTTGTATGTAATAAATATCTTCAATACCAACATTTTCTATTCCCCTTTTCGTTTTTAGACGTCTTTTTTCTTTATTTAGATATTTAAATAGTAAAGTTAATACTTTGATTATTTCTATTTTTAGATTGCATTTGTTTATAAAATGAAATGGTCTTACATTAAAGACAATGTTTATATAGTTAGTATAGTTTGTAACAAATATTATTTTTGTTGAATAGTAAGAATTGATTTGGTTTGCGAGTTTCATACCATCTATACTAGGCATATCTATATCTAAAAAGATTGCATCATAATATTTATTGAAAGAGAACTCAAGAGGATCATTATATAAATCAACATTATATTTAATATGATGATAATCACAATGTTCTTTTAAAGCTTTAGATATCTGATTTAAATCATGAATATCATCATCAATAATTGCGAAACAATACATAAAATCACTTCCTTTTATTTATTATATATTAATTTTATTCATAATGAGACAACGAATAACGAATGATAAACGACGAATAATGAATATATGTTGTTTTTAGAGAAGAATATAGTACAATAAAATTAAGAAGTTATCATTTTAGTGTAGTGTTAAGAATAATTAAAGAAAGGAGTGAACAAAAATTTGTTTTTCAAGTTTTTTTAATTAATAATCATGGAAAAGTTTGGTTCATTAATTAAAATAGGCATAGTATTTAAGAAGTATAGGAGGATTAAATATGTTAAAATTTGTGAAGTGTTTTATAATTTTGTCTTTAATTAGTGTTATTGGTATAAATAATGTTTCAGCTTCTACAACACAATATCATAAAAGCGAAAATGATACTGAATATGAAAAGGAAATTTATACAAAAATCATTTTAAACGATAGACAAAAATTGAGTCAAGCGAAAGTGTGTCGTAATGTAAAAAAGGTGGAGACTAAAGTAAGAGATTTAGAAATGATTGCTAGTGTAACTTTAAAGGTAACAATACGTGTTAATGAAAGTACTGGAAAAATAACATCTTATGGATCACCGTCTTTAGTTCAGAACTTTGCTGAGGCTCCAGGATATGTATGTAGAGTGAGCGATATTACAACATATAAACCAACTTTGTCTTCTTCTGGAAGAACACTACATTGTAAAGCTACATTTAGAATACATGCTGAAACTTCCATTGGTGGAGACAAACACGACAGTGGTTTGTTTACAATAACATTGGATGCACAATAAAGTATAGATAGTTATTAAAAATCATATAATTAGGAGGAAAATATCGTGAAAAACAACATTAAAAAGTATATGTTTGTATTTGTTTTAGCAATTAGTCTTAGTTTTAGTAATGTTTTAGCAATTAGTAATAACTCGTATAATGTTAGTAATGACTATGAGTCACGAATTGATGCGATTTATTCAAGGAATAAAAATTTTACGGTCATTGATCAAAATGAAAATGATGTTTTAAATCAATTTATAAAGGATAATCAAATTAACTACAATTTGAAAGATTATCAAGCTATATTACAATATCAAAGTAATTTGAATTTAACAATTGTAAAATCGAATGTTGTGGTTGGAAACGGGATAGTTCCATATGCTTCAAAGACATATAATTTAACAAAAGAATTTACAGACACAATAAAAGTTAGTAGTGTACAATCAGTTGATGTTACTGTGCAATGTTATGCGGTAGTGAGAGTGAATGAAAACAATGGGGTTATTACATCTTTTAGTGGACCATCTTTATCAATAGTTTCCGTTACATCTGGATTACTATCTCAATCTTCTTTCTATAATGCAAGTACTGATTATAAATGGAAATCTTCAACTCACAGAGGAATAACTTTTTATTATAACTATGGTGTTAAAATAGATAATTACGAAGCATTGGGAACCGCAACAACAATTAAAACACCAATGTACAAAAAAACATTATCATATTAATGAAATATATAATTTCAAAGAAAGGAGATAATTAATTTATGTTAGAAAAGATGAGAAATGTATATAAAGAAAAGAAATTTCCTTTGTTAATTATAGAAAAAATAATATTTATTGTTTATATTTTCTTTAATTATATTAATATTGCGAATAATAGTAGAATATTGATGGTTACCAAATTAAATGAAATAGGAATGGAAGTAACAGATAAAGTTTTACCTCAATTAGTCAATGGAGCTAATCTATTTGAATTGATTTTATATATTATGTTTATTGTTTATGCAATTGTTAATATCTATTATATATGTAAAGAAGATTCGTATATAACTTTAATACAATATGTATTGTTTATCATTCAATTATGTATTTTGTATATTTCACTATATTATTTAATAGATGGATATGCCATGTTTAATAGTTACGCTGCATCTATAAGATTACTTCAAATTACATTAACAACTTTTACTTTAATGATTGTGATATATTTGATTAAATTAAAAAAGAAATCATCAATAAGAGATAAGAAAGTATACAAATAATAAATATTCAAAAGAAAAGTTTAAATTTTATTAAGGCTACTATTCGCTAATTAAATTACCGAACTTAAAAATCATAATATTTTAAACAATAAACACATATCTTTTAAGTTATATCACTTTTTAGATATGTGTTTTATCATTCTATCCTTTGATTAATTCTTTGATTTCTTCAATTGTATTTGCAGTAAATAGTGATCCTTGTAGTTGTATAAGTTTCTCTATTGTTAGGTTTTCTAAAAATGGTTTTATATCTTCACCAAATTTTAATTGAATATGAGTACAAAGAGAATCAATAATCATTCTTCTATCTTCTTCTCGACCTTCAGATTTGCCAAGGTTATGCCCCTCAATAAATCCTTCATCATACTTCTCTTGTTTTTCTCCTTCGACTTGCATCTTCCCTAACATTCTCTTATTTGCGATATCTCTTAACTTGTCATCTTCATTAAACAAATCTATCTTCTCTTTCATTGTCTCTATCACCTTTTTCCTTAGACTCATTATAACATCATCAAATCCATTTTTAAAGGCATAGACCGCTAATTCAAAATCACTAAATTCTTCTATCTTTTTTTGTTTGATCATTTCATTGATATAAGGTAATTGCACATAAGCTCTTGTAAGTAGACTCTCTTTTTCTCTTATTCCTTTCTTATTTCTACTTTCATATGTATCTACCAGTTCATCAGTTCCTTTATTCATTCCATCAATAAAAATAATCTGTGAAACATGATGAAGTTTGTAATAAGGATCTACAGCTTTTAATTGTTTAGATAATAACTGAGCACCATAGAGTTGAAATCTTTTTCTTAGTGTTTCACTAAAGCAAGAGTTCTGCATTTCAATATCAATGTCTTCATTTTTGTTAGTTTTAACACGAATATCAAGAATCATATCTTTATCATCCAATTGAGAAGGAATCAGCTCAGGATTTAAGATATGAAGTTCTTTAAGTTTGATATTTAAAGCACCTTCAATAAGAATAGTTAAAAGATATATTCCATCAGGAGTAGGACTGCCAAGGATATACCTAAAAGCAAAATCATTTTTGTAATCAATTTTAGTTTTCATAAAAAAAACCTCCTTATTATTATATTCAATAAAAAAGGAAGGATTTCTTTTTGTTTTCATAATATGAAAATTTTGCGTTATTTTTATATTGTAAATAGTAACAAATTAAATCTTTCTTTTGTTTTTTTATAAAACATAGTCATGTCAAGCAAAATTGAAAATGTCTTAAAAAATGTTAAACATGAGCACCGTTTTC
>CAJTTM010000053.1 GCA_910579135.1 uncultured Erysipelotrichales bacterium | reverse complement strand
ATTCTTCTTTTTGAAAACAAAAAACTGTTGACTTTCTATTTTGTCAACAGTCTGAAACACTCAATGAGTGTTATTTCAATACTTCTTTATATAATCTTAAAACATTCTTATAGAATATCTTTTCTACATCCTCTTGACTAAAACCATGAGCATATAAAGCCTTTTCTAATTCTGGTAAATAAGAACAATCCTTCATTTCTAGATTTTGAGGTATACCGTCAAAATCACTACCTAAACCAATACAATCAATACCAGCTAAATCTCTTATATATTCAATATGTTTTACCATATCTTCAATCGTAGACATAGGAGCATTCTCGCTTAAAAAATCAGCTGCATAATTGATTCCCATAACTCCCCCTCGTTTTGCAAGCTCAATGATCATATCATCACTCATATTTCTAGCGTGTGGGCAAAGACTTCTAGCATTAGAATGAGAAGCTACAAATGGAGCTTTAGTATATTTTAATACATCATAGAAACCAGCATCTGATAAATGAGAAACATCTATAATAATTCCTAATCTTTCCATTTCTTGAATATACTCTATTCCAAATTCTGTTAAACCATGTTTCTCATCACATTCTCTATATCCATGTTTATCACCATGAATATCAAAATTAGGATATCCTATTTTGTTAGGAAAATTCCATGTTAATGTAATCATTCTTACTCCTAAACGATAATAATTTCTTAAATAAGATAAATCCCCATTAACAACTGCTCCTTCTTCTAATGTAAGCAGTGCAGATAACTTATTTTCCTTTTGATTTTTTACAATATCATCATAACAATAAACTACGCCTATATAATCTTTATTTTTATCTACTTCTAAATAAAATGTATCAATCATATCTTGTACATGTTTAACAACATCTTTATTTTCTTTAAGATGAGTAAACATTGCAAAATTTTGAATCAAATAATCACCTTTTGTCATCTTTTCAATAGAAATATTTAAATCATTAGATAACAAACTATATTCATTTCCCTTTAATCTACGATCATTTAATTCATAAATCGTATCACAATGCATATCACATACTTTCATTATTCCATCCTCCTTAAAATAACATTTGAAAATCTTTATATAAAGTTGTTAGTGATTGAGTTTCTTTTAACCATTCAATAGCTTCTTGAAGTTCATCTTCTTCAACTGTATCAATAATACCATAACTTGCAATCTGGCAAACATCATAAATACTTTGCCATAAAGCATCAAAAGAAGAATCTTTTTCATCAGCCTTTTCACTTTCTTGATAAACATACATTTCATGTGCTTTCTTTGTTGCACTTTCAATATTATACTCCATATTTTCCTCCCTCAATTAATCCAAAATGAACACAACCATTATAAATCCCATGATGATCTATATCCGTTGTCACATAAGTTGCTTGTTTTTTTAATGTTTCATTTCCTTGCCCCATCGCAATACTATACTTTGCTTCTTTAAACATAAACATATCATTTAAAGAATCTCCAAAAGCAATATATTCTTTTAAACTATATAACTCTAATAATTTCTTGATTCCTGTTGCTTTAGAGACATTCGCAATAGTTATATCAGCATAAGTTGATTCACCTGGTAAAACACAAATTCCCTCAATATGTTTATATTCATCATAAGTATGCTTTAATGGACCATAAACAATCATCGCATCAACTTCTTCACCTTCATACTTTCCTACTTCTGGTAAAGGATTATTGAAATACTTTAAAGATGTTAATGCATATTCATCTGCCTCTTTGTTTAACTTTCTTTTTTTTGCTTTAATACAAGTCACCATATTATTTTCATCAGCAACTCTTAAAACCTCTTTAACTGCTTCTTTTTTCATTGTCGCATGATAAATCGTATGTTTTAAAGAATCCATAACAATTTGCCCATTATTACAAACATAACCATCCCAATCAATAATATCCATTATTCCTGTTTTCATCAATGAATCTTTTCCTCTTCCTGTCGCAATCACAATGCGATAACCATTTCCTTTTAATTTTTTTAAAGCTTCTAAAGTCGAAAAAGAAACATCATGCTTTAAATTATCTCTCAATGTTCCATCTATATCAAAACAAATCATTTCTTTCATAACATCACCTAAAAACATCTTACCATATTCAAAAAAAGCAGTCAATTGACTGCTAAATACGTAAGCTTTGAATTTTATCTTCAATTAAATCCATTGTTTGTTTCTCTTGTAATCCATTCACTAAAATTTCAATTTGAGCCTTTGATGGAATTCCTAATGATAATACTCCCATCATTGATTTTAAATTCACTTCTCTATCTTGATATCTTAATTGAACAGAACAAGGAAACTGCTTTACAAATTGAACTAATTCTCCAGCAGGAGAAGCATATAATCCAACTGGATTAGTAACATGTATAATTAATCGTTTCATCATTTCCTCCTTCACTAATTATATGTGAAGTTTTTTAAATTATACAAGTTGTTTATTCTTCCATTTTCCAGACATATATCTATATATGAAGAAAATAGCTCTTACACCCCAATCTATGATCACTGCTATCCAAACACCAAATAAACCTAAACCAAATTGGTTGCCTAAAACAAAACTAAAACAATATCTAAATATCCACATGGAAGCAATAGAAATGATCATTGTATATTTAGCATCATTAGCTGCACGAAGAGCATTAGGTAAAGTAAAGCTTAAAGGCCATATTGTAAAAGCAAAGATAGCATGGAGCCAAACACATCTATAAGCTAAATCTGTTGTTTTTGATGATAAGGCATATAATGGGAATATATAAGGAGAAAGTAAAGCAATCATTAAACTTAAAACAGTCATAGAAACAAAAGTTATTTTCATTAATTTTTTAACTAAATTTGATGCTTGTTCATATTCATTAGCTCCTACACATTGTCCAACAACTGTTACCATTGCTAAACCAATTGCTGTTCCTGGAATAATCATCATTTGTGCTAAATTACTTGATACAGCATTAGCTGCTATTGCATAAGTCCCAAAAGTCGCAACCAAACTTTGGACTAATATCTTACCAAACTGAAACATTCCATTTTCTAGTCCTGAAGGAATTCCAATTTGAAGAATCTTACTAATATAACTCAAATCCATTTTTAAATTTTTATAATTATCTATATAAATATCGTTCTTCCTATTTCTAAGCATATACATAATGACAATACATCCACTCATTCTCGAAATTAAAGTCGCAACAACTGCTCCTAAAACCCCTAAATGAAAACCAAAAATAAAAATGGTATTTAATACAACATTAATAATATTCATAACCAACGAATTAATCATAGATATTTTTGAATTCCCAATAGCTCTAAATAAAGCTGCTCCAGAATTAAATAGAGCAATAAATGGATATGAAATAGCAGAAAAGAAAAAATAAGTTACAGCATTATTCATAACATCTTGATCAACTTTTCCAAATACTAAACTTAATAAAGATTGATTCAATATTAAACATATAACCATAATAATAGAAGATAATAATAAAGTAATGATCATTAATTGCCTTGCAGAAAACCTTGCCTTTTCTTTTGCTCCCTGTCCTATAAACTGAGCAGCTACAACTGCTCCTCCTGTTCCTAAGGCTGCAAAAACATTAATTTATAAAATATTAATAGAATCAACTAAAGAAACTGCAGAGACTGCAGATTCTCCAACATTTGATACCATAACTGTATCTGCAAAACCAACTGTAATTGCTAGTAATTGTTCTATAACCAATGGAATAATTAAAGCATTTAATTGTTGATTTGTAAACCATTCTCTACTTTCCAATTGGTATCCCCTCCTTAATCCATAAAACAGTATACCTTTAATCATCAATCATTTCTTTGGTTTTCCAAAAAAAGAAAACAGATGATCATTCATCTGTTTATAAATTTGTATATCCCATTAAATCATTATCAATTTCTTTCGCAACTTCTCTACCTTCTTTAATTGCCCATACAACAAGTGATTGCCCTCGATGCATATCACCAGCAGTATATACTTTTTCAACATTTGTTTTATAACTTTGCTCTAATGTCTCTACTGTATTTCTTGAATCGAGCTTAACTTGAAAAGCCTTTGTAATCTTTGATTCACAACCAACAAAACCAGCTGCAATCAATACTAAATCAACATCAATGACATACTCACTTCCTTGAATAGGAACCATTTTTCCTTGCTTTCTTTCTAATTTAACTAGTTCAGCCTTTTCTATTTCATTCTTATCATTTAAAATAAATCTAGAAACAGTTGTTTGATAAACTCGAGGATCTTTATGAAAGATTGCTAAGCTTTCTTGTTGACCATAATCTGTTTTTTTTATATTAGGCCACTCTGGCCATGGATTGTCTTCCCCTCTTTCTAACGGTGCCTCTTCCATCATCTCTAATTGAATAACACTTTTACAACCATGTCTAATAGCACTTGCTACACAATCATTTCCAGTGTCCCCTCCTCCTATAATCAAAACATTCTTATCTTTAACATTGAAATATTTCTTATCAGTAAAATGACTATTTAATAATGATTTTGTAATTGATGTTAAATAATCTACTGCAAACAATATATTAGATGCATTTCTTCCTTCAACTTGAATATCTCTTGGGACTCTAGAACCACATGCAAGAACGATACTATCATATTGTTGTAATAACTTTGTTGCTTGTTTCTTTGTTTCAATATATGTATTCATTATAAAATGAACACCTTCATCTTTCATCATTTGAACACGACGCATAATGATATCCTTTTCAATCTTCATTTGAGGAATACCATACATCAATAATCCACCTGGACGATCTTCTCGTTCATAGACATCCACCTCATATCCTCTTTTATTTAAAGTATCTGCTGCAGCTAAACCTGCAGGTCCACTGCCAATAACTGCAATCTTTTTATCATTTCTTTCACTTGGCATTTTAGCTTTTATCAAATCTTTTTCAAAAGCATTTTCAATAATGCCGTATTCATTTTCTCTAACACTCACAGCATCTCCATTTAATGAACATGTACAAGCTTTTTCGCATAAAGCAGGACATACTCTAGAAGTAAATTCAGGAAAGTTATTTGTTTTTAATAATCTATTTAACGCCTGCTCTTCATTTCCCCTATATATTAAATCATTCCATTCTGGAATTAAGTTATTTAAAGGACAACCAATAACCATTTGACCAACTTTTTGACCATATTGACAAAACGGAACACCACAATCCATACATCTTGCACCTTGTTCTTTTTGTTTTTTCTTAGAAAGTGGGTGATGAAATTCATTGAAATGTTTTATTCTTTCTATTGGATCTTCTGATGTAAAATCTTCTCTATCTATTTCTAAAAATCCACCTATTTTTCCCATTGTTATGCTCCTTCCTTCATCTTATAAAATGCTTCAATTTGAGCTTGATAAGAATCCATTCCTTGTTTTTCATAATGTGCCATTAAATCAATCATCTTTTGATAATCATATGGAATGATCTTTTTAAACAAAGAAACTTGATTATCAAAATCATCTAAAATACTTTTTGCTTTTAAAGAAGATGTATAATGATAATGATTAGAAATTAATTTTTTTAATTGTTCTTTATCATATTTTGATTCAACGATTTCATAATTAACCATTGTTTCATTTAAACGAGAGTATAATTTATTATCTGGATCATAAACATAAGTAATACCGCCACTCATACCAGCTGCAAAATTACGACCTGTTTCTCCTAAAACAACGACAATTCCTCCAGTCATATACTCAACACCATGATCTCCAACTCCTTCAACAACTGCAATTGCTCCAGAGTTTCTTACTGCGAAACGTTCACCTGCAATACCATTAATATAAGCTTCACCACTTGTTGCTCCATATAATGCAACATTCCCAATAATAATATTTTCATCAGCTTTAAACATAGATTCTTCTGGAACACTTACAATTAATTTTCCTCCAGATAATCCTTTACCAAAGTAATCATTACTATCACCATGTAAATCCAATGTTAATCCTTTAGGAATAAAAGCACCAAAACTTTGTCCTCCTGATCCATAACAGTGAACAGTAAAGAAATCATCTTGAATATGCCCATGACATGTACGAGTCATACTTGAACCTAAAATTGTACCAAATGATCTATCAATATTATTAATTTCTAAATCTATTTCAACTGGTTGATTCTTTTTGAATGCTTCTTCAAATTGTTTTAATAAGATAGTTGTATCTTTAACTTTTTCTAATTCAAAATCATAGACATTATTTTTATTAAAACATTTATCTTTTCTTTCAATATAAGGATTATTAAATAATCTTGATAAATCCACATGATGAATATCAATATTATCCTTAACTATTAATAAATCACTATGTCCTACCATCTCATTAATTGTTTTAAAACCTAACATTGCCATATATTCTCTTAATTCTTGAGCAATCATTTTCATAAAATGAACAATATATTCAGGCTTTCCTTTAAAACGTTTCCTCAAAATAGGATTTTGAGTAGCCACTCCAACAGGACAAGTATCTAAATTACAAACTCTCATCATGACACAACCCATAGTCACTAATGGTGCTGTCGCAAAACCAAATTCTTCTGCTCCAAGTAAGATAGCGATTGCTAAATCTCTACCACTCATCAATTTCCCATCAGTTTCTAAAATAACTCTATCTCTTAGATGATTCATTAATAATGTTTGATGAGCTTCGGCTAAACCTAATTCCCAAGGAAGTCCTGCATTATATACTGAATTTTTAGGCGCTGCCCCTGTTCCTCCATCATATCCAGAAATCAAAATAACTTCAGCTCCAGCCTTTGCAACACCTGCAGCAATTGTTCCTACTCCTGCTTCTGATACAAGTTTTACTGATATCCTTGCATCTTGATTCACATTTTTTAAATCATAAATCAATTGCGCTAAATCTTCAATTGAATAAATATCATGATGAGGTGGTGGCGAAATTAATGATACACCTGGTGTTGAATGTCTGGTTTTTGCTATCCAAGGATATACTTTACCACCAGGAAGTTGTCCACCTTCACCTGGTTTTGCTCCCTGAGCCATCTTAATTTGAATTTCTTTTGCACTACATAAATATTCACTAGTAACTCCAAAACGACCAGAAGCCACTTGTTTAATAGCACTACATCTATTTTTACCATCACTACCAATAATAAATCTTTCGGGATCTTCTCCACCTTCACCACTATTAGATTTTCCATTTAACATATTCATAGCAATAGCCATGGTCTCATGTGCTTCTTTTGAAATTGAACCATATGACATTGCTCCAGTTTTAAAACGTTTGACAATACTATCAACACTTTCTACTTCTTCTATTGGTATACTTTTATTAATCTTCTTAAAATCTAATAAACCTCTTAAATGAACTTGACTTGATTCTTCATCAATAAGTTTTGTATATTCTTTAAATAATTGATAATCATTTTTTCTTGTTGATAATTGTAATAAATGAATAGTTGCTGGATTATATAGATGTTCTTCTTTTCCACTTCTTTCTTTATGATACCCATGTGAATCTAGCGTAAAATCCATATCTAATCCTAATGGATCAAATGCCTGATTATGTCTAAAATCAACATCATTTTCAATATCTTTAATAGAAATACCTTCTATTCTTGAAATCGTATTAGGAAAATATTTTTCAATAACATCATGATTAATTCCAATTGCCTCAAATATTTGTGAACCACGATATGAAGCAATAGTTGAAATTCCCATTTTAGACGCAATCTTAATAATACCATGAAGTATGGCATCATTGTAATCAGTAATAGCTGCATAATAATCCTTTTGAATCATTCCCTGTTCAATTAAATCATAAATTGAATCTTGAACTAAATAACCATTAATTGCACTAGCCCCATACCCTAAAAGTGTTGCATAATGATGAACTTCTCTTGGTTCACCACTTTCAATAATTAAGGCAATTTTCATTCTCTTTTTTGTTTTTACTAAATAATGATTAACTGCTCCAACTGCAAGCAATGAAGGAATAGGAACATGATTTTCATCTACTCCTCTATCTGATAAAATAATAATATTTGCTCCTTGATAAAAAACTTTATCAACTTCTACAAATAATTTTTCAATTGCATTTTCTAATGATGTATTTTTATAGTATAACAATGAAACCGTTGCAGACTTATATCCTTCTTTTGTTAAACTTCTTAACTTTAATATATCAGTATTGGAAAGAATTGGATTATTAATTTTTAAAAGATGACAATTCTCCGCTTTTTCCTCTAAAATATTTCCTTCTGTTCCAATATTTAAAGATGTTGAAGTAACAATCTCTTCTCTAATTGCATCAATTGGTGGATTTGTTACTTGAGCAAACAATTGTTTAAAATAATGAAATAAAGGTTGATGTTTTTTAGATAAAACAGCTAAAGGAGCATCATTTCCCATAGCAATGACTGGTTCATTAGCATTTAAAGCTGTAGGAATAATATAATCTTTTAAATCTTCATAACTATAACCATAAGCTTTTTGTAAACGTGTTAATTCTTCTCCTTTATAACGTTCTACTGGAACATTTGGAATCTTAATATCTTTTAATTGAATAAGATTACTATCTAACCATTGACCATATGGTTTAGTACTTGCATAAGTATTTTTTAAATCTTCATCATTAATTAGCTCTCCTTTTTTAGTATCAACTAAAAGCATTTTCCCTGGTCTTAATCTTTCTTTAACAACAATATCTTCATTAGGAATATCAATAGCTCCTACTTCTGATGAAAGAATTAAATAATTATCTTTAGTAATATAATAACGTGAAGGTCTTAAACCATTGCGATCTAAAACAGCTCCCATAATCTCCCCATCACTAAATAATATAGAAGCTGGTCCATCCCACGGTTCCATGAGTGTTGAATTATATGCATAAAAATCTTTCTTTAATTGAGACATACTATTATCATTTTCCCATGGTTCAGGAATACACATCATGACTGCTCTAGGTAATTCCATTCCTGCCATAACAAAGAATTCTAAAGTGTTATCTAACATTGCTGAATCAGAACCTTCAATATTGACAACTGGATAAACTTTATCAGTATCTAGAATTGAAGATTTCATTGTTTCTTCACGGCATAACATATTATTTGCATTACCTCTAATGGTATTAATTTCACCATTATGAACAATAAAGCGATTAGGATGTGCTCTTTGCCAAGATGGCATTGTATTTGTTGAAAAACGTGAATGAACTAAAGCGATAGCACTTTTATAATCTTCATCCTCTAAATCATTAAAGAAACTTCTCAACTGCCCAACTAAAAACATTCCTTTATAAACAATCGTACGAGATGATAAAGAACAAACATAAGTATCCTTATTGCTTTGTTCAAATACACGTCTAGCTATATAAAGTCTACGATCAAAATCTAGACCAGCACTGACATCTTTAGGTTTTTCTACAAACCCTTGAACTATAGAAGGCATTGCTTTCAATGCAGTTTCTCCTAAAACTTCAGACGTTGTTTTCACTTGACGCCATCCTAAAAACTTCATTCCTTCTTTTTCAATAATTCTTTCAAACATTTTTTTCGCTTGATTTCTTTTTAATGTATCTTGAGGAAAGAAAAACATTCCTACTCCATAATGACCTTCATGAGGCAAATAGAACTCATGAATAATCTTTTTAAAATATGCATAAGGAACTTGTGTTAAAATTCCAACTCCATCACCAGTTTCTCCAAGAGCATCTTTCCCAGCTCTATGTTCAAGCTGTTCAACAATTTTTAATGCATTAGAAACTGTTATATGAGTTTTTACCCCTTTAATATTAACAACTGCTCCAATACCACAATTATCATGTTCAAAGTGCGGATCATATAACCCTTTCTCTACTTTCAATTCCTTACTCATAATATTTCACCCCTTTAAATTGTTATTATAATACTATATTTTGTATTTCTTGTAAAGAATTATATTTATATTTGTTTTATTTCTAAAATAACTGTATATATTTTTTTGCTAATTTCTTAGAAATACCCTTCAAAACAATGCAATATCAATATTTAGAGTGATTTTATTAATTTGATTTATATTTTTTAGAAAGATATTTTTTTATTATTTTAATAAATTTTATTAAAATAAGGTATAGATTTTTCATAAATTTACAATATCCTCTATGCAAAATTCAAAAAAAAGAGTAATATATATAATGGTTATAGGAGGAAATAATTATGTCAAAAACAATTTTAGTAGAAACTTCAGCAAGACATGTACATTTATCTCAAAAAGATTTAAATACTTTGTTTGGTGAAGGATACACATTAACAAACAAAAAAGATTTATCTCAGCCTGGTCAATTTGCTTGTGTTGAAAAAGTTACTGTTGTAGGAAGCAAAGGACAACAAAACATGTCAATTTTAGGACCTACAAGAAAAGAAACCCAAGTTGAAGTTTCTTTAACAGATGCTAGAACTTTAGGAATTAAAGCATTAGTGAGAGAATCTGGAGATATTGATGGAACTTCTGGATGTAAATTGGTAGGACCTAAAGGGGAAGTTGAAATTTCTTGTGGTGTTATTGCAGCTAAGCGTCATATTCATATGACAGAAGCAGACGCTAAAGAATTTGATGTTCAAGACAAAGATGTTGTAAGTGTTAAGATTACTACTGATGGTAGATCTTTAACATTTGGTGATGTTGTTTGTCGTGTAAGTGATAGTTATGCTTTAGCAATGCATATTGATACTGATGAATCAAATGCAGCTGGCATTGCTGGTCCATGTCAAGGTGAGATCATTAAGTAATTATAATTAAATATACTAAAAAATCAGTCGTATATGACTGATTTTTTTATTCAAAGAAATTTAATGTATCTTTAGTTGTTAATATAGCAACACATTTTGTTTCCTTGCTTAATGGAGACATAATATTTTTCTTTGAAAGATATTTTTCTAATTGATTATAAAATTCTTCTATTTCTATTTGTGAATTTTCTTTATAAAATTCTTCTATATCTTTATTAGACAATACTTGGTTATAATCTCCATGATAAATAAGAATATCTTCTTTAAAATTTTCGTATTCATATGAGCTATCTTTAACTTCTTTACATTCAATTCCCTTGCCCTTTAATACTTCTAATAGACTCTGATAGATTCCTATAGAAACTGCATCTATATCATGACGTATTTTTAATACTTTTATATCCTTAAAATTTCCCGAATCAACAAGAGAGTAATAATTATCATCTATATAAGCAGAAACAATTCCTGAAGAATACATTCCCCTCTCCTGTGTCTTTTCAAAGAAAGAGTCTCCTTCTACTAAATCTGCAACTGCATTCTTATCTTTCATGTTATAGACAAGATAATATCCTGATTTCTTATTATCAAATTGATAAACATCATAAGCTCTACTTTCTTTGATTTTATCAAAATGATCTTCTTTATTGATCATAAACATATCTATTTCTTGAGTATTAATAATAGAATCAATATTGTTATAATCAATTAATCTTAATACAATTTTTTCATATTGTTTCTTATCTTTAGATTCTTCATTTCTTTGTAAAATCATTTCTTGATGATTAACAAGATTTGTTATTTGATAAGAACCTGTTCCCAAAAAAGTTGCTCCATAATAACTTTTATCATTTTGATCATATAAAATTGGCATTGCTAATACTTTAATATTCTCTAAATTAGCCTCTTTAAAAGTAAATAATACATTTTGATTATCTATTTTCTTTATGTTTTGAACATTACTAACCAACTGATTATATGCTGTATCTTGTTTCATGAACCATTGATAGGATTTTATAAGTAGATCAGCATTTAAAGTTGTTTTATCACTAAAAACCTTATCTGTATTAATTTTAACTTGAGCTTCTTTCCCATTATCTTTTAATGTTACTTTTTTAGCAATTTCATACTTTATACTTGTGTCTTCATTGATATATATTAAAGGTTCATAAACTAATTTCAACAATATATCCATTGTTTCATTATCTTGTTTATAAGGATGTATACTATCAGTAGCTTGAGTGACTCCAATATATAAAGTATCATCATCACTTCTTTTTTTATCATTTACATGGCTTGCACTTCCTTCATAAATTAGATACTTATTTTTACTTGGAAGAACAAAATAAACAATAGAAAGAATAATACATATACCAATTATAATAACTCCTAATTTCTTTTTTCTTTCCATAAATATATATAAGAGAAAAGGGGGAATTCCCCTTTTACTCTGTTTCCTTTCTTCTACGTCTGTATGCAAGCATATAGTATGTGATGTATAGTCCTGACATAACCATCATTGTTAAGAATAATTCTGGTTGTGAAGAATCATTTGTCTTTGGATATTTGTTACCATCTGTCTTTGGATATTTCTCAT
>CAJTTM010000052.1 GCA_910579135.1 uncultured Erysipelotrichales bacterium | reverse complement strand
AAAAAGAAGCTGAATGAAATCAACTTCTTAAAAAAGTTATTTCGTTACAGCCTCTAATTAGCTTGAATAAATAATATATCTTTATCAATTTCTATTTCAACTTCATCATCTGTTTGATTAGATACGCATAATGGATTATCACTATTTAATAAATAATGATCTAATGGATAATGACAATTCTTTAATGAAACAATTGTAGGTTCATAAGCAAATAGAGAAAAATATTTATAATTATCCTTCTTTATGATATGTTTACCTTTTCTTAAAAGATATATTTTATTATATTCATCATAAATAGTAATATGAATATCTCTATATCTTTTTAATAAACATAAAACAGCCATAAAATGATCTAATCTTTTATGAGTTACACCATAAATATCAACAGTATCATAACCTCTTTCAATAGCTTCTCGTAAAGCTAATGCAGTATCAGTATCATCTTTAATCGGTGAATAAACTTTAATATTATAATCCAATAATGCCTTTTTATCATCTAAAGAATCTAAATCCCCCATCACAAATATAGGATGTATATCTAAACGAATTAAATTCATAACACCATTATCAACTGCAATATAATCAATATTCTTATCTTTTACATCTCCTACAAAGATAGAACCATAAATTCCTATTTTTTTCATTTTAATAAATCAATAGCTTTCTTTCTATCTTCAGCTTTAAAAATATAACTTCCAGCTACTAATACATCTGCTCCATTATCCTTACATAACTTACCTGTATAATCATTGATTCCTCCATCAACTTCAATTAAAAAATGATGATAATCTTTATATTGATTTAATTCTCTTATCTTCCCTACTGAAGATTCTATAAATGATTGTCCTCCAAATCCAGGCTCTACACTCATCACTAAAACTAAATCAACATCATCTAAATATTTTTTAATACTCTCAACAGGTGTTGATGGTTTAATACTTATTCCTACTAAAACATTTTTATCATTAATATGTTTTATGAGTTCTCTTATTTCATTTTCATTATTCATTGCTTCATAATGAAAAGTAATCAAAGAGGCATGTGCATCTATAAAGCGATCAACATATCTTAAAGGATCACTAATCATAAGATGAACATCTAAAAATAAATCAGTAATTTTAGAAAGATCATTTAAAATACTATAACCAAAAGAAATATTATCCACAAAGTGTCCATCCATAACATCGTAATGAATCCAATCTGCATGAATATTTTCAATAGATTCTATATCTTCTTTTAATTTTGTAAAATCAGCTGATAATACTGATGGTGCAATCTTAACCATATCTTCTCTCCTTATTCTCTTTACATTCCTTTAAAAATATTAAATAATGTTCATATCTCTCTTGACTAATCAAACCTTCTTCAACAGCTTGTTTAACAGCACAATGAGGCTCTTTATCATGCAAACACCCTCTAAACTTACATTGATGACTTAAAGCTTTAAAATCATGATATGAAACAGCTAAATCAAGAGGATCAATTGTAAGTTCTAAAGATGAAAAACCTGGTGTATCTCCAACCAATCCTCCATGCATCTTTAATAATTCTACATGTCGAGTGGTATGTTTTCCTCTTCCTAAAGCTTTAGAAATTTCATTTGTATCAATATTTAACTTAATATCTAAAGCATTCAATAAACTAGATTTTCCTACTCCACTTTGACCAGTCACAACAGTAACTTTATCTTTAAACACTGTTTTAATTTCTTGAATACCCTCTTGGTTTAAAGAACTAATAAAATAAACTTGATAGTTTGCTTTTATATAAGGTCCTAAAGTCTTCTCTATTTCTTCTTTTGAAACCAAATCAACTTTAGAAATACAAATAATAGGTTCAATATTTAAACTCTCAATAACAATTAAAAATCGATCTAGTAACAACGATGAAAAATCTGGTTCTTTAGCAGAAAAGACTAGTAAAGCCTGATCAATATTACATATTGGAGGTCTCACTAATTCATTCTTTCTAGGGGATAATGATAATATATAACCATCACTACCCTCTTCATAACTAAATTCACAAAAATCTCCTACAACTGGTTTTTGATCCTTCTTTCTAAATCTACCTCTTGCCCTGCATTGATAAATCTTTTCATCACATTCAACATAATAAAATCCCGATAATGCTTTCACTATTCTTCCTTTTAGCATTCTTTACTCCTCATTATCTTCATTTTTCTTATTATCTACGTTTTGATCAATATTTGGTAAAGTTGGAGTTGTTGTATCATCTTTCTTAGGTAAAGATGGTTTCTTATCATAATACGATAAAGTAATAACTCGTCCTTTTTTCTTAATTAATTTTGTATAAGCTTTAATAGATTGTTCATAAACAACATTAATCTTCATAGTAGCTATTTCATTTTCATCTGTTGGTGGAGTTAATTTCTTTAACTTCACTACAAATCCATAATCACTACTCTCAAGTAAATTCTTAGCTTCTTCAATAGACTGACCATAAACATTTGGAACAGTAATCTCTACACCTTTAGAAACCTTTAAAGTGATTTCTTTGATTGGAGTATTAGGATCATATTCTTTTGTTGGAAGAATAGATTGAGAAATAACAGTTCCTACTGGTTCCTCACTAGAAACTTCTTCCTTGGTTACTTGGAATCCTTTCCCTTGTAAAGATAAAGCAGCTTCTTCATATGTTTGACCAGTATAATTTTCTATTTCTATATATTTACCTGATGAAACAGTAAGAACAACTTTATCTCCTTCATGTACTGAACTATTTTGAATTGGATCACTTCTAATGATATAACCCGCATCATATTGATCACTTAATTCTTCTTTAAATTCTTTTTCATCAAATTCTAATTTTTTACTTCTTAACATTGTCATAGCATCTTCTTTACTTAATCCTACAACATTTGGCATAGGGAAATTATCATCTCCCGAGAAAATAAAATACAATATTCCAAATATAAGCAATAACGAAGCAATTCCAATTCCTGCCATAATATAAATATTTTTATTTATTTTCTTTTGACTTTCTTTCTTCTTTGGTTTTATATTTTCTTTCTTTTCTTTAATAGGTACAACTTCTTTTTGAGAATGTGCCTTCGTAAAGAATTTATCATTTTGAGCAACAATTGTTGGTTCTTCTTCTTCACATTTAAAAACTAATTTTTCTTCATCTTTTTTATTTAAACAAGTTGATAAATCATTAAACATTTCTTTGGCTTGTATGTATCTATCTTTTGTATTTTTAGCAGTAGCTTTAATAATAATATTTTCAACAGATTGAGGAATAGTTGGATTAAATTCTCTTACTGAAGGAATATCATCTCTCATATGTTTTAAAGCGATATTAACAGGTGATTCTCCATTAAAAGGAACTTCACCTCTTAATAACTCATAAAAAACAATCCCTAAAGCATAAATATCACTTTGAGCAGTTGCTTTTTCTCCTCTTGCAATTTCTGGTGCTAAGTAATGAAGAGATCCCATAATTGTATCACTTTGAGTTACTTGTGATAAAGATTGAATAGAAGCAATTCCAAAATCCGCAATCTTTACAACTCCACTATCAGTCACTAAAATATTTTGAGGTTTTAAATCACGATGAACAATCCCCATCGAATGAGCTCTTGCAGTAGCACTAGCAACCTGTTTTAAAATATCTATAGCTTCAACATAATGTAAAGCTCCTCTTTTATGTATAAGTTCTTTTAAAGTATCACCAGGAACATATTCCATGACAATATAATAATTATCATCCTCTTCTCCCACATCATAAATCTCTACAATGTTTTTATGAGATAAAGCTGCTGCTGCACTTGCTTCACGATGAAAACGAGTAATATAAACAGGATCACCAGTTAAAGAAGATCTTAATAATTTAATAGCAACAACACGTTTTAAAATTGTATCCTCAGCTAGATAAACATCAGCCATACCGCCCTGACCAATTAATTCCTTTATGATATATCTTCCTGCTATTGTTTTATTAATCCTACTCACAACCAGTACCTCCTTTCTTTGCAATAACTAAACCTATATTATCATATCCTCCAAAATCATTGGCTTTTTCAATTAATTCATCACCAATCTTTTCCACAAGATTATTTTTATGAAAAATATCTAAAATAAATTCATCACTTAAAGAATTATATAGACCATCACTACAAATTAATAGCGAAGCGTTCTTAAATTCTTCTTTATAAAAAGAAATGCTTAAAGGAGATGAAACTCCTACTGCTTGTAATAAAATATTTTTCTTAGGATGATGTTTTGCTTCTTGTTCACTAATTGTTCCTGTTTTCACTAAAGCATTAACTAAAGTATCATCAATTGTTATTTGTTTAATATCATCATCTATAATATACGCTCTAGAATCTCCCACATGAGCAATATAAACATGCGATTGATAAATATAAGCAACAACAACTGTTGTACCCATTCCTTTTAATGATTCACTGCTCATCGATTGATCATAAACCAAACGATTGGCTTCATGAATTAAAGAATGAAGCCATACTTTAATTTGTTCATCATTTAAAAATTCACTATGCATCATAAAATGATCTAAAATATATTTTGCAGTCATCTTAGAAGCTATTTCACCAGCTGCATGACCTCCCATTCCATCACATACAACTAAGAAAGCTTCATCATCACTAATTTGAATAAAGTCAACATAATCTTGATTTTTATCTCTAACTTTTCCAATATCGCATCTCTTAACGATTTCCATGATGAACACCTCCTACTCTTTTGGCTCTTAACTGACCACATGCACCATCTATATCACTACCATGTTCTTTTCTTAATGTCGCATTAATCCTTAATCTTAATAATTCATCTTTAAAGGCTTGAATAGATGCCTTTGTTGATTGATGAAAACCACTTTCATCAACTGAATTATAAGGAATAAGATTAACATAAGCATTTAATCCTCTCATATAATGAGCTAATTGTCTTGCTTGAGCTAAACTATCATTAACTCCACCTAATAAAATATACTCAAAAGTCACCCTACGATTAGTCTTTTCAATATATTTCTTTAAAGCATCCCTTAAAACCTCCATCGAATACTTCCTATTAATAGGCATCAATTGATTTCTAATATCATTATTTGGAGCATGTAAACTAATCGCAAGATTAACTTGTAATCCTTCATTAGAAAACTGTTCAATCTTATCAACTAATCCACATGTTGAAATCGTAATATGTCTTGCACCAATTGCTAAACCTTTTGCATGATTAATAATATAAACAAATTTCATGACTTGTTCATAATTATCAAAAGGTTCTCCAGTCCCCATAACTACCACATGACTAATTCTATCTTGAATATCCTCTTGAACTGTTAATACTTGTAAAACCATTTCACTAGTAGATAAATTACGTTGTTTTTTTAATAATCCACTTGCACAAAAGCTACATCCCATATTACAACCAAGTTGACTCGTTACACATAAACTCTTCCCATAATCATGAACCATTAAAACCGTTTCAATAAGTCCACCATCTTCTAATTCAAAGAGATACTTAATTGTTCCATCTTTTGATTCTTGCTTTTCCTTCATTGTTAATAATGAACATAAATAATGTTCATTTAGTTTAGCTCTTAAGTCTTTAGAAAGATTATTCATGTTATCAAAAGAATAAACACCTTTACGATAAATCCATTCAAAAACCTGAGATGCTCTAAACTTCTTTTCATTGATTTCAATAAATTCTTCAATCATATCTTCTAATGTGAATTGATAAATAGATTTCATATTACATTTCCTTTTCTAATAAACACATATAAAAACCATCACTATGATAAACATACGGTAAAATGGTTTTTTCCTCTTTTTTTATTAAATCAGGATGATTTAATAAAAACTGTTCGACTTGTTTTTCGTTTTCTTTTTTATTGATTGTACAAGTACTATACACAATTCTACCACCTTTTGCTAGTAAAACATATGCCTTTTCTAATAATTTTTTTTGTAATGGTATAATTTCATCCATAATTGATGAATCATGATAACGAATTTCAGGTTTTCTCCTTAAATCACCTAAACCACTACATGGAGCGTCTAATAAAATACAATCAAAACTTTCTTTATCAAAAAGATTATCTAATTGTGTCGAATCATAAACATGAGTTCTAACATTTTCTATTCCCAGTCTTTTCATATTACTTTCAACTAATTGTATCTTATGTTCATATAAATCAATGGCTTCTATTTGACCTTTATTATTCATTAAGGCAGCTAGATGGGCTGTCTTGCTTCCAGGAGCACAGCACATATCTAAAACTCTTTCATTTTCTTTGGGAGTCAATAAATAACCTGCTAATTGACTTGATTCATCTTGAACTGTTAATAAACCCTCTTTATATTCTTTAGTATCTGCAATATTTCCTCCTTGATAATATACTCCATCTTTAGATAGAGAAGAAGTAGTAAATAAAGGATTTTTTAAAATATCTTCTTTATTAGCTTTGATAGTATTGACTCTAGCACTATTATAAGGAACTTCATTGTTTGATAAACATATCTTTTCACTTGTTTGAAAACCATATTGTTTAATAAACATTTTAACCATCCATAATGGATGACTTGTTTCTATAGACAATCTTTCTACCTTATCTAAGATTTCAATGCTAGGTTTATGATTGATTACATGATTTAATACAGCATTAATAAAATTAGCTGTTTTTACTCCTTTATGCTTTTTTGCAAGCTTAACAGCTTCATTTACAATAGCATAATCAGGAATGCTATCCATAAACTCATATTGATATAAACTCATTAATAATAACATTCTTTCAAAAACTTTCACTCTTTTTCCTTTAATACTTTCTTGAAGTAAATAAGTTAAATAAAGCTGATATTGAACAGTCCCATAAACAATTCTTGTAATCAATTTCTTATCTTCTAAACTTATCTTTTGAGTTTGAAAAGTATGATTGATCATAATGTTTAAATATCCATTATTCTTATAATATTCAATTAATATCTTTAATGCTATTTCTCTACTCATACTATATTTGTGAGTATGGATTAAAATCACATACTATAGTTACCTTTCTTTTATTTTTACTATAATAATCACATATCTTATTTAAATTTTCATAAATCATTCTTCCATCAAAAAACTTTACTAATATTCTCTCTCTATAAATATCTTGCATTTTATAAATCATACTTTTAGCAGGCCCTAAGACTTGAGCTCTTGTTAAATGTTGATTTAAATATTGGGCAATCTCACTAGCACATAGTCTTACATCTTCTTCCTTCTTTGATTGAATAATTAAGCTTACCATATGACAATATGGAGGATATTTCGCAAGTCTACGATATTTCATTTCTTCTTGATAAAACGCTTGATAATCATGCGTTTTTACAGCTTCTATAACATAATGATCAGGATTATATGTTTGAATCATAACTGTTCCACTTTTATTTCCTCTTCCACTTCTACCAGCAACTTGGCATAGTAATTGGAAGGTTCTTTCACTTGAACGATAATCTGGAATATTTAATGATAAATCTGCATTTAATACTCCTACAAAAGTGACATTTTCAAAATCTAATCCTTTCGCAATCATTTGTGTTCCAAGTAATATATTGGCTTCTTTATTTCTAAAGCGTTCTAACAACTTTAAATGACTATTTTTATTTCTGGTTGTATCTACATCATAACGTATAACTGAAGCGTGATGAAATGTCTTTTCAATTGTTTCTTCTATCTTCTCTGTTCCATATCCTATTAACTTTATTTTTGAACTTTGGCAATTTGGACATGTTTTTACAAGTGGAAGAGTATAATCACAATAATGACATTTTAATTGTCCTTCTTCTTTATGATATGTAAGAGTCACATCACAATGAGGACATTTTACAACTTCACCACAATCATTACATCTAACTACTGATGCATAACCTCTTTTATTTAAAAGCAAAATAACTTGTTCACCTTTATCAATCGTTTCTTGTATTTTCTTTCTTAAAGGATAAGAAAAAGGAGTATAGTTATTTTGTTTCATTGATTCAACCATGTCAATGATTTCTATATAAGGCAAAGGTTTTTGATTAATACGTTCTTTTAACTCATATAAATCATAAACGCCTTTTAAAGCTCTTGAATAAGATTCTAATGATGGTGTCGCACTTCCTAAAACAACATGAGCATGATGAGATTTTGCTCTTATCTTTGCAACTTGAGCTGTATGATAACGAGGATGACTCTCTTGTTTATAACTTCCATCATGTTCTTCATCTAAAATAATCAATCCAATATTTTCAATAGGCGCAAAGATGGCTGATCTTGCTCCTACAATAATATGAACTTCCTGTCTTTTAATTTTGCGATATTCATCATATTTTTCTCCCGATGATAATCGGGAATGTAAAATTGCGACTTTCTCTCCAAATCTTTCTTTAAACACTTTAACCATCATTGGTGTTAACGATATTTCTGGAACTAACATAATGACATTTTTTCCTCTTTGGATATAATAAGAAGCCAATGATAAATACACTTCTGTTTTCCCTGAACCTGTTACTCCATGAATAAGTGAAACGCAAGGTTCTTTTGAAGTAATTTGATTAACTATATTTTGTTGTTGTTTTGTTAATGTGACAACTTGTTTTTTTTCTTCTATGATATAAGGATTACGATAATTTTCTACTTGTCTATAACATATTAATCCTTGTTCCTCTAATTTATCTAAAATAGCTTTGCTATAAGGAATATCTTTCAAACTTAATTCTTGGTATTCTTTTAAATAATCTAAACATTCTTGTTGTTTTTTTGTTTTAGCTTTTCCATATTCTTTAATAACAACAGTTTTTACATATTTAATACCTACTGCTTTATGAGTACTTGGTTTTAATTGAGTTGGAAGCATAGCTTGTAGACATGAAATACGAGGTGACATTGTTAGTTTAGATAGAGTTGAAGCTAATTGTTTTAATTCTTCATTTAATAAAGGTTCTTCATCAATAACAGATTCTATAAAAGAAAATGAAAAACCAGCTTTTTCTTCCAACTGTTCTTTTGTAAAAGTTGTATATTCCTCGTCTTCCACATATCCAACAATACGACGATGGTTAAAAATAATATTTACTCTAACACCTGTCATAATTTTTTGATGGCTTAAATAATCAAAAGTCATATCTAAACTATGAACTGGATGTTCAATCAATACTTTTACAATATACACTTTATCACCTACTTTATCATGTATTATATCATCTTTTTATAAAAGCTCCAACACTTCTTCGCTTTAAAAAAAAGATGAAGAACTTCTTTCCTCTAAGCAAATCATTATGAGCTAAAGTCCTTCATTTTATTTATTTATCTTTATGAATGCATATCTAAATTTTTCCAAGGTTTAAAACCCAACCCTCTTACTTCTTGTACTTTAGAAATAATCATAAATGCTTGATCATCTAATTCATTAACTTTCATTTGAATTGTATGTAGATCCTTTTGAGAAGCAATAAGAGATAAAGCTTTTTCTTCATGACGTAAATATCCTGTTTCTATCATGAACATTGTTAAACCTTTATTTAAATCCTTTAATATTGATTTTCTCATTTCTTCATAATGAGAAGTAATAATCATGATTTGGAACTGTGATTTACCAAAAGTTAGTACTTGATTCATCACAAAAGATGTTGTTACCACAAGAATTAAACCACAAAGTATTCCTCCTATATCAGAAAAGAACATTTGTACTAATAATATAATAGTATCTAAGATATACATTGTTACTGCTATATTGATATGAAAATATTTTTGAATGATCAATGGTGGAATATCTAATCCTCCTGTTGAGGCACCAGATTGAATCACTAACCCTAATGCTAATCCATTTAATGCTCCGCCTACAATACAAGCAACCAATGGATCGTTTGTAAGAACAAAAATTTCACTAAAAGATGATGTTAATTGAATAAACATTGGATAAATAATTGTTGAAATCAATGTTGTAATCGCAAATGTTTTTCCTAAAGTTAGAAAACCAATTACAAACATGACAACATTAATACTTGTAACAATAATTGTAAATGGTAATGATGTTATATGTTGAATGATCAAAGCAAATCCTGTTGATCCTCCAGAAATAAATGAAAATGGAATAATAAATAAATTAACTGATAAAGCTAATAATAAATTACCTAAAACAATTTTTAATAATAAATTTAATTTTTGCATATTCATCCCTCCTAGTGTGTAGTATAATAGGTTTAAACAAAATAAAATGTAATCTAGATTACAATCGGAGGGAATTATGAATAATTTACAAATTAAGAAATCCTTACTTCCTTATATTGAAAAAGCAGGACAGATTCAATACTTTAAACCATCACAAACAATTTATTTTCAAGAAGATATTTCTAATAATTTTTATTTTATAAAAAAAGGAAGAGTAAGAGCTTATTTAATGAATCAAGAAGGAAAAGATTTAACTATTGATATTATCGGTGAGGGGCGGGTTTTTGGAGAGTCAGATTTCTTTTTAAAATCTTCTCGATTAACAAGCGTTGAAGCTATTAATGATGTCGAATTAATTACTTGTTCTATTGATGATCTTTTACCTTATTTTAAAGAATCTCCAGAGCTTGTCAAAGAAATATTTATTTTATTATCTAAAACAGTAAAAAACTTATCACATCAAGTAAGAAGATTATGTTTCTTTGATTCTGGTGAAAGAATTGCAGATTTCCTATTAGAGATGACTGATCATCCTGATAAGTCTTTAGAGATCCAAGAAAATTGTCTTCCTTATTCTCATCAAGAAATAGCAGAATGTACAAGCTTACAAAGAGTAACTGTTACTAAAATATTAAATGAATTTAAAGAGAATGGATGGATTCAATTAAAGTACAAAAAAGTGATTATTAAAGATAAAGAAGCCTTAAAAGAATATGCTTATAAAAATATTTAAAAATGCAATCATTTGATTACATTTTAAGCGTTCATTGTTCACATACTCAATAAATATATACAAAAAAACTAACTAGAGATCAATAACTCCAGTTAGCTTATTTTTATAATAATTCTCTTGGATCATGATAAGTTCCATCTAATGCTTTCGCAACTGCTTCACATGTAAAGAAACCTTGATGTGTATTTAATCCCTTCATAAATCCTTCATCTTCCTTTAAAGCTCCTAATCCATCATTTGCAAGCTCAATAATATAAGGTAATGTTGCATTAGATAAAGCTAAAGTTGAAGTTCTTGGAACTGCACCTGGCATATTTGCGACCGAATAATGTAAAACGCCATGTTTTTCAAAAGTTGGATGATCATGTGTTGTTGTATGATCACAAGTTTCAATACAGCCTCCTTGATCGATCGCAACATCTACAATTGCACTGCCCTTTTTCATTAATTTAACCATATCTTCAGTAACTAATTTTGGAGCTTTAGCACCAGGAATCAAAACAGCTCCAACAACTAAATCAGCTTGTTTTAAAGCTTCTTTTAAATTGTATTCATTATTATAAACAGTATGAATAGTTCCATTGCTGACATCATCAATATATGCCATTCTTTGAGCATCAATATCAAATACTTGTACTTGGGCACCAAGTCCACTTGCTATTCTAGCAGCATTAAATCCAACAACTCCACCACCAATAATAACAACATTAGCTGGCATTACACCTGGAACCCCTCCAAGTAAAACACCGCTTCCACCATTAGCTTTTTGTAACATATTCGCTCCTACTTGAACAGCCATTCTTCCTGCAACTTCACTCATTGGTGTTAATAATGGTAATGAATTATTCTTTCCAATAATCGTTTCATATGCAATAGCAGATGTTTTTGATTGAATCAATGCATCTGCAAATGGTTTATCATTTGCAATATGAAGATATGTGAATACAAGTTGATCTTCTCTTAAATATTTATATTCACTTTCTAAATATTCTTTCACTTTCACAATCATATTAGCTTTTTTGAAAACTTCTTCAACATCACAAAGAATTGCTCCTGCTTGTTGATATTCTTCATCACTAAATCCACTTCCTACACCTGCCCCTTTTTCTACTAAAACACTATGTCCTTCTTTTACAAGGCTATATACTCCAGCAGGTGTTAAAGAAACACGATTTTCATTATTTTTTATTTCCTTTGGAATTCCTATAATCATTTTCATCTCTCCTTTTTTATTCGAACATTATATCATATGATACCCTTTTCTTTAAATTCTCAATATTCAAAATTATTTTTAATATATGAAACAGTTTTATCTAAACCATTTTCTTTTAAATAAATTAATAAAGATTCTAATAATTCTCTTGTTTGAGGATGCATGATATAACTATCTTTTCCTCCGTTATAATAATCAATAGGATCACTATCCTTATAATCTTTTCCTCGATATATCAAACTAGCAGCAACCCTATCACAAAACATCTCTACAACATATCGATTAGGCATTTTTGCTGCTATTACTCCTTTTCGAGTAAAATCAACCCAAAATTCCCAATGATGTTTATTTCTTCCTTTATGATGTAACCAGGCTAGTGAATAACCTAATTTTTCACGTTCAGCAGAATTTGGAGAACGTGTTCCTTGATAATAACGACAGCCTGTTATAAATTCAGTAGGAGAATATTTAGATAAATCATGTAATAACCCCTGTTTATATAATCCTACTCTAAAACATAGTTGTCCTACTTTAATTTTATGTCTTGTAATTGTCATAAAGTGTCCTTTTATATTCATTGTTTATCACCCTTATTTAGTATACCTAATTTCTTTGTTGGAGTAAATCTTCTTTTCTTTTTTTTATCTTATGTTATAATAGAAACGTTATGGAGGTAACAAAATGAAAATTGATATTCAAACTAATATCAACGAATATGAATTAACCGTTGAATCATGCAGTCAAATTATTTCCATGCTTCAAGCATCATATAATACTGTAAGAGAGGAAATGTATAAACAGTTTTTAAGCTTTCGTCAATTAAAACATGCTTTAATAGCAGTTATTATTTCTTTAATTTGTTATTTTTTATCAGATGAATTTTTCTTTGTTTATATTACACCAGTTATTTTAATATTATTCATGTTATCATCAGTTTTGATTGCAGAATATTTAACTTCTAAAACAAGAAAAGTGATTTTACATGAACTTAATCGTTTTAAAATAAAAAAAGAACTATTAGCTCAAAAAAAGGATATTTAAAAAGAGGCTGTAACGAAATAAAATATTAATACAGTCTATCAAAAAAGGACAAT
>CAJTTM010000051.1 GCA_910579135.1 uncultured Erysipelotrichales bacterium | reverse complement strand
AAGGAGATTATTTTAAAAGAGGATTACCAATATATCATATACATAGCTATATAGACGAAACAGGAGATATGATAGGTATCGGACAAGAGATGATATATGTGAATGGAGATTATCAGGATGAAGATACAGTACTAGGAAGATTAATCCATGATTTTCATTGTATTGATCCAAATGAGATGTATAGTGAAGTGTTTAAGAAATGGATGAAATATTATAAAGAAGAAAAGGAAGGTGTGATAGAAATGTGTGAGATATGTGAACAATTAAAAGAGATGGGAAGAATTGAAGGAGAAATCATTGGTGAAAAAAGAGGTTATACAAATGGAAAGATGGAAACAATCACAACTCAGTTAAGAATGAAATTAGGATATCTTTCAAAAAACATGGTGATTAAAATTAATAATAGTGATGAAAAAACATTGAACGAACTCATTATTCATATTTTTGATATTGAAAAAGAAGAAGATATATTAAAATATATTCATTAAATGATAAAAAAAGAAAGCTTGATTTTAAGCTTTCTTTTTGTTTAATACAATTTTAGTAACTATAATGACAACCAACATAATTGCCCCAGCAATAAGTGCAGTAGAATAAAGTGCTGGTTGTTCAAATGATCCAGACATTTCTGAAATTTTTCTAATTAATATAGAAATTGCGTATCCACTAGAAATTGCACCAATAAGTGTCATTATATGTTTGATCCATTTTGGAAAAACTTCAGTGAATAAAACTCCAGTTGCAAGTGTAACTAAAGCAACAAACAATCCTAATAAAAAATGCATAGAGTAACCTCCTTTATATACAACAAATAAAATATCATATTTTTATTACTTTTGCAATATATCTATCTTATTTTCTAAAGATTATGGAATTTCGAGGCGATATGTGGTATAACTATTATGTAATAGAAAAGAAGGTATGAAATGATATGAGATTTAATAGAGGTAAATGTTATTCACATTATGGAGCATATTCAGACAATAGAGGTTATTCAAGAGGTTCTAGAATTAGATGGGAAAGAGTAGGTATTATAGCAGGGGTTGTTGTATTGATTCTACTTGTTGTATTATGGTTTAATTTTAGTCGTTTAAAATTATTTATAAAAGGCTATTCTTTTGAACAACAAAATCAAATATTGTCTTTAGATTCTAAGGCTGTAGATGAAGTTTTATCACATAATAAACTTGAACATATTTCAGATTGGATCAAAACAAGCAAAAAATACAAATATTATGATGAATATGAATATTATTTATCACAACATAAAGATACAAAAGTAAAGGCTGTTGTTACTTTAATTGATGATGTTTTTGAAAATTATGTATCTAGATTAAAAACATTAAATTATACTCAAAAACAAATTTGGACAATATTAAAAACTGCGAGTGCTAGTGATGTAAAGTATGTTGTAGAACATCATTATACATATGATGATATTGAACCTTTTATGAAGGTTAAAGGCTTTGTATTTAAAGATATGGAAAAATATGAAAAAGCTTATAAAACACAAAAGAATTACAATTATGCTGTGTTAGTTACATCATATCCATTTATCATTTCTAAAAATGGCGTGAATAAGAGTTATATTATTACAAATCCTGAAGATATATTAACATTAGTAAAAAAAGGTTTCTATTATGATAGTCAATATGAACCAAAAGACTTAGTAACACCTGATGTCCTTATTTCTCCTGATTGTCCAAAGGAAAATTCTTTAATGAGAAAAGAAGCTGCAAAGGCATTGCAAGAAATGTTCAAAGGGGCTAAAAATGAAGGTTATAACTTAGTTATTAATAGTGCTTATCGTTCATATGCATCTCAAAAACAAACATATGATGAATACTTTAAAAAATATGATCCAGCTACTGCTGCTAGTCTAGTTGCTTTACCGGGAGCAAGTGAGCATCAAAGTGGATTAGGTGTTGACTTAACATGTCAAAGTGTATTAGATGATAAACGTAATGGAATTGCGAATAGTAAATTTTCTTATAAACCAGATTATAAATGGTGTGCTGCCAATTGTTATAAATATGGATTTATTTTGAGGTTTGAAGGAGATAAAGCAGATATTACTGGTATTGGTAATGAAGAATGGCATTTTAGATATGTTGGCAAAGAAGCTGCAAAAGAAATATTTACGAATGGATGGACATTAGAAGAATATTGTTTAAATAAAGGAATTATTCCAAATATAAAGGAGAAGAAATAGTCTAGGGTAACCTAGATTATTTTTTAAAGAGTTATGAAAACATTAATTACAACATTAAATTCAAAATATATACACACATCATTATCTTTAAGATTATTATATGTTGCTTCAAAAGATAGTCATGATGTTAATTTTAAAGAATATACAATTAAAGATAAATTAGAACATATAAAAGAAGATTTATTATCAATGCATTTAGATGTTATTGCTTTTTCATGTTATATATGGAATATTGATGAAATCAAAGAACTATGTTCAATGTTAAAAAAAGAAAGTCAAGTGACTATTATCTTAGGTGGACCAGAAGTAACATATGAACCTGAATACTTTTTAGAACATTACAAAATAGATTATGTAATGAGTGGAGAAGGAGAATTAACATTCAAACAATTATTAGATTGTTTAGAAAATAAACAAGAAATTAATGTTGAAGGAGTGAGTTATCAAGGTCATATTGTTCATGACATTGCTTATGTTCCTATGGAATATTTAGAAAGTTTAGATTCTCCTTATGATTTAAAATGCGATAAGAAAGATAAATCTAAACGTATTTTATACTTTGAAACAAGTCGAGGGTGTCCTTTTCAATGTCAATATTGCCTATCTTCATTAGAAAAAGGATTAAGATTTTTTTCTAGAGATTATCTAAAAAAACAGTTAAATATTATTATAAATAGTGATGCAAAAGTCATTAAATTATTAGACAGAAGTTTTAATGCAGATGTTGATCATGCTTTATTTATACTTTCTTATTTATTTGAAAACTATAAAGAAGGTCAACAATTTCAATTTGAAATCAATGCAGACGTCTTTCAACAAAAAATTATTGATTATATAAGAGATTATGCACCCAAAGGATTATTAAGATTTGAAGTAGGAATACAATCAACCTATGAACCAACAAATAAAGCAGTTAAAAGAATGCAGAATTTTGAAAGATTAAGTGAAGTTGTTAGAGAATTAATGGAAATAGGAAAGTGTGATTTACATTTAGATTTAATTGCAGGATTACCATATGAAAGTTATGAACGTTTTAAACAATCTTTTGATGATGTTTTTGCTTTTAGAGCAAAAGAATTGCAACTAGGTTTTTTAAAAATGTTAAGAGGAACTTCTCTTAGAAACAATGCAGATGATTTTGGATATCATTATGATGAAAATCCTCCTTATGAAATGATAGATAATCATTGGATGAGTGAAGATGATATAAAAAAAATACATCTAGCAGAAGATATGTTAGAGAAATATTGGAATAGTGGAAGATTTAAAAGAACAATGAATAAAATCATGGATGATGAGAAATCTCCGTTTGATTTCTTTTATCGTTTAGGTGTTTTTTATTTAAAAAGTCATTATAAAGTCATTGGATATCAATTAGATGAATTATTTCAATATTTAGATCAATTTATTGATCAAAAATATCATGATAGTCTTATATGGGATTATTTATCATTATTTAAAGTGAAACCTAAACGATGGTATCAACCAACAATGAGTAAAGAAGAAAGGAAACAAGTCATGGAGGATTTAGTATTGAATGAACATTTAGATAAAGAAATATTATATCGTTATAGTGTAATAGAAAAAATAGATGATGGATATTTGGTATGTATATTTAAGGATTATAGGAATGAAATGAAATATTATAGGAGGTAAAGTATGTTATCAATGGTAGAATATGTTCATCAAAGAATTTTATCTTATAATGGAGAAATTGTAGTTGATTTTACAATGGGTAATGGAAATGATACTCTTTTTCTAGCAAATCATTTTTCACATGTTTATGCTTTTGATATTCAAGAAGAAGCATTAATAAAATCACAAGATAAACTAAAAAATCATGATAATGTTACATATATATTAGATAATCATAAAAATATGGAATATTATCTTGACCAATTTGATATAGGAATTTTTAATTTAGGATATCTTCCTAAATCAAGTAGTCATATCACTACTCATTTATCTTCTAGTCAAAAAGCTATTACAAAAGCTATAGAACTTATGAATAAAGTCTTATTCATTGTTGTTTATCCAGGACATACAGAAGGAAAAAAAGAAAGTGAATGGATCAATCAATACGTGGCTCATTTAGATAATCATGCATTTAATGTTTCAAGATTTCAAATGCTGAATAAAAATCATTCTCCTTATGTAATAGAAATAGAAAAAAGATAGCACCTGTTATTCATCAACAGGTGCTTCTTCATTGTCATTGACATCTTTTTCTTGATTTTCTTCATTCTCTTCTTCTGGTGTTTCTTCTTGTATAGGAATCTCTTGAGAAGGGTGATCCTTTTCAACAGAAGGCTTTTCTTGAGTATTTATTTGTTGCTTTAAATCCTTTATTTCATTTTCTTGTTTATTGTAAATATCATAAACATAAAGCCCTCCACCGATTATGATACCAATTAAAATAAGAAAGAGTAAAGTAATAACAAACTTAGAAAACCATGATTTTTTCTTTACTTTTTTAACCTTTTTCACAGTTTTCTTTTTTATTTTTTTACGACCTCTTTTTTTCTTTGTGACTTTTTTAATTTGAGTAGGTTTTTCATCTATATCTTCTTCTGTATCATAAATATCATCATTTTCATCATCAAAAGTAAATTGATTAGCCATAATTTCACCTCATCTATACTATCTACTTTCATTATGTCTTCAATTTGAACTTTTATGTTAATAATATATTCTTTTATGAAAAAATCCCTAGTTATCTAGAGATTTTAGCATAAAATATAATGAATATCTTCTTTATCTACAGAGTAGATTAAATCATCAGGAGCTTTAGATCGAATATGAATGAGTTGCCCATCTTCGATTTTTCCATTCCAAGTAGCAACTATAATTTTATCTTGACTTAAATCTTTTAAGAAAGATAATAGATCAATCTTAGAATTTTTGCTATAAAGAATTCTTTTATTATCTAATAACATAACATCTTGATTATAATTCTTAATAAAGGCTTTCATTGTTTCTATTAAATCAATATTATTATTTGATTCTTCTCCAAAAATCTTATTAAAATTAATGATAGGGATTCCTGTTGAACGACTATAATCATGGATTAATTTTGATTTACCACTTCCTGGTTGACCAATTATTAATACTAATTTGTTATTTGTGTCCTTTACTTCTTCAATTTTCTTTACAATTCTGTCCATCGGTATACATCTCCTTTTTTATTGTTATTTTATTATAATAATTATAACATAGATTGTAAGCGTTTTCTATAAGGAAAAAGCAAATATGAAAAATATATAAATATATTTTTTATTAAGGGTTGAAAAAAATTTGAATTCTTTTATAATAATATTGTGAAAAAATTATTTTAAAGGAGAAATATATAAAATGGGATTTTTAAAAGGAAAAACTGCCATTATTACTGGTGCTGGTAGAGCAGTATTAAGTAATGGGAAAAGTGGGTCAATTGGTTATGGAATTGCTCACGCTTATGCAAAAGAAGGTGCAAACCTAGTTATTACTGGACGTAATGTATCTAAGCTTGAAGGAGCTAAAGAAGAATTAGAAAAATTATATGGTATTAAAGTATTAGTTATGCAAGCAGATGTTAATGCTAGTGCTGATAATGAAGCTGTTGTTCAAAGTGTTATTGATAAAACAATGGAAACATTTGGAAGAATTGATGTTTTAATTAATAATGCTCAAGCAAGTGCTTCAGGTGTATCTTTAGCAGAACATACAACTGATCAATTTAATCTAGCGATGTTCTCAGGGTTATATGCAGCATTCTATTATATGAAAGCTTGTTATCCTCATTTAAAAGAAACAAAAGGTTCTGTAATTAACTTTGCATCAGGTGCTGGTTTATTTGGAAACAAAGGTCAATGTTCTTATGCTGCTGCAAAAGAAGGTATCCGTGGATTATCAAGAGTTGCTGCTACTGAATGGGGACCAGATGGAATCAATGTTAACGTTGTATGTCCATTAGCTTGGACAGCTCAATTAGAACAATTTGAACAAGCTTATCCAGAAGCATTCAAAGCAAATGTTCATATGCCTCCAATGGGACATTATGGAGATTCTGAATTAGAAATTGGACGTGTATGTGTACAATTAGCTTCTCCAGATTTCAAATATATGTCAGGAGAAACATTAACACTTGAAGGTGGAATGGGTCAAAGACCTTAATGGAAAGCTAGATAATGTAGTGAACCTCTAAAATCAGATCAATTTTGGAGGTTTTTTTATTATGTGATATACAAAAGAATTCAAGAAAAAATAAAATGAATGTCTCCTGTTTTATACAGGATAACATTCATGTGCTAAAATTTAATTCATAAGTTTATGTGTCTGAGATTCTGGGTACATATCAGATATTTCTATTTTTTTATTTCCAATATCTTTCTTTTTGTTCTTCGTTAATATTTTCTACAAAGTTAATATTTATATTTAAAAATTCTTCTAAATCTAAGACTATACTATATAATATTGCAATATTTTCAAAATCATCTTTACTGTCTTTAAAAACTTCATCCTTTACTGCAATGAATGTTTCTTTTTGTTTATGAGGCATATTGTCTTCTTTAACATAAGGTATGAGATAATAGATAAAATTCGCAACACTTTCACAACTTTTAGGGAAGCGAGTTAATTGTTCTAATTTGAAATGAATATTCTTGATAATATCTACTTGTTCACTTCTCATATCCATATAATCAATATAATAATGACTATACGCTTTCATAATATTTTTACGGTTTTCTACAGCTCTTTCCATAGATTTTAATAAATAACTATCAAGTTTTTGAATATCTTCCCATAAACGAATAGTATCAGTTTTATTTAATAAATAATCTGCCATTTCAAACAATATATTTTGAAAACTCTCTTCTATGATTTTTATATCCTTTTTAATTAACGATAAATATTGTTTCCTAGGAAAAATCATATTTAAAAGAATAGCAAATACACTCCCAATAAAAACAATGCAAAACTCATTGATCACAAAAGGAACAGTTAATGCATCAGTAAATAAAATATGAGTACCAATAACTGCATTTACAGAAATTGTACCATGCCAATTATTCATATAAGAAATAAAAACAACTAGTAAAATAAAAATACTAAAAGTTATCCAATGAATATGAATAACTTCAAACATAAATATTGCGATAATCATAGAAACAATAAAAGATAAAAATCTTTGCCATGCAAGATTTAAAGTATCCTGACGACTATCTGTAATTGTAAGTAACGCCACAATTCCAGCTGAACCAGAATAATCAAGATTCAACATCTCAGCAACAAATATTGATAAACAGCAAGCAATCGCAATCTTTAAAGCTTTAATAAATTGTTTGTTCATATTATTTTTCCATCCTTAATCTTATTATATAGAATGTTTTTTGTTTAGAAAAGAAAAATATATAAAAATTATGAATACACATGTTTTACAAAAAGATAAGATAGAATAAAAGAGGGAGGAAAATGAATATGGCTGAAAAGAAAATATGTGATGTTTGTCATAAGAAAATCAATGGTATTAATTCTATTGCGAATATTGTTGGTGATAGTATTTTATGTTCTCGATGTTATGAACAATTAGGTGGTTTTAGAATTACAAGAAAATATAATAGTGAAGAGGAAATGAATAATGATAAAATCAAAAGTATAAATGAAGCCATTAAACTTCATTATCCTCAAAGTGTTATTTATAATCTCGAAAAACATTTTGAAAATCATCAGAAGTATTTTGAAGCAAAGAAAGAAATGCAGAGTTATTTGATGACAACAGGGACATCACTAGAAGGATATCATATAGAAAAATATTTAGGGATAGTTGTTGGTCATGTTGTGATTGGTGGAGGATTTGGTTCTGGTTTTGAAGCGAGCATTGCGAGTTTTGCAGGTGATGAGGCTACAATGCTTACTGAGAAATTAGATCAAGCTAAGGAAGTGGCTCAAAATCGAGCTGTTATTAAATCAATTCAATTAGGAGGTAATGCTTTAATAGGTATTGATGTTGAGTTTTCAACATTTTCTCAAGATTTAATGGGAGTTGTATTTACTGGAACAAGTGTAAAGGTAAGAAAAAAAGATGATTAAAAGAGTTCGTTTGAACTCTTTTTAAAATTTCTTTTTTATTGAAATAATAGGTAAATGAATAGTAAAAATAGCTCCATTATCATTAGAAACCTCAATATACCCATAATGAGCTTCAATAATTTTTTGACTCAATGATAAACCAATACCAACACTGCTAGGAGAAGAATTTTTTCCTTTATAAAATCTTTCAAAGATATGATTGATATCATCATGATCAATACCTTTACCATGATCATGAATTTGAATGATTAATGATGATTCAGTATGATTAGCATAAATATTAATATTTCTATGAGGGGAAGCCTCTATACAATTTTTGATAATATTCTCAATAGCTTCACTCATCCAATTAAAATCACAATGAATATGAATATCATCAAAATGATTAATAAGCTCAACTTCATGACGAATAAGAAGAGGAGTGAGTATATCCTCTACATTATCTATAATAGTCTTTAATTCATATGTTTTTATGTCATAACGAATACTACCTGCATCTAGCTTTGCTAATGTTAATAAAGAATTAACTAAATTACTCATATGATTTGTTTGAATATAAATATTTTCTACGATTTTCTTTTGGAGTTCATCAGTTATTTTTTTTATTAATATTTCTTCATTGATTTTCATTGATGTAATAGGTGTTTTTAATTGATGAGAAATATCATCTATATAATCTTTTAAAATAATCTTTTCATTATTAATATCATCTAATAAAGTATAAAAACGTTCATTTAAAATATATAATTTATGAGATAATAAACTAATATCACCTTCACCATCAATAATCTCTATATGCTTCTCTTTATTTTCTATTATATCATCACAACAACGAATAAAATAACGCAAACTCTTCGTATAATACTTTTCATATTCAACAAAACAAATAAGGAGTAGTAGACTTGCGATAGTGATTATAAAATTAAATAACAATCCCATAATCGCAATAAAAATACAAAGAGAATAAATGAAATACTTTAAATACTCACGACTTTTCATAAAAATTCCACCTATAACCTATACCTCTTATCGTTTCAATATAAGTTTTCCCGTTATAAACACCTAATTTTTTTCTTAATCTTTTCATATGAACAGATAAAGTATTATTTTCAATAAAATGTCCTGTTGTATCTTCAATAAAAGATAATAATTGCTCTCTTGTTACAACTTTACCATGTGCTTTTATCAATGAAAATAATATTTCATAAGAAACAGTAGTTAAATTGAGTTCCTCATCATTCTTATAAACCTTATAACTATCAGGTAATATAAGTAAATCACCAGCCTGTATTCTTTGTTGATGAATTTCTACTCTTCTAAGTAAACTATTAATCCTAGCATTTAATTCAATAATAGAGAAAGGTTTACAAACATAATCATCACCACCTGCATTTAATCCTTGTACAATAGTTTCTTCATTATTTTTAGCTGTTAAAAATAATAAAGGGGTATATTTTACCTTCCTTAATTCTTTACATAATTCAATACCATTACCATCAGGTAATTCTATATCTACAATCCATAAATCTATATCTTCTAACAAATATAATATAGCGTCTTTATATGTATAAGCTTGTTTAATAATATAATCTTGGGATAAAACTTCTTTTAAAGAATCTTGAATAAAAGTATCATCTTCAATAATTAAAATCTTTTTCATATAAAACCTCCATCATCATTGTAGCATATCTAAGTGACAAACTGGTGAAAAAGTCACTAAAAAGAAAGATTAATGATATATAATAAGATTAGGTGGTGATACAATGTCTAAGTTTATATTTCAATATACATTAAAAAACATGAAAATAAAAAAAAGAAATACATTATTTTTATTATTGTTTTCTATAATTATGGTTATGACTTTATGTATGGGAGAAATTCTTAATCAATCATTATATCAAGTTAATAGATTAGATAATGAAGAAAAATATGGAAATTGGTATATCTTACTTCCAATTATTCAAAAGGAAGATTATCAAAAATTATATCAAGAAAGAAAAAATAGTTTTTATGATGAATTTAAACCTTCTTTTATAGGAGTTGTAGATGTAAAAGATGATGATGTTATAGGAACTATTGATAAAAATTTTTATGAACTGAGTGGTTATAAAATTATAAAAGGAAAAAAAGATATTCAAGATAATGAAGTGATTGTCACTAGAGAATATTTAAAAAAGTATCAATTAAAAGAAGAGATTAATCAAAAAATAACTTATAATAATAAACAATATATTATCAAAGGGATTGTATCCTCTTATCAAAGTGAAAAATATTTTCCAGATATCATCATGAACAATCAAAAGGTTAAATATTATACCTTATTAGCAAATGGAGATATTGTTAATTTTTTTATTAGTGATGATATGAGTCAATATATTTCTCTTTTTGATGATTATAGTATTATATATAATGAATATGGGTATGATTTATCGATTGTAGGTAAGATGAATGAAGTATATGATTTAACTTTGATACAAATAGAAATATTTATTATTTTATCCATTATCACCTTTGGATTTATTCAAATGATGTTAAATAAACAATCTAAAGAATTAGCACTATTAAGAGGTATAGGAGCAACTAAAAAGCAACTTACTATCATGTCATGTTTTCAAATACTATTAATTAATATGGTTACATTACCAATTGGTTTAATGTTGAGTATATTGCTGAGTTATTTTCTATTAAATATGTATTCTCTATTTGGACATCATATGGTTTATATATTGTCAACAGAAAATCTATTAATATGCTTGTTCATATCATTTATAACTTATACACTCTGTTTTATTATTCCTCATCGAAGTGCATATAAAAAAGCTTTATCAGGTGCATTTGATGAAGATAAGTTTAAGGTATTAGGAGTAAGAAGAAGCAGTCTAAAAAGACAGAATCTATTTCATATTGCTAGTGAAAATATGGTAGCACATGGAAAGTTAAATGTTTTTATAATTATCATTTCTACAATGATCATTATTGTTGGTTTCTTTTATCTGTATTATCCAAGTTCATTAGAACGCTATCAACAATATCTTCCTGTTCTTAAACAATTTAATCATATATCTATATTAGATTGTAAATATGTTGATGATTATAGAAGTGTTATTTCTTCAAAAACACCAATATTAGAAATACAATCAATATCTAAACATATAAATGTCTATAGTCAACAATATCCTAAAAATTATAATGAGTGTAGAATTAGCCAATTTGTTCATAATGATGTCATGACTCAAGATCGTATTATAGGAAAATTTCCTACAAAAGATAATGAAGTTTTTATAACGAAATCTCATTTAGCATTATCTGAGCAGAAAATAAAAAAAGATGAAGATGGAGAAGAAATAGAATATTTTAATGAAAAATATTTAACTATTGGAGATAGTATTACCATATCAGGTTATCAATTTAAGATAGTTGGATATCAAAAGTATATTAAATTAAATGAAGATATAGATGATACATATAGAAATAATGATTTTAATGAATCAGCTGCCTATGGTTATTTATCTGATATTAATGATATTTATGTGAGTAGTCATATGTTTAAAGAATTGTCTAAAAATAATGAGACAACCACAGACTTATATATGTATATTTCTAATGATGATGATAAAGATGCAATTTATCAAAAATTTGAAGAAACAAAAGATGATACTACATATTTAGAAAATCAATATGATAAATCAAGTACATCAAATAACAATTATGCATATTTAAAACAATTGATTAATAAGATAGAGAATGATAATCAAAAAGCAAAACAAAATCTTATTATCTTAAATGTTATATTGATAGGTTTATTGATTCTATTGAGTATATTTGAAAGTCAAAAAGAAAGAAAAAACTATTATTTATTAAGACTTGTTGGAATGACTCAAAAAGAACTTATATATATGCGATTTTATAGAGCTTTAATAACAGTTTTTGTAGGAATGCTTATTAATATGTTTATTATTACAGCTTATTTTGTTGATTATGCTTATATGAATATCAGTCCTTTTATAATGGGAACATGGTATTTGATTGTAGTACTCATGTTTACGTTTATCCATGCTAGTTCTATTTATTTCTTTTCTAATAGAAATGTAGATATATTTGAATTTAATAAAGAGTAAACGGCTGATATAATGTCTAAGTTCATATTTCAATATACATTAAAAATATGAAAGAGAAAAAAGATACAATCATTTATTTGGTATTTTCTTTAGTTATGATTATATATGGATATTAGTTGTTATGATTAATATGTTTTCTATCATTCCAATACTTAATCATAAAATCATTACAAGTGATTTGAATAGAGGTGAATGATAAATAGTTTTAAAAGAGGGTAAAATATTTTATTGAGAAATTAAAAATAGAAATCAATGTAAAGGAGTAAAGAAAAATGTCAGTTATATTAGAAGCAAAAGGTATTACAAAAACATATGGATATCAAGAAAATAAGGTTATCGCAATCAATGATTTAGATCTAACTATAGAACAAGGAACATTTGTAGCGATTGTAGGAAAGAGTGGAAGTGGGAAGTCAACATTATTACATATATTAGGAGGACTTGTATCACCTAATAAAGGAGAGGTGTTATTAGAAGGGCAATCATTATATATGATGAATGATGATAAATTAACACGTTTTAGAAGGAGGAGGATGGGATTTGTATTTCAGTTCTTTAATTTGTTATCTGCTCAAAATGTGATTGAAAATATTGTTCTTCCTATCCATTTGGATCGTGGAGAAGAGGATAAGGAGTATGTTGATGAAATTGTGAAGTTACTTGGATTAGAAGAAAAGCGTTATGCATATGTTCATGAATTATCAGGTGGACAACAACAAAGAGTCGCAATCGCAAGAGCATTAGCTTCTAAACCAGCTATTATATTATTGGATGAACCAACTGGTAATTTAGATGCTCAAAATTCAAAAGAAGTTGTAGAGCTATTAAAAATATCTCAAAGAAAATTTCATCAAACAGTTATATTAGTTACTCATGATGATGTTGTTGTTGCTTCTATTGCAGATAGAATCATTACAATAGAAGATGGTAAGATTACTTATGATACATATCAAAAGATATAGAAAAGCTATTCTTTTTCCCTATTAATCATGATAGAATAAAAAAGGGTGATACTAATGAAGTTGAGTGATCAATGTTTATCATGTTTAGTGAATCAGGTAGTTAAAGTTGCTCATATGACTCGTGTAAATGATAAAGAAAAGTTATATGCTAGAGTTTTTGAATATATGAGTCAAATGGATTTTAAACAAACAAATCCAGAAGTGATTGGAGAAACTTTTAAATTGTTAAAAGAATATATTCATAATGATGATCCTTATGTTCAAATTAGAAATTATTATAATCAATTGTTATTAAAACAACTTCCTTTATTTAAACAAAGAATAGAGGATTCAAAAGATTCCTTTTATCAAGCATTAAGATATGCAATAATAGGAAATATCATTGATTTCAATCCTATTTCTCATCATCAATTAGAGGATATCATAAGTTATTTTGATGATGATACCATTCCTTTTTCTATATGTGATATTGAACAATTAAAAGATGATATTATTAATGCAAAAACACTTCTTTATTTAGGAGATAATTGTGGTGAGATTTGTTTAGATAAATTATTGATTGAAAAAATAAAAGAACTCAATCTGATATGATTCTCTAAAGTAGACAGTATAAATAATTAAAATAATGTTTACTAAGG
>CAJTTM010000050.1 GCA_910579135.1 uncultured Erysipelotrichales bacterium | reverse complement strand
GTGCCTAAAATAAAGGACTTCTACGAGTTTTTCTTTTGTATCAACACAATAGTCTTCACATGATATGTTCGAGTAAACAAATCTATAATATTTCTTAGTATATAATATAAGTGCCATCTTTCGAAGACACTTATAAACCTATTCGAACTCGTTACGCAACATTTATAATTGACTTATTTTGGGGTTAATAAACTATATTTTTGAATTGATTTTAGTTCAATATTGATTGATATCTACTCTTTTGATATAATTAGTGTATCAAAATTGTATCATATTTTCAAGTGACCTGTATCAATTTCAGAAATTATTTCAATTTAACTAAACTAACCTATGGAGTACAACAAGCTCTAACAGAAAATTTATGGTCACAAGAATTATTTGGACAAAAATATTCTTCCATTTCATTATGTCCATCTTGCAACAATACAGTCACATCCATTATTCATCCACATTTAGGACAAATCTGAGTTCCACTTTTTGATTTATCAACATATACATTTCTACTAGCCCAATCATTCATTTTTATTCCTCCTTATTACATTCAAAATATTTAATACTATCATCCACTTTTATTTATTTTGTATGTTACCATTTATATTATACTCTTCTTTCGTCTCTAAAAGCAACACATCAAATTTATTTTGATCATTAAAATATAAATCAACTAACTTGCACTCTAATTTTGAATAGTTTTTAAATCCTGATTTTCTTTTTGAAAACAAACAATCTATATCAACCAATTTCATAGAGATTCCATTGTTATTTCTAAACATACTGTCAGCATGTATAGCACCACACTTTCAACTATTTTATTTCATATACTGTTTTGGTAGCATATCTATATATTTTTTATCTACTATACTTTAAATTTTTCCACTATTTTATCAAAAACCAAATTTATAAATTCAACATATAATCTAATAAATTTATCTTCAAAAAACAAATTTAAAGTATATTCCGATAACGTAGATTGTAATAATTTAATATCTTCATTTTCATCTATAAACGATTTAACAATACCAAAAATCATTTTTGAATACTCACATTGAAAACTGTATTCTTTTAACATTTGAATCTTAAGGATAACATTAAAATTTTCTAATTCATTATTTTTATCTTTATCAACGAAAATAAAATTAAAAATTGAATTCTTGTATTTTCTGAAGCCTTGAGGAATTACATATTCATTATTGGGAAATCCATTTATTTTGATTTTACCTGTTCTATTATTACTAATAATAAAATGTTCAATAGAGTATGAGTTATCATCATTCAGAAATGTATATAGTTGATTAATATCTTTCACACAGATTTTTTCATTTTTGATTTCGAAATAATTATATAGTGCGGCTAATGCTTTACATCTATATCGTTCATCCAAATCATTATTATCTAAAGTATATTTATATTGTAGCGCAGCATTCGCTTTTGTTAAGTTTGTATTTGAAAAATATTTTTTTATTTGATTAATTAAAGCTCTTTCCCAATCATCATTTTTCATCAGATTATAGACAGTATTTCGTTCTTTTTTGCTTTCAAATGTATTAAAGAAAGTTGTAAAGAAAAAAACTGCATATATTCTTCTACATTCATCTTTTCTCCTTTTGCCTAAGATAATTGATTCGACAATATATTTCATTAAAGTAACTTTTGGGATTAGATTAGAATCTTTTATAATATTCTTGATTAATTTAAAAATCACTTTTCTTTCTTGATCATCTATTTCAGAAAAGTTAGATTTGAACATTTCTGTTTGATCATCATTACATGCAATATCACAAATTATTTTTAAATACTCATTAATAATGTTAATACTCTTTTGCATATAATTTTTGTCATTAATGACTTTGATTAAATGTTCTCCTTTGTAATATTTAGATTCTTCTTCAAATTCTGATAAAGTGAAGTCTTCTTTAAATTTATAATTTTTGAATTTGCCATTTTTATATTTATATAAATCACATGCAATGTATTGATATAACACATTCATAAGTGTATATTTAATTGCATGTTTTTCCAGAATAAAAGAATATTTTTTTAAAGTCTTCCAACTTTCTCTAATACTATTAGACGTATCCTTTGAAAATAAATAGCACTTAAAAATATCTTCAGAATCCAATTTGACACCTTTAAGATTTGTGTCCAAAAAATAATCAATACTTGTCCCCAGGTTATCTTCTCTATTAATAATTATATTAATTTCACTTTTCATAATATTTTTATAAAGAGATTCGGCGCTATCCTGATCATTTATAATGTTGGTTTCTTCAATATAATTCCATAAATTAATGTAATGATTTAATTGATTATAATAATCCGTATCCGTAATTTCATTTATTACAATTTGAGATAAATCAAAATTATTTTCAAATAATTTTTCCAATCCTTCAAAGCTATTATTTATTAATATACATGTATCTGATATATCTAACTGACTACCAAACTTATATCGAATATATGTAATCAACATTAACATAATAGTTGTTCTTTGCTGCCCATCAATTATAAAATATTCATTATTTTTTTTCGATAAAATGATATTTCCGACAAATTTGCATCCAGATTTCAAATCCATCATTAGTTCAATTAAGTTTTCTTTTTGCCATCTTATTTCCCTTTGATAATCTGGTATAATATATACTCGATTTTTTTCCAAATCAAATATATTCTCTCTATTTGAACCAACATCTATGTATATTGCTATTTTTTCAGGTTTTAAATAATCACTAATATTAATAATTGTACCTACAATACTTCCCATTCTATCACACTCCTAAAGAATATCTTCCAATTCTGTAATATCCTCATATGGAGATAAAGAAAATCTAATACTATTTTCAATTTCAGAATCTGTCAAACCAATTGCTTTCAACGTATAACTTGGATGAGTAATACTACATGCTGATCCTGATGAGGCAGCTATAAATTCAGAAATTTTATTTAGAAAAATGACATTCTTAACTCCTTTTATTTGAAAATTGAGAACACCTGCGACTTTATTCGTCATTGGAGAATTAAAAACAATTTGATCTCCAAGTTTATTTTTTAATAAATCATAGACAATATCTTCTTTTTCTCTTATTTTTTTTACATTTATCAAAAAATCTCTTAAAACTATCTCACAGGCTTTTGATAATCCAATAATATTATGAACTCCCTGTGTTCCAGCACGATATCCGAATTCTTGTTCTCCACCATGAATTAGTGGTGTCAATTTTATTGGAATACCATCACAATCTTTTTTTAGAATCAACGCACCTACACCTTTAGGACCGTATATTTTATGAGCTGAAAAGGATGCAGAGGTTACCCCGTTTGGCAACGCAACATCGATTTTTCCTACTGCCTGTGTTGCATCTACATGATAATAAACACCTTTATTTTTGCAAATTGCTGCCATTGTAGAAATATCATTAATGGAACCTAATTCGTTATTAACCCACATAGTTGATACCAAAAAAGTGTCATCATCAATTGCAGACTCTATCTTACTTGGATCTACTACTCCACATGAATTAACTTCTATATAAGTTATTCTATAACCATGTTTTTCCAAAAATTTTGCAGTCTCCATTATAGATGGGTGCTCAATGTTTGAAATAATAATGTGTCTTTTATTAGTTAGGTCAGCTAAACCTTTAAAAATCATATTATTGCTTTCTGTCGAACCTGAAGTAAAAATCACTTCATCAGCATCGCATGAAAACAATTTTGACACATTTCTTCTTGCATCATCAATACTTTTTTTTGCATTTATTGCCAGTTGGTAATATTTACTTGATGGATTTCCATATTCATCTGTTAAATATTTTACCATAGCATCTCTTACTTCTGGTAATACTTTAGTGGTTGCATTATTATCTAGATAAATCAAATCAATCACTCCCTCCTTATATTAAAGACATATGTAGTTATACTAATGTGTCAATAAAATCCTCAATTTGATTATTTGTGGCAAATTCTCCATATAATTTAATCATTCCTCTTTCTATATGAGCTTGAATCAATTTAACATAAAGTTGTTCATCTATAGCATGTTTATAACTATTCTTTATTAATGCTCTAAATAGAACTTCATATTCTCCAAATAAAGTAGCAATCGAAATATCAAATCCTCGATCAGTAAGATATTTGGCTGTTAAATTCAAACTACTATCATCATTCAATGAAAGAGAAATTGCTATGCGAAGAATTGCAGCCTTAGATGATAAATGAAGTTTATTTTGAATTTTGTCTAAGTTCTCAGCAACAGTGTTAGATGTTTTAATTCTTTGAATCATTTTGACCACTCCTTATTAAATATTTTATTTCTATAAATTTTGGAATAACCTTCTTCATTATAGTTAATTGTATAGCAATCGCTAACACTTGAGTATATTGAATTTATCACTTCCTCATTGATTTCACTTGAAGTTGGCATAATAATGACTTGGCTCGCCGTATCAAGCATGATATTTTTATAAAAACGTACCATGTGTTCACCATCTAACCTTCCTGCTGGAGTATCAAATATTACAAATATATTTCTTGAAGATGTTTTAATTATGGTCGATATTATAGCAGCCACTAATAATTGCTTTTCTCCTGCGGATAGCTGACTGATATTTTTCTTCTCTTTGTTTTTGTATATATTTACATTAAAATCATTTGAAATCTCTAATCGAGTAATATAGTTCTCTTTTCTGTATGTATTTCTAATTAGTTTAGTACATTTTTCACTTATTAATTTTAAGGTTCTAGCTATTTCTTTTTCATAATATTCTTGGCATAATCCTTGGTACTTTTTAGCTAAAACAAATGAATCATTTTCTTTCGTCTGTTCAAAAACAATTCGCTTAAGTTCATTCACTTCGCCCGATAATTTTTCTATATTATTATTTAATAAATCAATCTGTTCATTTGATAATTCAATTTGCTGAATTATTTGATCTCTTTGAACTAATTCATCAGAAATTTTATCATATAACTCATTCATTTCATCAGTTTGAGTTATTGAAACTTTATTTTTTAACTCTTTTAGTAAATTTAAATCAGAAGAATTATTATGCTTTAAATTTTTATAAACTTGCTGTGCCTCTGTAATCTCTTGTAAATATCCATTAAAAAAAACTTCATCTGATTTCGATAAATCTAATAGAATTTCTTCATGACTGTTTTGTGAAAGAACCTTAATAATATCTTTTAATTTCTCTTCATCCTTTTTTTCTAATATAGAAGAACTTATTAAATCATTAAGATTTTGTATATGTTTTTTTGGTGCCTCTGCTTTTATTTGACCAATACATTTCTTAATATTGTTTTTATTTAATAGAAAGATAATATTATTCTCTAAAAATGACTTTACAAGGTTTTTATTTTCTTCTCTATTCTTTTCAATATTCGATATTCTTTTAGTGACTACTGATAAATCTTTCTTGTTTATACCACCTAATTTTGAATAGACTTCAATATTTTCTTCAATGATAAAATTTTTTAATTCTAAGAGTTTTTGAAAGGAATTTATTTTTTCTTTTTCCTTAATCAGTTTACTCCTTTCTATTTTATAATTTCTTTCACTTTCAGTTAGTTGTATTTGTTCAATACTTAAACTTTCTTCTTTAATAAAACTATTAATATATTCATCTAAGTCATTTATCAGAGAAATATAGTAATTTAAACCAAATAAGTTTAAAATAGAGTCTTTTACATATGAAGATAGCTGACCATTATCAATTAATCCTAAAATTCTTTCTCCATCAAACATAATTGAATCAACTACATTCGGTGTATAAAAATTATTTATATAATTGATTTTCTTTATAAGCATATCGTTTTCTAATTTAATATTATTTTCATAAAAATCAATTTTTTCGCTAAAAGTAGGGGTTACATTCCACAGCCTTTTTATTTTATATACAACCTCTTGATAGTTTTCTACTATCGAAAAGGTAACTTCAACTGAACCATTTTTTGCATTATTCCTAATAATAGACTTTACTTCTTCTATATATTGTGAGCTCTTGCTATTTTGCTTAAAACCAAATAGGGCACCACCAAAAAGTCCTAGTTTAATCGCTTTTAAAAAAGTTGTCTTGCCAGCACCGTTTTCTCCACAAAGAAGAACTACATTTTTTGAATGATTAGTAGAAAAATCTATTTTTTCTATGTTGTAAGGTCCTATATGTATTAGTTTTACCTCCAATAATTTCATCGTGGTTCTCCTTTCTAATAATGTAGATAATCTTTTGTTAAAATATCGTTAATTTTTTCTGAAGTTTGTTTCTTCATTTTACCACTTATGTTTTCTGTTTCTAACTTCAATAGTTGAATAATAGGGGATATATGAACTCCATTTTTATCACATAATACTGACAAGATGTCATGCTGTCTCTCATCCATGAATTGAATATCATTTTGTTCCCAGTTCAAATCATTATTAAAAATATCTGCGTAAATTTTGGGTAATTTATCCTCTATCAATCCTCTTTTAAACCATTCTCTTCTAATTTGTCTTAATTCTTCATCAGTAATTAACTTAACATTTCTATTTTTATACTCTTTTTGGATTTCTAGTAATCTTTTAATCATTTCAAATCTTGCCTCAAAAGTATAAGGTCCTACACCGAGCATATAATATCCATCATCTTTCTGAATAATGATATTAGGATTATCTCCCTTGGTTAAGTCAATTTTGTTAACCCTGATATACTTACTTAATTCTTTTTCTTGAATGAGTATAAATTGTTCTTGATTATCAGAAGTTATTGTATCATCAAAAATACTTAATAATATTCTTTTTCTTCCGGATTTTTTTGGAATAATAACTTGCTGAATTCCATTCACATCTTTATCTTTTAGTTTGATAAGATAAACACTACCGTTGGCACGAGATTTCATTCTCATTTTTCTATCATCTCTGTGAGTTCTTAACCAATTCCTATAAGATAATAGTGGTCTTAACCAGTCATCGCCATTTTCTACAAACCCTGTTAATGCTTTATCCTCATTCACAACAGTACAAACCCAGCAACCAAATCTACTGTTACCACAAGATCCAATCTTTTTCTTTGTTTCTGCATCAATAATCAATGGGCACTCATTTACACTTGAATCTGAATAGAGCTGAAATAATTCTCGATTATCTGAACCCCAAGGTGAATCACTGTTTAATAAATAATTCCATACATCATCCACAGAAAATGCTTTAATAGGTGCAAAAGTAAATGCATTAGTAAGGGTTGTATGTTTCATTATTAATTTTCCCTCTATATTATGAGCTTTTATTACTCTGTCTCTCGAATTGCTTTCTCCTTCTCGTACTCCTAAAAGAACTACTACTTCACCATACGAAGAAATCTTATCTTTAATAAATCTATTGGTTGGCTCAATCTTCATTCTATCCGTACACCACCTAAATGATTGATTTGGTGCTGGATAACCTTTCCCAATTAAATTTACCCAAAAAGTATTATCTATTTCTGGTTTCACTAGATATACTTCAATAGGTAAACTTGACTTATCTGAGAAACTTTTAATTTGGTTTAAACTCTCTCCAATTCTACTTATAATCAATGGTGTTTCTACCATAGTATCTGAAGAGATAATATAAACTTTTTTATTTAATGGGATATTTTCACTTTTCATATTTAATAATTCTTCAATGACTAACTGAACTACAGTGGTTGAATCTTTTCCACCACTAAAGCCAATAACCCATGGTCTATTGTCATTTAAATATACTGCTCTAATATTCTTCTTAGCTTCATCGGCTAACGAACTATAATTTTTTATATCTTCTAATAATCCCATTTATATCAAATCCTTTCTATATGAAATTTTCATCTAATTCTATTTCAACCGTTTCAGTTAAGTTTCCTTTTATAATATTTTTTATCACTTCATTAATATTTTCCATTGTTTCTAAATCATGATGAGTTATCTGGTCTTTTAAAACAACTACTCCATAGTTTGCAAATTCCTCTAAAAATTTCATAGACTTAAATGATGTCTCTTTATCTTCAAAAGCAATCATTAATCTCTCATCTAGTGTATAATCTATTTGCTTTGATGAAATAACTGCTGTTGTTAGTAAGAATTCTATTTCATTTCTTCTACTCTGATTTTGCAATACATTTCTTGGAATAGAAATAGGTCTCTCAGAACTTCCCTTATCATTTTCAAACGACAGTTTTTTATCGTACATAATACCTAAAGCAGCACATAATATAAACACTTGGTAATATGTACCAAATATTCTAAAACTATCTGCTTTAGTAGCCTCACCTTGGATTCCAACTAATCTGTCAATAACAAATCTCCAAGTTTCGCCTTTTAATTCAATATCAGTTGTAATATTTGCTAATCCCATAAAAAGCCCTCCTCAAAATATGACAAGTTCTTTTCTTCATTACTTTTAATAGTCCAAATATTCCCTATCATATTTTCATCTATATATTCACTTAAATCATCTTTTGAAAACAATATAATTTGCGGTGCAAATCGTGGAATTACATCTATAACATTTTGCCTTTGATCTTCATCTAGTTTAGAAAATGGACCATCTAAAACTAATGGATACTCTTTGTTTCTAAGCGCCTCTTCTTCCTTTAATAGTTTTAGAATTGCACCAATATAAGCAAAAGAAACAACAGCAAATTGCCCCTCTGATTTTGATTCATCTCCAAAGCTATCATAGACTCTAACATAGAAATCTTTATTGACATCAACCTCTCTTTTTGAAGTTAACATTTTTTCTAGTAAATATTCAATATTATACTTTAGTTGTCTACTATAAATCTCTGAGTTATGATCTAGTTCTTCAACAAGCATTCTTTTAACTGATTCAAGCAAATAAATTTTCTCATCTATACTTTTATTCGCTTTCTCGTTTTTAACTAAGTCATCATATTTTCTTTTTTGTTGTTTATGAACCGTTTCTGCAACACCTTTTTTTGCATCTAAATCTGAAATTTGATGTCTAATTTCATCATTTTCTTCTTCCAATTTAATTCTTTCTAAAACCAAATTCTGCAATCCTTTATTTTTCAGTTTTTCATCATCTAGTTCTTTAATTTCTGCCTCAAAAGTTTTAATATGTTCCCCCTTTTCAAAAATGGCTTCAAAATGTTTGTTAAAAATGGTATCGTCGATATTATTTCTTCCTACACTTTTTATCATATTATCTAATCTATAAAAAAGATGTTTATAGGAATACGGTGGGAATAACAACAAATAACTTTCTAATTTTCTTCTTTCTGCTTCACCAATATGATTTCCGCATATACATGTTTTACTATCAGAAGATAATAACGTAGTAATTAATTCTTTGTCTAATCCGTGAGGTAAATCCTTTCCCTCTTTTTCTAATTTGTCTTTTATGGACTGTTTTGCATAGTCAAACCTTTTTTTAACTAATAGCTTTGGATAAATTTCATATATATCATTACCAAATTTAAGTTTCTCATCAACAATATCTTTTATCGAAGAATCAATAAGATTTTTTATTTTTTTTCTTCTTTTTTCATAATCAGCATTGCTTAATGCTGAACCAATTTCTTCTGAAATTTCTGATATTCTTTTCTCATTTAATTTGAAATTTATATTTAACTTTTCGATTTTTTCTTTATATTCTGCAACTTTTCTTTCAGCATTAATTCGATGCTCATTTGCTTTTTGAACATCAGCATTACTACTTGAATCACCTTTGCTTCTATATAATGCACCTATTACTGAAGAAACCCTATCTGCTTCACCAATATGCTTAATTCCTCTATTTAAGTATTCCAAATCAAAAATCGTAAACATAGCTTCTTTTAATTTTTTCGCAGATACACTACTTTTGACTTTTAAATCAACAATCATACTTTCTCCATCAAAAAAGAAATATTCAGACAGACCAAATGGTAAGATTTCTTCTATAATATTAGTAACGTCGCTTTGTTTTTGAGTCAGTTTTTTCCAATCATTATTCTCATTTAGTTTGAATAATTCTACCTCTTCTCCGATTTTTGAAATACGTGATATTTGTTTTTGATAATGCCATACTCTTCTAATTAAATATTGAAAACCATTATGTTCAAATATGATTTTCCCTTCTGTATCAGTTGTATCATTAAATCTTAACGATGTTTCATATGTTAAGTTATACAGTTTATCAGTTGTAGTCTTATTAAAATTCACTGAATTGTAAAATATCCAATGAAATAGTTGATGAAGTGTTGTTTTGCCATCACCATTTTTCCCATAAATAATGGTCATCTTCCTATTTGATGAACATTTAATTAATTCGTGATCTTTGAACTGCCTAAAGTTCTCAAACTCTATTTCCTTTATTATCATCTCTTATTCCTCCGATTCCTCATGGTTTAGATATATTTCGTCTAACTCAGCTAGGATTCTACCAACAACATCTCTTTCAAATCGCTTTTGATCAGATTGTGATATTTTACCAAGATAATTTTTAGATTCTTCTTTTTCAATTTCTTTTATTTTAATCAAAAGATCTTTAGCAATTTCTTCATTATTCATCTTGTAATTCCTCCTCAAATAATTCATCATTAATCTTTATTTCTTCTAAATCAATACTATAATAATCAAGCAATCTAAATATTTCATTTTTTATTTCTTTAAAATTTGAAGATAATTTTGCATATTCATAGACTCTGCGAAGCTCCAATTTTGCCATACTAGTAACTTCTGTACTTGGTAGAACAACAACATCATAGATATTAGCTTGTACCTTATTTAAATGTCGTCTAAGTATTCTTCCTCGTCTTTGAACAAATTCTTTTAAATCATCATTGCTTGATAAAATCAAAGCTGCTTTTATTGAGGGAATATTTATACCTTCATCAAGGCACTTTATTGCAGCTAATGAATCGATCACTCCTTTATCAAACATATCTACTAAATCCATGCGTTCTTTCATATTTTCAGAAGCAGTAAATTGACTAGATCTATATTCATTTCTATTTAATATATCTTTAACATAATTGATGTATTTTAATTCATCATTTTCTTCTAAAAATAATTTCCCATCACCACAATAAACAACTAAATGATCTTTCTCTTTTACTTGATTTAATAGTATATCTTCAATCATATTAATCTTGTTCTCAGCATTAGATATAGTTCGCAATCTTTTTCGAGAAAACTTTAATAACTTTTCTTTATCTATACATTTACCATTCCTAAAACAAGTAACCATTTGTCTAGTAGCATATGCAAAATCTTCTTCTTCTTGAAAAGTCGCATTAACATAAATAGGATAATAATCATAAGGAACTAAGAATTTTCCTTCCAAGGCTTTTTCAATAGGAAGATTAAATACTGTTCCTCCAAAGTAGTTCACCAAATCTATCGCATCATTTACATTTTTACCATTTGTTGGTGTTGCACTTAAACCTAGCATATTTTTGTAACTAGCTCTTATCTCCTCTGTTCGAGTTACAAATCTATGTGCCTCATCTACTACTAATACTCTGTCTAGATTAGACCCTCTCAGTGCTTTTTCAAATTTATCCATTTGAAACGAAATAATTGTTGACACAATAATTATCTGTTTACCTTTATAATATTTTTGTTTCATAATGGCTTCTTTAATTTGAAATTCCCACCCAACATTCTCAGAAAAAGCCATAATAATAATAGCTCCAGGGAAAACCTTTTCTAAATCAGCGCACCATTGTTTAATTAAATGCTTATAAGGAGCACAGATTACAATAATACGTTTCGTTTCTTCTACTAATTGTTTCAATCCATAAATTGCTGTAAATGTTTTCCCAGTTCCAGTAGCCATAACAAAGAAACCATTATATCCATTATTCTTCCATGCATTTATTGCTTCAATTTGATAATCTCTTAATTTAACAGGGGGATTCTTTTCAATATTTAATCCTCTTTTTTCTTTGATTTTTAAAATTCCTTTTTTTGCTGCATGTGAGTAATCAAGAACATTCACAAATGGGTTTCTACCACTCCATAAATCCTCAAACTCCTTAACTTCATCATCAATTATTTCTTTTTCATAAATATGCCAACTACAAGCAGTTCTTATTTTTTCGTAATTATAATTATACCCATTGTTTGATGAGTTTGATGAGCCGAAGAATACAATTTTATTATCATCGTTATCTTTATCAGTTAAGATACCTAGTTTATCATGATATTCACCATATTCTTTTGTAGTTACAATTTTAATTTCTAGTTTTTCTTTAGAAACTAACTCAACTAATAACAAAAGATTTTTATCATCAATTTTTTCTATTTCATTCAAAAAATGTTTATCAAACGAATCAGAAATTATTTTATTTTTTTGCATCAATCCTGTATTTATCGCTTTTATATCATCTTCGTTAAGCATTGGGGTTGTTACGAGCTGAATTGATCCTTGATTTTGAATCAATTGTAAAATGCCTTCTGAGATATTAGTAAATACTGATGAGGAGAAAAAACCAACACTTCTTTGATATAGTTTACTCTCTTTTAGACAAGGATTCAAAAAACTTTCTGTTATCGTTTCATCATTCTCATCATAGTTTTTATAACTAATTTTAATATCTAGTAAATCAAAACTCATAGATTTCATCCTCCTCTAAACCAAGCAACTCTTCTACATTCTCTAATTCAATAGTTTCTATATCATAAACCTCTTTTTTACCAATGGTTTCATTGTTTTTGTATTCGCTAATATAATTCAATTCAAATTCGTCTAAATCATCACTTATGGATATAATGGGTGTAGCAATTTTAAACTGTCTAGATGATGATTCAACATATAATCGTGAAGAATACTTTTTTATTAAACAATAAATGAACCATTCATCCCAATCTAATTCAATTTCTGGAAACCAATATGCACATTCCAAATCAACAATTGCCATTGCATTATTCTTTGAAACTTCTTGAAAGATTAAACTTTCTACTTCTTCTATTGTTTCTACATCTACATGTATTTTATCCCAATGAACTAATGTATTCTTATTTTCTAAACAAATTAAATCATTCATATTGTCCAAGAAAACAAGTAACCCGGAACTTGATAGCTTCAATCTGCTTATGTACGAATACAAATCGGAAACTAGTAATCTTTCATTTTCTTTAATATATGATTCAATCATCTTATCTTTTGTATATAATCTTTTTCCTTTTAAACTTATTAGTGGTCTACTAAATACAAATGAAGTACTAAACAAATATTCAAGCACACTATATAGTGCATAAGAAGTGTATATTTTATTTTCAATAAAATAATCATAATATGTATCATGAAATTCTTTATATAAGTCATCTATATGAATGATTTCATTCTCTTTTAAGGAATATTCTATATCTTCATACATATAATCTTTTATTTCCTCAGATATATGAAACTCTCTTACATCCAAATATTTACCTTTAAAGTCAAGAACATATTTTGATTTTAAAAATTTATATACTAAAGCAGGGTATTTGACTTCTTCCATTATTTCCTGTCTGGTTATAAATCCGGATGTATTATTCAGCAATTTCACAAAACTCGACTCACACACTCCTAAATAATCTCTATCTGTTGCATCATTTCTAGCTTGTCTAATAATTGCATCAATTTCTTCAAAAGTTTCTAATGGCTTAGGTGGTTGACTGAAAATTGATGGTAGCTCATCCTCTAAATAATAATCTTTAGCATATCCATTAATATTAACATATGAATATATCTCTCTATTTCTTAAATCCTTCAATATTCTAAAAAATGTTTTAAATGTCATTTTTAATTCTGAAGAATTATACATAGTATAGTTATAATAAAGATTCTCAAATACATAATAGGAGTCCATTTCGCTATCACTAGGGAAATAAGAAGTATTAGATATCTCTTCAAACATTCTATCTATTTTCTCTGAGCTTGTTTTCTTTATAATCATATTAATGTATAAGTCTATTAATTGTTTAGTAACTGAATAGTATAAATCATCATCATTTAATTTGAATTCTTGCATTACAATCTTGACATAATTCATACCATCACCTACCCTTCATCTTACTTACTTTTATTTCTCTATTTCAACAATCTCATCAAATGTGCAATATAACACAATACACATCTTTACAAGAACCTCCATTGATACATATTCATTTCTTGATAATTTCGCCATAGTATTTGCGCTAATACCCGCCTTTTCTGCAAATACCATTTTTTCCATCCTTTGTCAATTAGTAACTTGAATAGTTTTTTATAACATACACCCATTCTTTTCTCCTCATCTTTCTACAATTAACTACACACTTAGACATATTATACAATTTTTCAAAATGAATTGATAGAATTTTGTTGCTGTTTAGAAATATATTTGTCCATTCTGTATTGTAAAATGAAACTGGAATTAAGGTTTGTAGGGAAAGGCTAGCCTTTC
>CAJTTM010000049.1 GCA_910579135.1 uncultured Erysipelotrichales bacterium | reverse complement strand
GTTGGGACATTATCAACCTTGGTACATTAAGACATTATCATATTTGAATCAGAATATATCGTAAAACAAATGAATGTAGATTGACAATATAAGTCGTAAAATATATAATATGATTAGAAAGTACTTTCAATATATTGAATGGAGGAAAAAGAATGAAAAAAATATTTTCTATAATATTGACATCTTTATTGATTATTATCTCAATATGTCCAGTGTTAGCTACAGAAAAAACCAAAAATGCAGATTATAATGAAGAAATTCAAATTGGAATATTTAATCGCCAAGAAAAAAGAAAAAGTAAAATACAATCTTATTCTTTGGTAAAGACAGGAACAATAAATGCGCATTTAATTAGAAGTGGAAACACCAAAAATGTAGACGTTATATTGTCATGGAATGGAGATTTTCCAATTAATGCTATAAGATTTAAAAAATTAACTATTACGAATGGGGCAATATTAAACCCTAAAACCTATGTTACAATTAGTCCAAAAAATACGAGATATTTAACATATAACGCTTCTTCATACACCTATCACTTATATAAAACAATCAAAAGAGTTTCAATTCCTATATCGGTTAAAAAAGCAACTGTTAAAGCTACAGACTTGCAGGTTTATGATAAAGATTTTGGATGGCTTTCAGGTGTTTTAAAAAGTGGCAACATAACAATAAAGTAAGACATATGCTTTATTGAAAAAATTCATTAATAATTCAATAAAGAAAGGAGAAGTTATGGAATAAACGTGACATAGACATCAAAATCAAGGGCATAGATCATCCTTCCAAAAAATAAGAAAACAAGTTTAACTAGCTAAGAGTTACTCTTTATGGTAAAGGTAATATATGCATAAAGTTAGTGGGAGTTACAGTAAACCGTTAATTATTTAGTAATTAATATAAAATAGTTAATTATCACAAAATCTTAATTATGTAATCTTTATATCCTTTTAACAGTACAACTGAATAAAACATATTATGAATTGTAGATTTATGTCTTAACAAACGTCACTTCATAACAAGAAAAAATGAAATATACTCAATATATTATACAACCACGAAAAAATATCAATGAATTGAAAAAACATATATTCAATAAAGTAGATGTATATCATCCAAAAACAAATGATTCTTATCATAAGATATATGAAAAAACAGAGAAATATAACATTTTACATTCTCTAGACAATAAAAAATACAGTCTTTCTGATTTTGATATAATAGTCTATCAATTGAAAACAAATAAAAAATCTTTAAAAAGGGATTCAAATTTCTATCTTGCATTAGAAAGAAAATTAGGGGTTATGCTTACTAACTATGATCAATTATTAGACAATTTAAAACCCCTTCAATATTATTCAACAGAGCCATATGATAGAATCTATTTAAAGGATGATAAATATATAAAATATATAGATTCTTTAGAATCTGTTAAAAATGTATTTGATTCTTTAAATCAAAAATATAATATAGAAATTACAAATGACAATAACCTTATACAAAATATAAAACATTCTATATATCATTCTTCTCTAAATATAAGATATCAATATGATGAATTAAAAATAATGACATACAAAGTTTTGAAAAATGATAAAAGTCAAAAATATTATGATTACTTAGAGGATGATATTTATATAATTTTAGAAGAAAAGACACAGAGCCTTTCTTCTAATTGTGCTCTATTAGGATTAGAACTGTTAATTGAAAGAGGAATTAACAAAGAAGATATAGAGGAAAATAATGAAACATTTATAGATTATATGAACTATATTAAAATGTATTTGGATTTATAATCGTAAAGACAACAGATTGAAGGAAAATATAACATATGATTAATTATTTGATGCCTTACAGAAATGAAATATGATAATATAAAAATAGGTACATAGGAACAGATTGATAAAGATTCATTTCATCCTTCATGTAGTATGAGGCATGCGTATACAAGATAAGATATATGTATCATTAAATATCAATTATTGTTATATGATTATTATAAGATATAAAATGTAAAATTTTAAGAAAGGAAAAATATAGACTGTTATTATAATGAGTTTATAAATAATGAGCATGAAAAAGAAAGCAAAATATATTATATTAATTATTCTTAGTTTAGTTGTGATTATATCTGTTTTAGCTTATAAGTCATATCAACAATCTTATTATCTATCTTATGTAACAACAGAGTTTGACCAAGATGATAATGAAATCATGAATATATATACTTTGGATATAAAAAGTGGTCAATTTAAAAAAATGACTCAATTACCTTATTGCTGTTCTTATCCTACAGCTATATATGATAAAGAAAGTCAATGTGTTTATTATTCAAATAATCAAAAATCAAAAGATCATCATGATTGGGTATTAAAATATAACTGTCAAACTAAAAAAAGTGAAGTTGTTCTAGATTGTTTTGTTCGAATCAATGATATTTTAATGTCTAATGATAAAAATCTTTATATTATTGGAAGTACAAAGAAAAATAATATTATAAAACCATATGTTTATAATATAAAAACCAAAAAAATTTCTCAAATTGATATAAGTAAAGATATGTGTTTTGGGGATAATTACAATTGTTTTAATGATGAATTGTTATTAACTGGTTATAATGATGAAGAATCTAGAAGAATGATGGAGAAATATAATAATCAAAGTATTAAAAAAGATGAAAAGGATTATAATATCAAAAATCGCATATATAAATATAGAAATTCTCCTCAATTATTAACAACTGTTTCTACTGGAAATATTCCTATAATCACAAGTGATTCAAAAAAAATAATCTATGGTAAATATGATGGCTTTTCAATGAATAATCTTCAATTTCAACAGTTTAAGGATCAAAAAAATAGTTCTTATCAATTAGATAAATCTATTATTGGATTGATACAATTGTTGGATAATGATAAGTTATTGTGTATAGCTTCTACAACATATAGTGAAGGTATTTATATATATGATATTCAAAATAAATCTTTTGATAAGGAATTATTTAATTCTAAGGGTGAAAGTTTATATTCAGCTCATTATGTGAAAGAATAGGAAATAACGACTAGATGAATTCTAGTCGTTATTTGTATAATAAAGTAATTTTTCTTGATTTAACAGAAATAATGTTTTCATCTTTTAAATGTTTAATTTCTCTTGACATAGCACTTCTATCAACGGCTAAATAATCAGCTAGATCAGTAAAAGAAAAGGGAAGATAAACATTTCTAGAATCATATTTTTTCGCAAAGACATCAAAATATTCTAATAGTTTATTTCTTATAGATTTTTGAGTTAGGATCCTTATGCGTTCGTTTCTCATTGTAATAATGTGATTAGTTATTTCAAATAGATTACGAATAAATTGATTATAGTCTTCATTATGGAGTTGAGAATAATTAACAAGTTGAGAATAATCAAAAATAATAATTGTACTTTCTTCTTGAGTAATTAATTCATAATTATTATCATTTAAAGAGGATATTGCACTTCCAAATAAAGAATTTTGAGATATTGTTTCTACTATAGTGCGATTACCATTATAATCTGTCTTGATAATTTGAAGACTTCCTTCAATTACAATTCCTAAAATATCTTTTAACATGATTGATGAAAGAACTGAAGTGTTTTTAGAAAAGTGATAAGTCATACTTTCAAGTTCTTTGAATAATGCAATTCTACCTTCGGTTGTAATATTTTTAAACGGGTCTAGCATAATCCCCCTCCTTTTATACAATATAAGCATAACATTTTATTCGTGTTGTTGCAATTGCAACAGTAATAATCAAATAAATATGTTAAACTATATATCACAAGGAAGGAAGATAAGAATGAAAATTATAAAAAGAGATGGACATATAGTAGATTATTATCCAGAAAAAATTGAAATTGCGATTAACAAGGCCAATAATGAGGTTGATGAGGATGATAGAGTTAGTGCAATACAAATAAAAAATATTATTAAGTATATTGAAAAGCTTAATAAGAAGAGAATATTAGTTGAAGATATTCAAGATATTATTGAAGAAAAGCTAATGTCTATAGGAAAATATAGAGTAGCTAAGAAATATATTACATATAGATATAAAAGAGAATTGGTTAGAAGAAGTAATACAACAGATTTAGCAATCAAAGAATTAATTGAGGGTGAAAGTGAATATTGGAATAATGAAAATTCTAATAAGAATGCGAAAGTTGTTACAACTCAAAGAGATTATTTAGCTGGTATTACAAGTACTGATATTACTAGACGTTTTTTATTACCTGAAGATATTGTAGAAGCCCATGATGAAGGTGTTATTCATTTCCATGATGCTGATTATTTTGCACAAAATGCATTACATAATTGTGATTTGATCAATTTAGATGATATGCTTCAAAATGGAACAAATATTAATGGTGTTATGATTGAAAAGCCACATCGTTTTTTTACGGCTATGACTATATCTACACAGTTAATTACTGCTGTTGCATCTAGTCAATATGGTGGTGCAACTGTTACAATGACACATTTAGCTCCTTTTGTAAGAGATAGTTATTATTATCATTTAAAGAGATATCAAAATAGAGGATTAGATGAAAAGGAATGTGAAAAGTATGCGAGAGAAGATCTTGCTAAAGAGATTACTGATGGTGTACAAACATTCCAATATCAAATTAATTCAATGACAACAACTAATGGACAAGCACCATTTTTAAGTGTTTGTTTATACTTAGGTGAAACTGAAGAATATAAAGCTGAACTTGCTATGATCATTGAAGAAATCTTAAAACAAAGAACATTGGGTATGAAAAATGAAAAGGGTGTTTATATTACACCAGCTTTTCCTAAATTGTTATATGTTTTAGAGGAAGATAATATTAAAAAGGATAGTCCATATTGGTATTTAACTGAATTAGCAGCTAAGTGTACTGCTAAACGTATGGTCCCTGATTATATTTCTGAAAAAGTTATGAAACAATTAAAAGTTAATGAAAATGGAGAGGGAGATTGTTATCCTTGTATGGGATGTCGTTCATTCCTTACACCTGATTCATCAATTAGTATTGGTAATGTTGCGAAAGCTAAAAACTATGAAAGTGGAAAAAGTAAATATTATGGTAGATTTAATCAAGGTGTTGTTACTATTAATTTAGTTGACATTGCTTTATCGGCTGATAAGGATTTTGATTTATTCTGGACAATCATGGATGATAGATTAGAACTTTGTCATAGAGCTTTACAACTTAGACATAAGAGATTATCAAAAGTGACAAGTGATGCTGCCCCAATCTTATGGCAACATGGAGCACTTGCTAGATTAGATAAAGGTGAAAGTATACATAAGTTATTGCATAATGGTTATTCAACTATTTCATTGGGTTATGCTGGTTTATATGAATGTGTGAAGTATATGACAGGTCATAGCCATACTGATAATGGTAAGGGTAAAGAATTTGGTATTCAAGTTATGCAAAGATTAAATGATAAATGTAAAGAATGGAAAGAACAAGAAAACGTTGATTATAGTGTTTATGGAACTCCTATTGAATCAACAACATATAAATTTGCGAAATGTTTAAGAGAAAGATTTGGTAAGATTAAAGGAATTACTGATAGAGATTATATTACAAATTCTTATCATGTTCCTGTATTTGAAGAAATTGATGCATTTACAAAATTAAAATTAGAAAGTGAATTCCAAAAATTAAGTCCTGGTGGAGCGGTATCTTATATTGAAACACCTAATCTTACAAATAACTTAGATGCTGTATTACAAGTTATTCAGTTTATTTATGATAATATCATGTATGCTGAATTAAATACAAAATCTGATTATTGCCAAGTATGTGGATATGATGGTGAAATGTTGATTGATGATGATATGGAATGGTATTGTCCTAACTGTGGTAATAGAGATCATGATAAATTAAATGTAGCAAGAAGAACATGTGGTTATATTGGAAGTAACTTCTGGAATAAGGGAAGAACTCAGGAAATTAAAGAAAGAGTACTACATTTAGATAACAAAGATGCAGATTAGATAGAGATTTTCTCTATCTTTTTTGTTTGTTAATATTAATAGCAATTTGTTATCTGAAATTGATAGCATACTTTTATATATTGAGTATAATAATGGTGAGGTGAGGCATATGAGTATTGGAAAAACATTATCAAATTTGAGGAAACAAAAGGGGATTTCTCAAGAAGAACTAGCGACTTTTCTTCATGTTTCAAGACAAACAATTAGTAAATGGGAAGCTGATTTATCTTTACCTAATATGGAAATGATATTACAGTTAAGTGAATACTATGAAATACCTGTAACAAGGTTATTAGGAATAGAAGAGGATCAAAAGGTTACAAATGAATCAGTAGAAAGATTGTATGAACAAACATCAGTTGTATTAGAGAATATCCGAAAAGAAAATAAAAAAAGACAAACAAGAGATGTTATTTTAATTGTTACAAGTATAGTGAGTATATGTTTAGTATTAGCGTTAAGTTTTATTGTATTAACAAAGGATAATAAACCTCCTGTTATTAATAATTATGAAAACAAAGTGGAATATACTGAACCCTCTATTATAAAAGAATGTAATATTAAAGAAAATAAAATAGATTTAACAAAAAGAATAGTACAATCACATTATGAAGTAGAGTTATCATCTTTTACTAAAGAAACATCAGTTCAATTAATTATGATAGATACTGATAAAAAGAAATATCAATATCGAATGAAACATGATTTAGAAGGCAAATTTACATTTGATAAAGACATTCCTTTAAAAGATTATTTAAAGACATATATAGATATAGATGATGGAAAAGGGAATTTAAAGAAAGAGGATTTGGAGGAAAAAAACTTTTATTTTACAAATGCCTTAAGTCGATCATTACAAATTTTGGTAAAATTGAAACAAGATAAATTAGATATGAGTACTATTTATATTGAGCCTAATAATACTGGTTTTTGGTATGATGAAAATGAATTCACATATACTGGAGCATTTAATGGAAATGCTATAATTCACTTGAAAGATCTTGATAGTAAAGATGATCAAGGTAACTATGAAGTGATATTAGATGTAAAACAACCATTAGCTCAAAAAAAAGAATATCATTTAAAGGAAAATCTTTCTTATAATCATGAGTTGAGTTATGTTATAGAAATAGAAATTGATGGAAAAAAATATGAAGTATACAATGATTCAATAGTGATACAAAGACAATATAGTTTTATACATAATATAGAATTTTTAGACTATGAAACAATAGACTATGAAACAATAGAGTATAATTAAAAGAAGCTGGTTTCCCAGCTTCTTAACCTTCTATAGAAATATAATGTTTATCTTCTACTTTTTCAACTTTTTCTTTTTTAGGAACTTCAATAGTTAAAATTCCATTATCAAATCTTGCTTTAATATCTTCTTGAGTAATTTGTTCACCAACATAGAAACTACGAGCAACTTGTCCCATAAAACGTTCACGTCTAATATAGTTTCCTTCGCTTTGCTCGTTATCATCATTACGAGTAGCAGATACAGTTAAATATCCATCTCTTAATTCTGCTTTAATATTTTCTTTCTTGAATCCAGGTAATTCAAAATCTAATAAATAATGATTTTCAAATTCTTGGATATCTACATTCATATTTCCATTAGTGCTTGGTGTATTAAAAACATCATCAAATAAAGTATCATTAAAATAATCGTTAAAAATTCTAGGCATAAACATAATTTCATTCCTCCTTATTCAATAGTTACAAATGTTTTGTCTTTCTTATAAGCAATTTTATCAATAGTAATCGTTAACATACCATTTTCAACTTTAGCACTTAAGTGACCATCAACATTTTGAATATCACCTAATCCATAAGTTCTAGTATATTCACCATTAAAACATTCACGCTTTAAAACCTTACCAGTCATATTTTTTAGTTTGTTCACTTTAACATACAATTCCTTGTTCTTTACATAGATTTCAATATCTTCTTTTTTACATCCTGGTATTTCAATGTCAAGAAGGTATGTATCTGCTGTTTCTCTAATATCAGTTTTCATAAGATTAACTTGACTCATATTTATCATCCTCCTTACAATTATCATTATACTCAATATTTTAGCAAAGTCAATAGCAGAGTGCTAAAAAAATAGCATTTTCTTTTAATGAGTGCTAAATAAAAAAATAATATCTTAAATTCACAAATCATTCATCTTTAACTTATATAATATAAATGAGGTGATTGACTATGGCTTATGAAGAAGAGCTAAGAGAAATATTTGGTGATGAAAAAGAATGTCACCGAATGATGCTTCCTTATCGTATTGCGATTGAAACAGTAAAAACAAAACTAGAAACTTTAGATGATGAAATGAAATGTACTTTTGAACATAGTCCAATACATAATATTAAGAGTAGAGTAAAAACTCCTGAAAGTATTATTGAAAAATTACATCGAAAGAATCTAGAGGTATCAATAAATGGTTTAAGGCAGTTAACTGATATATCAGGGGTTAGAGTTATATGTAGATATGTTGATGATATTTTCTATGTTGCTCAATTATTGTTATTACATGATGATATTAGTTTGGTTAGAAAAACAAATTATATACAATATCCAAAGGAAAATGGGTATCGTAGTTTACATTTAATTGTAAATGTTCCTGTATATCGTAAAGAAGGAGTACAATTAGTACCTGTAGAAATTCAAATTAGAACGATCGCAATGGATATGTGGGCATCATTAGAACATGATTTACATTATAAAGCTACTCATGAGGTAAGTGATAATATTAATCAGAGATTAAAGAAATGCGCTGAGGATATAGCTGCTACTGATTTAGAGATGCAGAATATTTATAGAGAATTGAATAGTAAATGGAAACAGGAATAAGATGTCGAAGGATATCTTATTCTTTTTCTTGTTGATTAAATAAAATAATGATAAAGTAATATTAAAGGAGTGTTAGTTATGAGAAGAATATTAATGATGTTTTTATCTTTGTTTCTTATTATTAGTTTAATAGGATGTCAAAAGGAAGATCAAGGAGAAGAGTTTGAGAAGTTTATCAATAATTATATTATTGATAATATTGGTAGTGATTATACATCTATACATACTTATTTTGAAAATCCTGAGGATTATGGTATTGATATGAAGAATGTAGAGGTTAAATTAGGGACAAGAGCGACTGATGAATCTTTTAAAGAACAAAAGGACAAATTAAATAAAACAAAAAAAGAATTTGATAAATTTGATAAAGATAAATTAGATAAGCAACAACAAATTATTTATGAAATATTTAAAAATGAATTAAATGATAATATCACACTAAGTCAAGATAAATATAAATACTTAGGAACAGTATTTGAATCAGATTATGGTGTTCAAGTTGATATACCTATGTTATTTACTGATTGGGAATTAAGAAATGAACAAGATGTTAAAGACTTAATTTTATTAGTAAAAGATGTATTACCGTATATTGATAGTTTATTAGATTATACTAAAGAACAAGCAGAAAAAGGATATTTAATGGTTGATATAGATAGTGTTGTAGATTATTGTGATAAGCTTATAAAATCTAAGGAAAACAATTCTACATTATCTGCTATGAAAGAAAATATTGATGCATTGAAATTAAAAAATGCGAATGAGTATAAAAAGCAATTGGAAGAAGCCTTTGTGTCATCTTTTATTCCTGCTTATTCTCATATTTCTAAAGAATTAAAGAAATTAAAATCATATAAAAACAATACAAAGGGATTAAAATATTTAGATGGTGGAAAAGAGTATTATGAAGATTTAGTGCAATCAAAAGTGGGTGTTGATAGTTCTATGTCTGATATTAAAAAAGATATAGAAGAAAGAGCGTATAAAACATTAAAGGATATGCAAGAAATTTATACAAAAGATTCTAATGCCTTTCAAAGAGCTACTCATTTAAAAACAAAATATAATAGTTATGAAGATATGCTTAAAGATTTAGGAAAGTTTATTCAAAAAGATTTTCCAGATGTTGGAGATATAAAATATAATATAAAAAATATTAATCCAGAAATTGCTTCTAATGGTATTGGAGCATACTTTATGGTACCTGCAATAGATGGGAAAACTCCTAAGAAAATAAGGGTTAATAATACTAAGAATAATGATATAAAGTCTATTGATACATTTAAAAAGATAGCTCATGAAGGACTCCCAGGGCATATGTATTTACATGCTTATACATATCTTAATTGTCCTTTATATTCAAAACTTTCTAGTGTTTCAGGATTTCAAGAAGGATATGCAACATATGTAGAATTGGTTGCTTTGGATTACTTGAATTTAGATAAAAATGCAGTAGAACTATTAAAATGTAATGAAATATATACTGAATGTATGATTATATTAGCTGATATAGGAATTCATTATGAAGGGTGGTCATTAAGTGATTTGAAGAACTTCTTTGTATCTAGAGGATTAAGTATCAATGATGAAAATTGTAAAAAGCAATATGAACAATTACAAGGAAATCCAGTGGCTTTCTTTCCATATTATTTAGGATTGATAGAAATATTAGATTTAAAAGATGAAGCTCAAGAAGAATTAGGTAATCGATTTGAAAGCAAAGACTTCCATGAAGCTTTAATTAAAAATGGACCTACATATTTTTCAGTTGTAGAAGAAAGTATAGAAGAATACATAGACAATAAAAACTAGGAGTAATCCTAGTTTTTACATATATATAACATAATTAATTGAATTGTATTTTCAATAGCCTCTTTATGAGTTCTTTCCATTCCATGAGAAGCATGAACACCTGGTCCAATCAAAGCAGCTCTAATATTTTGTCCACCTTTTAAGGCAGCAGAAGCATCACTTCCATAATAAGGATAAATATCAACTGCATATTGAAGGCGATTTTCTTTTGCAAGTTTTATAAGCTTTGTAGTCATATTATAATCATATGGACCTGAGCTATCCTTGGCACAAATACTTACATCATATTCACTGCAAGATAAATCATCACCAATACATCCCATATCAACAGCAACTAATTCATCAATCTCTTTAGAAATATAACTACATCCATGTCCAACTTCTTCATAAGTTGATATAGTAATGATAAGATCATATTGAGGTTTCTTTAATCTTCTTAATACTTCATAAATAATTGCAACACTTATTTTATCATCTAAAAATCTTGATTTAATAAAACCTGACTCTGTTATTGTAGTTTTAGGATCATAAGCAATATAATCACCATTTTGTATTCCTAAGGCTTGAACATCTTCCTTATTCTTTACTTTTTCGTCAATACGAATACACATCGTATCTAGATTTCTTTCCTTTGATTTACTATCATTATAAACATGAGCGCTAGGCGATGTGCTCAATATTGTTCCAGTATAAATTTTTTGATTTCTCGTCATAATACGACAATATTCGCCATCTAATGTAGGGATAATAGGACCACCAATATTAGTAAAAGCAAGAGTTCCATCGTTCTTAATACTTCTTACCATTAATCCTAATGTATCTACATGAGCGCATAAACCAATTGTCTTCTCATTAGATTTGCCTTCAACATAGATTTCAAGGTTTCCCTTTTTTGTTTTCTTTGTTTGATAACCTAATTGATTAACTTCTTTTTCTACAAAAGAAATCACTTCATGACAATACCCCGAAGGGCTATCAATTTCAAAAATATTTCTAATAAACTCCACTAATTCTTTCTCCATAAATTCCTCCTATTTAATTGTATAAATATAGCTCTCTAAACTTGCATTACCTAAAACTCTCACTCTAGGTAAAAATGTAGGATCATCTCCAACTTTGACTCTACCATAATGAGTAGTAAAACCACATAAAACATGAGCCTCTTTTAACGCTTTTTTTGCATCTTCAGTGACATCACCATAAGGATAAGCAAAAGCTTCTGTATTATGAATAACTTGTTGAGCTTTTTTTAAATCATCAATAATTTGATTCTTACTCATAACACTAATAATACCACCATGTCCAATATTTCCACCACCAATATGCATATTGTATGAATGAGATTGAAAACTAACATATTCACTAGCGTATTTAGTTATCTTATCTTCAGCTTTAGATGCAATGATAAATGATGTTGCAGGAACTTTATATTTTTCAAGTAATGGTATACCATATTTTAGAAAACCTTTTTCTCCATCATCAAAAGTTAATATAACACTTTTTTTAGGAAGCGATATCTCACCTTTTGTATAAGCTTCTAATTCTTGATAACTAGGAAAATAATAATCATTTTGAGTTAAATATTTTAATTGTTCTTCAAGCTTAGTATCTAATAAATAATTTACATTATTATTTTTAGGTGGATTATCTTTAGTATAAATATAATGATACATTAAAACAGGAATACCATTAGTATTTTTTTTTATCTTATCAACAACATGAATAATTCTTTTCCTTTTTATTGAAAGATGATTATGTGTTATAGAGTAAGTTATTGTATAATCTCCAACACTTTGGGTATTCACTTTACCTTCGATTTTAACATTATCACTTACATTTCCATCTTTTTTATCAATAACATGACATCCAGATTCAATATATTTTTCACCAATATTTACATAAGTATTTTCATCACCATTTAAATTCATGATCATTCTATGAGGATCGACAACATGAATAGTTCTTTCAATACTTTGATCTTTATAAGTATATATAAGTTTATATGTACCTTCTTTTTTTGTATCTACATTTCTTTCTATTTTAACATCTTCAATATTGACTCCGGGATCTTTAAATTCTTCATTTAAATAGATATTCATTTCTTTATTCCCTATAAGAACTAATTCTTTATTTGTATCAATAGTATTTATACAAAAAAATAAAACAATAAGTAAGATTGGTAAAATAAAAATTATCTTTTTCATAACGTTTTCCCCTTTTTTAAATTATAATAATAATATTTTTTTACGTCAATATTTGTTTTGAGTTCTTGAGAAGTACACATACTTATGATAGAATGTATAAGAATTTAGAAAGAAGGGATTTCAAATGAAAAAAATATTAACATGGCCTGTATTTTTAGGAGCCCAAATTATAACAACATTAGCACTCCTTGCTTTTGTATTTAGATTAGGAGTTGTACCTTTTAAATATTTGGCTATTCTATTAGTTGTTTTTATATTATTATGTATATTAACTTTCTTTTTGATGAAACCAAAAGGAGATAAGGATAGTGTCAAGAATCTTATAGGAAAGATTGTCAGTCTTATACTTAGTATTGTTATGATTGTTGGAAGTATAGTTGTTATTAGAGGAGATAGTGCTCTTCGTAATTTATCAGATGCAAATAAACAAACAAACTCTGTTTCTGCGATTGTTTTAACTAAATCCTCTGCAAAAGAATTAGAAGATTTAAAAGGAAAAGTCTTTGGTGTTAATTCTTCAATTGGTTCTGATGTTTTAGATTTAACTGTTTCTGAAATTGAGAAAACAACAGGAAAAATTGAAAGTAAAGATTATAAAGATTTTGAAGCACTTGCGACTGCATTATATACTGAAGATGTTGAAGTCATTTTAATGGATGAAGCATATCGTACAATTGTTGAAGGTAAGTATGAAAACTTTGAAAAAGATACAAGAGTTATATGGCAATATAACTACGACAAAGAAATTGAAGATTTCTCTAAAAACGTTGATGTTACTAAAGATACATTTACTGTATATTTAAGTGGTATTGATACAAGAGGTAAAGTTTCTACTGTTTCTAGATCAGATGTTAATATGCTTGTAACTGTAAATCCAAAAACTAAGCAAATCTTAATGACAAGTATTCCTAGAGATTACTATGTTACTCTTGCAAACAAAGGACAAAAAGATAAATTAACTCATGCTGGTATATTTGGGGTTAAGAATTCCGTCGAAACTGTTGAGAAGTTTATGGGTATTGAAATTAACTATTATGCAAAAGTTAACTTTACATCATTAGTTACAATTGTTGATGCTTTAGGTGGTATTGAAGTTTACTCTGATAAGAATCTAAATAGTTTATGGACAAATAAGAATGTAAAAATTCATAAAGGTATGAACTATATGAATGGCGAAACAGCTTTAGCTTTCGCAAGAGAAAGAAAGTCTTATGGTAGTGGAGATAATCATCGTGTACATAATCAACAAGAAGTTTTGAAAGGTATGATCAAAAAGATGACTTCTTCAAAGATTATTACAAATTATAATGATGTGTTATCAGCTATTGAAGGAAGTTTTGAAACAAATCTTTCTGCAAGTGAAATTAGTTCATTAATTAAAATGCAAATTGATGATATGGCATCTTGGGATATTCAACAATGCCAATTATCAGGTAGTGGAAAGAGAATGACTGGTGGAGCATTAATGCCAAATCATCGTTTATATTATATGATACCTAATGAAGATTCTATTAAAGAGTGTAAAGGTTATATTGAAAAATTAATCAATAATGAAAAGATTTCATTAGAATAAAATAAAAAAGGTTAACAAATGAACCGCCCCTGTCAAGTAGACAGGTGAAATAATTAAAATGTTTTTGATGAAGT
>CAJTTM010000048.1 GCA_910579135.1 uncultured Erysipelotrichales bacterium | reverse complement strand
CATCAATATGTATATGTCTTCCTAGTATGATATCAATCATTTCATTAACACATTCCCTATGACCAAAGACAACTTTGATCATAGGAGAATGAAATAAAGTCATAGACTTAATAAGGGATAAAACATCTTGATTTTTAGCTTTCATTTATTTGACCTCCTATTATTCTATACTAATAAAAAGAGGCTTTTTCTTTTTTTAAATGTATAATTTCATAATATGAAAATATAGACTTCTATAAATCTATTATAAGAGTATAAAACAGAGTTGTCATTGGACATTGTGTCCAAAAAGAAAACTTGGAATATTTTATACTCCAAGTTATTTTAGATTACCAAAACTAAGAATTATGAATAACAAATTGATATGAATCTTTACACATATCTTCAATTGTCTTAACAGCTTCCCAACCTAATTCTTTTTTTGCTTTACTACTATCAGCATAACATGCAGCAATATCACCTGCACGTCTTGGTTTGATTTCATAATTTAATTTAATGTTATTTACTTTTTCGTATGTCTTTACTAAATCTAATACACTAAATCCATTTCCAGTTCCTAGATTATAAATATAAACTTCTGGTTGATCAACTAATTTTTGTAATGCTTTTACATGGCCTTTCGCAAGATCAACAACATGAATATAATCTCTCACTCCTGTACCATCATGTGTATCATAATCATCTCCAAAGACACCTAAACATTCTAATTCTCCTACTGCAACTTTATTAATATATGGCATTAAGTTATTAGGAATACCTTTAGGGTTTTCACCTAACAAACAACTTTCATGTGCCCCAATAGGATTAAAATATCTTAATAAAACAATATTCCATTCTTTATCAGATACAAAAATATCTTTTAATATTCCTTCTATCATTAATTTTGTAGAACCATATGGATTTGTTGTTGGACCAAGCGGGAAATCTTCTTGAATAGGTACTGTATGAGGATTTCCATAAACAGTAGCACTTGATGAAAATATAATTTTCTTACAATTATACTTTCTTAATAACTTACACAATACCAAAGTACTTAAAATATTATTCTCATAATACATCATAGGTTTCATAACCGATTCACCTACTGCCTTATATCCAGCAAAATGGATGGCTCCATCAATATCATTTTCTTTAAAAACAACTTCCATTTTTTCTTCATCGCAACAATCAACTTCATAAAATTTAAAATCTTTATGGGTAATTTCTTTAATCTTATCTAAAACATCAGGTTTGGAATTAAAGAAATTATCTACAACAACAACTTCATGCCCTTCATTTAATAACTCAACAACAGTATGGCTACCAATATAACCAGTACCTCCAGTAACTAATATATTCATTTATTCTTCTCCTTTAAATATCTATCAAATATCTCTTTAACTTCTTCTTTTTGGATTATTCCCTCATGCAACTTAACATCACCATCAAAAAAAGAAGGAACATAATAATAATTAAAACGTTCTGCAAATTCAGAATCTTTTACCTCATCAATAAAATCAATATCAATTTTCTTATATTCTTCATTTTCCTCACATAACTCTTTAATATAACGCCTTGCTTTTTGACAATGAGGACAATTTTCTAAAATAAATATTCTCATAATAACCTCATTGTTTTTATAACTTGCATTTGAAGTGGAACATCTTGGAATCCAGTTGGTGTATTGGCAATTTCATCTATAACATCCAATCCTTCTGTAATCTTTCCAAAGGCTGCATATTCTCCATCTAAATGAGGAGCATCTTGATGCATGATAAAGAACTGTGAACTCGCAGAATCCTTAATCATTGTTCTTGCCATTGAAAGAACACCTCTTGTATGTAATAAAGAATTTTCTACTCCATTACTACTAAATTCCCCTTTAATACTTGGACAATCTTTTTCCTTTAGATTTCTATCATATCCTCCACCTTGAATCATAAAACCAGCAATAACACGATGAAAAATTAATCCATCATAAAAATGATTTTCAATCAAATTAACAAAATTATCAACTGTAATAGGAGCAATATCAGGATAAAGTTCTCCTTTCATTATTTTTCCATTTTCCATTTCTATCTCAAATTTCATTATCTTCATCTGTTTCAATCTCCTTTGTTTCTACAATAACCTCTTTTTGTGATTTAAATCTTAAATAATACTTAACTCCAAAAAATAAAATAATGACTGCAGCAACTATCATTAATATATAACAAATTTTTTGAATTTGTTTAAATTGATAAGCAATCGCAACATTCAAACATAAATTTACTATAATTAGAGCTCCCGTTGTTTTTCTTCTATCACTATATAAACACTCTAATGCAAGAGCATTTGATACAAAACAACATATAATTAATGCAACTTCCATAGCCTTCCTCCTATTTGTTTTTATTTTACCAAAAAAATATATAAAATACACTATAAAAATGATTGTAAACGTTTTCATTTCGCGGATATTATGATAAAATAGAGAAAAGAGTTCAATGAAGGAGTTGATTATAATGAGAACTTATCATTCCAATGAAATTGGTAATGTAGTGGTTTTAGGGCATTCTGGTAGTGGAAAAACAAGTATTATTGAATCTATGGCTTATCGTGCTGGTCTTATCAATCGTAGAGGTAAGATAAAAGAAGGTAATACAATTAGTGATTATAGTCAGGAGGAAATCAAACGACAAACATCTATAAGTTTATCTGTTATTCCATTAGAATGGAATAATTGTAAGATTAATTTATTAGACACACCTGGAGCATTTGATTTTAATGGCGAGGTAGAAGCAGCTATTAATGTTGCAGAAAGTGCTTTAGTTATTGTTCCAGCATCAAAAGGAATGAGTGTCGGAACAAAACAGGCTATGCATAAAGCAAAAGATAAAGCAAAAATTATTTATATTAATGGTATAGATAATCCAAATGCAGATTACAAATCTAAACTTGATGAATTAAAAGAAACTTATGGTAAAGTGATTGCTCCTATTCAGGTTCCAATCATGAAAAATAATAAAATGATTGGTTATGTTAATGTAGCAAAAATGGAAGGTCGTTATTTTGATGGCAATCAAACTCATAAAGCTGATATTCCTGAGGAATTAATGGATGAAGTTTTAGCTGTTAAAGAGATGATTGATGAGGCAGTTGCGAATACAAATGATGAATTATTAGAGAAATTCATTATGGAAGAGCCTTTCACAAGAGAAGAAATTTCATGGGCTTTAAGACAAGGAGTTATGAATAATACTTTGATTCCTGTTTTATGTGGCACTGATCAAATTGGTATTCAAATTATTTTAAATTCTATGGTGGCTTTCTTTAGTGCAGCTGGTGATATGGTTAACGCAGTTATTGCGAAAAAGGAAGCGAGCGGAGAAGAGGATATTATTGGATTTAATGAAGGGTTACCTTGTTCATTATTTGTTTTTAAGACAATTGCTGATCCTTTTGTAGGTAGAATTTCATTATTTAAAGTTGTAACTGGTCAAGTTCATCCTGGTCAAACTTTGTATAATACTGTAAAAAAAGAAAATGAAAAAATTAATAAAGTTTATATGATGAGAGGCAAAGAGTTAATTGAAACTGATACTTTATGTGCTGGTGACATTGGAGCTTTATCTAAGTTAACATATACTCAAACCAATGATTCATTATGTGCTCAAGATTTTAAAGTCATTTATAAACCAATTCATTTTTCTACACCATATTATGGTAAAGCCATCAAACCAGTTGGAAAAACAAACGAAGAAAAGATTACTAATGCACTTAGTAGGATTTTAGAAGAAGATAAAACTTTAATTTTTGAAACAAATCCTGAAACCAAACAACAATGTTTATATGGTTTAGGTGATATTCATATTGATACTGTTGTTTCCAAATTAAAAGAGAGGTTTAAAATCGAAGTAAAATTAGATGATATTATTATCCCTTATAGAGAAACAATTAAAGGAAGTGTTACAAAACGTTATAAATACAAAAAACAATCTGGTGGACATGGACAATATGGAGATGTAGAAATTACATTTGAACCAACTGGCGATTATAGTCAGTCATATGTTTTTGAAGAAAAGATATTTGGTGGGGCTGTTCCTAAATCATATTTCCCTGCAGTTGAAAAAGGTCTTATTGAAGCGACTAAAACTGGTGTACTTGCGAATTATCCAGTTTTAGGTATAAAAGCGACTTTAATAGATGGTTCTTACCATAATGTAGATTCTTCTGAAATGGCATTTAAAACTGCTACAATTATGTGTTTTAAAGAAGCATTGCCTAAAGCAAAACCAGTCTTACTTGAACCATATGTTACATTACATGTATATGTAGATGAAAAGTATACTGGTGATATCATGGGACATTTTAACAAAAAACGTGCTAGAGTTATCGGTAGTGAAATTTTAGATGATGGTATGATAAAGATTACAGCTGAAGCTCCTCAAGCAGAAGTTATGAACTATGCAGTTGATTTACGTTCTATGACTCAAGGTCAAGGTTTCTTTGATATGGAATTCTTAGCTTATGAATCTACACCTGACTTTATTCAAAAAAGTATTATAGAATCTAAATGATAAAAAGAAGCTTCGGCTTCTTTTTTAATTAAATATTCTCCACCATTTATATCCAACATAGAAAAACACTTCTCTTATCAAAAAGGAAAACTTAGATTTTAAACTTATATATCTTGATGAAGGCGTTGGAGAGCTATAACAATCAATTCCTATATCAGTTGCTAATAACATAGCTCTTTTCATATGTAATGGATCACTTACAACAATCGCAGTTTTATAATTATTTTTATCCATGACTATCTTTGCATTTTCTAAATTTTCTTGTGTTATGGTTGACGTTTCTTCCAAGAGTATATCTTTCTTATAAATCCCTTTAGATATAATATATTCTTTTGCCGCATAAGCATCAGATATCTTATTTCCTTTACCCTTACCACCTGTAACTATAATCTTTTTAACATATCCTCCTTTATATAGACTAATACCATGATTTATTCTCTCCTGATACACAAGAGAGACTTTCCCTTGATTGGTTGAAGCTCCAAGTACAATTACAACATCTGCTTTACATTTTTGATCTTTTAAACTAAAAATATAAATACTTAACATATTTGATACTATATATGTAATAATTAAAGTTATTATAGTAAAGATAATAAACTTTCTTTGTATTATATCTTTATTAAAGTAAATCTTTATATTTTTCATAATTTCCTTCCATAAAGTCATGATACACACTAGAAAGTGTTTCAATATCACAATTATATAATCCTTTATAACATTCTTTAACATTTTGACTATATTGAATAATATATGGTCTTAACTTTTCCAACAGTTCAACTTTCTCTCTATTTTCTTCTAAAGTTATCATCATCTCATAAACCAAAGGCTTACTATAAGGTAATTTAGAATATGAAGAAAAAGCGATCAATCCTAAATCATTTTGTAAAAAGGCCATACTATGAAATGAACTTTCATCACTATTATGAGCATTACCACAAAGAATATTAAGTTGTTGACAATCATGAACAATCTGTAAATTCACTTCTCTACTATTTGTTGCTGCATATACAACAAACATATCTTTTAAATATTTATGTTGATATTTATCGGTTATACAATTGACTGATAAATCATCAAATTCTTTTTCAAACATTTTTGAAATAACAGTAATATTTGCTTCCTCTCTTAAAAATAATTTTGCCTTGCGTAAAGCAACCTTACCACCACCAACAATAAGTACATTTCTATTCTTTAGTGATATACATACAGGTATCATACTTTCTCCTCCATATTTCCCAGGAAATATTTAAAATTCAACATATTCCCCTATTTTTAGTGCTTTAGATAAATGACTATGACCAATATCATAGGTTTTTACTATTGGTTTATCAGTCAATTCTTTTAACATTTCTTCTACAGTAGGTTTTAAATTCTTTTCCTCCATATTTGTAAAAGTTCCTAAAACAATTCCCTTAACTTGTCTAAAAACGTTTAATTGTTTTAAATGAACAAGATGGCTATATATTAATTCACTATCTCCTCCTAAACTCTCTAAAAATAAAACCTTATGATTCATATCAGGGAAATATTTTGTTCCAGCCAATTTTAATAAACATCTTATATTCCCGCCTACAACAATACCTTTTAATTGATTTCCTTGAATAAATTGATAATCAATGTGATATAAATATGTTAAATCATGAAACATTGTTTGATAAAATGAATAACACTGTTGAAACTGATGAGCTTTTACAAGATTAAAGACTTGATATAAAACTTGATTTTGATGAGTTTGACTATAAATTGCATTTATCAAACATGTCAAATCACTATATCCAAAAAGAGGTTTAGGATGTTTTTTTATAATATCATAATCTAAATATTCAATAACTCCATTTGCAAGATTTCCTCCAGAAATATCAAAAATAGCCTTAATATCTTTATCTATATAAAATTCCATCATTATTTCAGCTTTTTGTTTAGCATTACCCTTTTGACCTTTATAAAGATATGGACTACATTTTACAATAAGTTGCATAGATTCTAATATTCTTATTAAATCATTCACTTTTTCTTTCTTATCTATAGACAATTCATTAGAATTGACAACTATCCCAATTCCATCATTTTTCTTAAGCATATCCTACCTCCTTATTCTATTATACTAAAAAGGATAGAAAATCACAATTTCTATCCCTCTTAATAATAACATCTCATATTAAATATATTATTCATAAAAATAAAACATGACTCCGCTCTTTCTATTTTTAACACCATAATGATATCCATGTAACTCTAAAATTGATTTACAAATAGCCAGCCCCAAACCATTCCCTTGTTGCTCATGAGTTACAAATGTATACCAAATACTGTTTAAGTCTTTTTCTAATATTTTTTCTCCATCATTATAAACTGATAATCCATGATTAATCTCTAAAACTATTTTTCCATTCATATCAACATGTTTAATTGCATTACTAATAAAATTATGAATAACTGTTGATAACTGCTTTTTATCTGCATTAATTTGCTTATTAATAACATTCACTTCAATCTTAGCATTTTTCTTCATTAATAAAACTTCATATTCATCTATAATTTCTGTAACTAAATCTTCCAAATCAAATTCTTCCCTGTATAATTCAACTTTCCCCGCCTCTAATCATGATAAATTAAGCATAGCTTGTATAAGTTGATTAATTATTGTTGTTTCTTCATTAATTATACTTAAATATTTATCCATTTCCTCTTCATTTTCTGTTTCTTCAATTAGTTCACTATATCCATTAATAATACCTAAAGGTGTTTTCATCTCATGTGTAAATTGATTGACAAAGTCTTTTCTTAATGATTCTAATTCTTTGACTTTCGCAATTTCTTGATTTAGTTGTTCTATTGTTTGTTTTAATTGTTGACTCATTATGTTTATATTTTTAGATAATGTCCCTAATTCATCATGAGACTTTTCATTTAATTTAACATTAAAGTTATTATTAGCAATTTGTTGTGTACTTTGATCTATTTTTTTAATACGTCTAGTTAACATATAAGAAATAACAAGACTCATACATAATGACATTAAAGAAGCAAGTATATAAACTTTTTGTTTGGCTTGAATTGTCATTTCAAAAATATCCATAACAATTCCATCACTATGATATGTATAGTCAATTTTTACTAGCCCTACTGTTTGATTATTTTGATTTGGATAACTATCATATATTTCTGAAATAATATATAAATTATTTCCATCTAGATGATAATCTATATCAACCTTACCACTATATTCATTATTATATAATTTCATTTTCTTTTCTACAATTTTTCTTGATTTTTCTTTCATATCTTCATAATCAAGTAAATAAGCATCTCTGTTTGATATAGTATGTGCGTATTTTATTTCTTTTGAAGTATATTCTATTAAAGAATACTCTTTTATTGAAGTATAATTTTCATTAATAATCTCTTGTTGATTTATTTTAAGGTAAGTTATTTTATCTTTTGATTTTGATATGTATATAGAAAATTCTTTACAATTATCCTCTTGATATGCTTTTCTAATATATTGATTAAATTGTTGAACATGTTGTTGAGTTAATTGATTAAATTGTATAACTTCCATGTCTTCGGGATTGGTTTTATATGTCAATACCATTTGTTGTTCTGTGTCATAAGATATAAAATCATCATAAACAATTTGATTATTTTCATTAACCACTGCACTATATCCTGGTGTATCTTGAAATGTGTTTTTTACTAAAGTAAAAAATGAATCTTCTAGACCTTTATAATTATTACTTAATTGATAATTCAGTTCCAACAACCCATCAGTTGTTAAATCAGTTACATTACTTTCTGCAATATTTCTTGCTGTTTCTTGAAAATCTAAATAAATATGAAATCCTTCAACACACAATAACCCTAAAAATATAATTAAAAATATTTTTTAAAATAATGTTGTTTTCAATATCTTTCTCATAATTCCCTCCGTCTTTAAACATATACCCTACTTTGAATACAGTGTGAATATACTGACAAGGTTCCATCTTTTTTCTCACTTTCTTGATATACGTATCAACCACTCTACAATCACCATAATAATCATATCCCCAAATAGCATTTAAAATCTGTTCTCTTTCTAATAATCGATTTGTATTTTTAGTAAGACATTCTAATAATAGATATTCCTTGTAAGTTAAATAAATTTCTTTATTTTGAACCCAAACTTGATGTGTTGTATAGCCAATCAATAAATCATGAAAACGTTTCACATGACTTTGATTTTGGCATTGTCTTTTACATATAGCTATACACTTTGCATACAATACTGATGGTAAAAACGGTTTAGCTATGTAATCATCCCCACCTAATTCAAATGCTCTTAACTGTGTATCCTCATCACTTAATGCACTAATAAACACAATAGGACATTGATGCTTTAATCTTATTTGATAACAAACCTCTAAACCATTAATATCTGGCATCATGATGTCTAAGAGTACAAGATTTATTGAGGAATCTATTTTAGCTAATGCATCATACCCATCTATTGCCTCTATAACTTCAAACTCTCTTTTTGAAAAATATTTCACAATAATTTCTCTAATACTTTTATCATCTTCTACTAATAATATTTTATACATACATATCCTCTCCTAATTTTATTGTAAAAGAGACTTGTGTAATATTAATGTAAAATTCATAAAAAAAACTTGAGGAAAATCCTCAAGTTCTATATTAATTTTAAATATTTGAATGCATTATATAATCCATCATCATTAACATCTGTTGTAATGTAGTCAGCAGCTTCTTTAATTTCTATACCACCATTTCCCATAGCCACATTATAAGCACAAAGTTCAAACATTGATAAATCTATCTTTGCATCACCAAATGAGATTGTATCATTTACATCAGCACCTAAGTAATCTAACAAAATTTCAATCGCATGCTTCTTAGTAATACCTGTTGGTCCTAAATCTCCAAATAATGCTAATTCTCCTTTACCACCCCAAGTATTTGCTTCTAAAGTTGGAAATTCTTTTTTAGAGTCTAAATGATCTTGATAGCTACTTAAAATAAAACTAATCTTATTGACATCATCTCTATATAAATCTTCTCCTGTTAAATGAATAAAACTATTCACAAAACTATTAGCTGAAGCAGTAGCTTGTGATAAGTCTGCTCCTTTTCCTTGACCATACTTGATCATTGTTTCTGATCCTTGCTCCAACATATAATCATTACAATACATGCCGCTATTTGCTTCTAAATAAAATCCTAAATGTCTTTCATTACACCAATCAACAATATGTTTAACCTCATCTCTTGTAAGTCCATGATGCATAATAACATGTCCATCATCCTCAACATACGCACCATTTCCTCCAATCATTCCATCTAAATCACATAGATTTCTTTGTTCAATTTCTGCTTTTGAACAACCTGTACATATATATACTTTATGTCCATTTGCTCTAGCCTCATTAACAGCTCTCGCTGCTGATTCAGGTAATTTTGCATCATAATCTATCAATGTTCCATCAACATCTAAAAAAACAATTTTTCTCATAAATCCTCCTCATATTTTATTCAACAACCTTATACAGAAGTTTGTTTTATAAATCTTCTCCATTAGAAGCAATGACTTTCTTATACCAATAGAATGAATCCTTCTTGCTTCTTGAGAAATCTCCTGTTCCATCATCATGTCTATCTACATAAATGAAACCATAACGTTTTGCATATTGTCCAGTTCCTGCAGAAACTAAATCAATTGGTCCCCAAGTTGTATAGCCAATCAATGGTACTCCATCTTCAATAGCTTCTTTCATAGCTTTAATGTGTCCTTTAAAGTAGTCAATTCTATATTGATCATGAATAGAACCATCTTCTTCTACCTTATCAAATGCTCCAAAACCATTTTCTACAATCATTAATGGTGTATGTGGATAGCGATCATGTAAGACATTTAATGTATAACGCAATCCATCAGGATCAATTTGCCATCCCCAATCAGATGCTTTTAAATATGGATTTTTAGCTCCTTTTGACATATTTCCTGCTGTCATTTCAGCATTTTCATTAACTGTTACACAGTTGGACATATAATATGAAAATGTGTAAAAGTCAACAACTCCTTCTTTAATAACTTTCTTATCTTCTTCAGTAATAAATGAAGTATCAATACCATGTTCTCTAAAATATCTAAAAATAAAACTTGGATATTCTCCACGTACTTGAACATCTCCACAGAAATTATTTTTAAAATTTTCTTCATCAAACGCTGCTAAAATATCCTTTGGATTTGGTGTTAATGGATATAATGTTGTATGTGCAATCATATTTCCAATCATAAAATCAGGATTAATTTTATGTCCTTCAATAACAGTTAATGCACTAGCAACAAATTCATTATGTAATGCTTCAAATGTAAGTTGATCATTTGATTTTAATTCATTTAATGGAATTCTGTGGTCTGCATTAACATCATCTGGGTCCATTAACCCTAAACCATAAAGATTACCAATTCCACCTTCACCCATACATGGAATATTAATTTCGTTAAAAGTCAACCAATATTTAACCTTATCTTTATAACGTTCAAAACATGTTGTAGCATATTTTACAAACATATCAATAACTCTTCTATCAGAGAATCCATTATATTTTGTCACAATATTCCAAGGAATTTCATAATGACATAATGTAACTAATGGCTCCATTCCATATTTATGACATTCATCAAACACTTTATCATAAAATGCTAAACCCGCTTCATTTGGTTCTTCATCATCACCATTAGGAAAAATACGTCCCCAGTTAATAGATAATCTAAAGACTTTCCATCCCATTTCAGCAAATAATGCAATATCTTCTTTATAATGATGATAGAAATCTATTGCTTCATGACTTGGATAAAAAGCATTAGGATCTGTTTTAGGTAAAAATGTTCTTGGTGTATTCACATCTCCACCCAATAACATATCTGGAACTGATAAACCTTTTCCATCTTCTAAATATGCACCTTCACATTGGTTTGCAGCTACTGCTCCTCCCCATAAAAAATCACTAGGAAAACTCATCATTTATTACCTCCTCTATTTGAAATCGTTTTTATATGTTTATTATACATGATAGATAAAAAATATAAAATATTTTTCATATAAAGAAAAACAAATACCCTAGTACTAAATAATTTTTTATAAATAACACTCAATCTCACTATGTAAAAAATATTCTTTAACTCTTTTCTATATCTATAGAAAGAATAAAATCACATATAAAATCATACTAATATTAAGGGAGGAATTTCATGAAAATACAATGGAAAAAACTTATTATTTGTATTGCAATAGCTCTTATTACTGGAATAGTATCTGCATCACTAACACAAAACAGCATGGAAAGCTTTGCTTCATTAAACAAACCAAATCTCGCTCCACCAGGCTGGTTGTTTCCAATTGTGTGGAATATTTTGTATATTCTTATGGGAATTGCCTCATATTTAGTGCTTATATCAAAAAAATCTAATCATAATGCCTTGATTGTTTATATTACTCAGCTTATATTTAATTTTTTCTGGTCAATTATCTTTTTTAATTTCAAACAATACTTATTTGCATTTATTTGGCTCATCCTTTTATGGTTGCTTATTTTAAAAACAATTATGTTGTTCTTTCAAATATCAAAGCCAGCTAGTTATTTAATGTATCCTTACTTATTATGGATAACATTTGCAGGATATTTAAACCTTTCTATTTATTTATTAAACTAAAATATTTAAAATTATATGACAATCATAATTTTCCTTTCTTCAATCTATTCATAATGTAGAAATATAGAGAGGTGAAATTATGAAAGGATGTTGTGTTGATGAAAAATGCGCTTTAACTGCTATTTTACAATCTGTTTCAATGCAAGAAGTAGCTCTTGCCCAGATTTTAAATGGCGAAGCTGAAAAATTAAAGAAGGCAATTTGTATGACTAACTGTATAAATGAATTACTTGAAGTTAATGAATCTGTTCAACAAACAGTAAATACTGTAGCCCAATTAGAATGCTGTTTAAAAGAAAAAGCTATTTATGCTATGGAATCATTGAATGAATTACGTCATAAACAATGCTGCTAAAAATTATAGTAAACAACAAAAAGTCGACTCACTTTTGAATCGACTTTTATTAATTCTTCTTAATCTAAACTATTCACCAACAATATTCATCATATCTTTTTGGAATACTTCTGTCTTAGCAGCTGCTTCATCTACTGTAGCACCCTTGATTGAGAAATAGAACTTAATCTTAGGTTCAGTTCCAGATGGTCTTGCTGCAATCCATGAACCATCTTCTAAATAATATTTTAATACATTAGATTTTGGTAATTTAATAACAGATTCTTTACCATCTTCATAACGTACACTTGCTTGATAATCTTCACTAGCTACAACTTTTACATTACCAATTTGTGCAGGAGCATCTTCTCTTAAATTAGACATAATCTCTTTGATTCTTGCACTTCCAGCTGCACCAGCTTTAGAGATCGCAATTTGACTTTCTTTAAACGCACCATGTCTAGCATATAATTCATTTAGAACATCAATTAAATCTTTACCCTGTTTCTTATAATAATTTCCTGCTTCAGCAGCTGTTAAAACAGCTTGAACAGCGTCTTTATCTCTTACAAAGTCTTTAATAACACATCCATAAGATTCTTCATATCCAAATACAAATACCTTTTCTTTTGTAGCTTCATATTTACGAATCTTATCACCAATAAATTTGAAACCAGTTAATGTTTTTTCTACATCTACTCCATAATGTCTTGCAACTAATTCACCTAAATCAGATGTAACAATTGTATTATACATAACTGCATTAGAAGGTAATGTTCCTTTTTCTTTCATTTGACTTAAAATATATTCAAGGTATACAGCCGCAGATTGGTTACCACTCATCAATACATATTCACCATCATGTTTAGCAACAACACCTAATCTATCCCCATCAGGATCAGTAATAACAACAACATCTGCATCAACTTCTTTAGCTTTTTTAATTGCTAATTCATAAGCAACATCAACTTCTGGGTTTGGTGATTTTGTATTTGTATAATTTGGATCTGGTGCACATTGTGCAAGTACTGGCACAACATCATATCCTAAATCCTTTAATACAGTTCTTACTGGAATATTAGCAGTTCCATGTTGTGGAGAAAAAACAATTTTGAAATCATCTTTATCCATACCTGGATTTACTTCAATTCCTTTAACAGCTTCGTAATATGCTGCATCGACTTCTTCTCCAATCCATGTCATATATGGATAAGCTTCTTCATCACTTAATACTTTAATATTTAATTCATCTTCAACTTCATTAACATACTTTACAACTTGATCTGCAGCTTCAGGTAATAATTGACATCCTGTATCATCATAAACTTTGTATCCATTATATTCTTTAGGATTATGTGATGCAGTAATCATAATACCTCCAGCACATTTTAAGTAACGTACTGCAAATGATAACTCAGGTGTCGGTCTTAATGCTTCAAAAATAAATGACTTAATACCATAAGTTGCTAATACTTTTGCACTCTCAATCGCAAACTGATAAGACATATTTCTATTATCATAACCAATTGCAACTCCTCTTTCCTTTCCTTCTGGTAAAGAAGCAATATATTTAGCAAAACCAACGTTAGCCTTTTGAATAACATAAATATTTAATCTGTTAGTTCCTGCTCCTAGAATACCACGCATACCTGCTGTTCCAAATTCTACATCAGTGTAAAATGCATCTTCCTTTGCAGTTTCATCCATACTTAATAATTCTGCTTTTAATGTAGGATCTAAATTCTCTTTACTGATCCATTTTTGATATTTTTCTTCATAATTCATCTCATAGTCACCTCTACTCCTATTATAACAAATTCTTTATAAAATAACTATAAAAATTCTTAACTTTTCTAAACGCTTACATTTAAATTTTGAAAATTTCTTCTATATAAAGAAAACTTTGTTAATTTTACTCTTTTCTAAGCCAAATTTTTTGATATATGGATATACATCTACTAATAAACAAAGCCAAAAATAGTACCTCTGCTTATAATTTGACCCTTTAGTGATGAACATACTTTAATATATTTTCTTTATTATTATCAAAGTTATATAGTAGAAGTACATTTACCAATTATTCATCAAATCCAGTAAATATATAAATCCTTCTAATAAAATCTTATTTAAATCATTACCAATCATTCAATAGATAGACCTATAAATCTTTGTATATCTTCATTACTATTCTTCATTTCTAATGCAATTTCAATTTACTTTTTTGATTCTCCTTCAACTCTTCCCATCTCTTTTAATCAATCACATACCTCACGCATTATCTTTTTCTCCTTGTATATCATATGTCTTATATCAACTCAAAATATATTTTAAAATATCTTCTTCTTTATCTATATCAAATATATTTAATGCGATTGTACTTATTGTCTTTTCATCAAGACTATTCATAATTTTGATAATATTCTCTGATAAGAATCCTAACTTCTTTTTTAATTGATTCATTAAAATATCAATTTTTCCTTCTATCTTCCCCTCAGCTTTCCCATTGGTATAACCTCTTTTTTCACCAATGATTTCTCCTTCAATCCTTCCCATTTCTTTTAATTGATCACATATCTCACACATTTCTATCACACCTTTCCTTTCTTCTTTATAATATTTGACCCATTTTTTTAAGACTTCACTATACATCTCATTTGGATCAATACAATGAAAATCATGGATTAATCTTCCTAGTACTGTTTCTTCATCCTGATAATCTCCATTCACATATATCATCTCTTGCCCTGTATCGACTTTCTCTTCTGTTTCATCTATATAGCTATGTATATGATATATTGGTAATCCTCTTTTAAAATAATCTCCTTCGCATATGAAAATCATATAACTTTCTGGAACTTCTTCATATTCTGAACTTTTCTTTATTTCTTGTGTATCAATAA
>CAJTTM010000047.1 GCA_910579135.1 uncultured Erysipelotrichales bacterium | reverse complement strand
AGAAAGAGAAGAGAGAATTAATACATTAAGGTAATATCGGTTGATATTACCTTTTACTATTGTTAAATTAATATTTTTGTACTAAATGCAGAATATAAGTAGAATAAATTTAGTAAATGATCTATAAATAGAATACAAGAGTTATAAATATTGACTTGTTTTTATATTATTTTATAATTAATTAAGGTGATGAATATGATTAAATTATTATTAGTTGAAGATGATGAAACAATTGTAAAACATTTGACATCAATATTAAAACAAGAACATTATATTGTTTATTGTGCAGATGGGCAGGATAAGGCGATGGATATTATATATGATAAATCTATAGATATTGCATTACTTGATTTAAGTTTAAAACAAGGGCATGGATTTTCATTGTATAATGAAATAAAAGATTATAAGAATATTCCTATTATTTTTTTAACTGCTAGTAATGATGAGTTTAGTGAAGTAACTGGTTTAAATATGGGAGCAGATGATTATATACCAAAGCCATTTAAACCAAGAGTATTATTATCTAGAATAGAAAATGTATTACGTCGATATAAAACACAAGAAACGATATGTGAATATCAAAATATATCAATCAATGTATCATCAGGAAAAGTATTAAAAAATAATCAACAAATCTTCCTTTCAGCATTAGAATATAAATTACTTTTATTATTCTTTTCAAATCAAGGAAGAATTATTACAAGGGATATGTTATTAGAAGAAATATGGAATATATCAAAGGAAGATGTTAATGATAATACATTAAGTGTTTATATTAAAAGAATAAGAAATAAGATAGAAGATGATCCTCAAAATCCAATAATTATTAAAACAATAAGAGGATTAGGATATAAACTTGGTGATTAATTTTATTATTATAGTTTTTATAATTGTAGGATTTATTATTTCTATAAAAACAGGTGTATTGTTATTGCTTATTTCTCTTATATTTCTACTAGATAAAAAACACAAAGATAAAAAATTAGAAGATATTTCTAAACAAATAGATGATATATTGTATCATGATAAAGAATTATATATTAATGAATATAATGAAGGAGCTTTATGTATATTAGAAAATGAAATTCAAAAACTAGTATTAAAATTACATAATCAAAATGAATTATTACAACAAGAAAGATTATTATTAAAAGAATCATTAGAAGATGTATCACATCAAATTAAAACACCATTAACATCTTTAAATCTTATCGTAGAAAGATTAAAAGATAATCAATTAACAAATCAAGAAAAGAAAGAATTACTAAAAGAAGAAATAAAATTATTAGATAAGATAGAGTGGTTGATTCAATCATTGATGAAACTTGCTCAAATAGATGCACATTCTATTAAATTTAATAAAGAGGAAATTGATTGCGATGAACTGATAAAAAAAGTTATAGAACCATTTGAAATCTATATGGATTTAAAAGATATTCAATTAGAATATGAACATTCAAAAGAAACAATATTATATGGAGATAAACAATGGATATTAGAAGCTATTTCTAATATTGTTAAGAATTGTTTAGAACATTTGGATGTTGGTGGAATATTAAAAATAGTAATAGAGGATAATCCTTTATATAGTGAAGTGATTATTCAAGATAATGGAAAGGGGATTGACCCAAAAGATTTGCCACATCTTTTTGAAAGGTTTTATAAAGGACAAAATTCTCATCAAAATAGTGTGGGTATAGGATTAGCGTTATCTAAAAAAATTATAGAAAGTCAAAATGGAATAATTACTGCAGAAAATAGTTATCCAGGAGCAAAATTTATTATACATTTCTATAAAGAAACGATTTAAGTGACAAAACTGTCATAATAGAGTCACTTTTTAGTCATGGTTAATAACTATAATGTAAGTGAAAGTGAGGTTACAGTATGGCTATATTAGAAGTGAAAAACTTAACAAAAGTATATGGAGAAGGTGAAAACAAAGTTGTTGCATTAGATCATGTTTCTTTTCATGTGGAAAAAGGTGAGTTTATTGCGATTGTAGGATCATCAGGATCTGGAAAATCAACTTTATTACATCTTATTGGTGGAGTAGATAAACCAACTAGTGGTGAAGTATTTGTGAATGGAGTTAATGTCTATAAACAAAGTGAAGAAAATTTAGCAATTTTTAGAAGAAGAGAAGTAGGATTGATATATCAGTTCTATAATTTGATTCCAATACTAACTGTTGAAGAAAATATGACACTACCAGTATTATTAGATAATCGTAAAGTTGATAAAAAAAGACTGAATGAATTATTAAAAGTATTGATGTTAGAAGGTAGAAGTCATCATTTACCTAAGGAATTAAGCGGTGGACAACAACAAAGAGTATCTATTGGTAGAGCCTTAATGAATGGACCATCATTAGTATTAGCAGACGAACCAACAGGGAATTTAGATTCTAAAAATAGTAAAGAAGTTATAGATTTATTAAAATTAACTCAAAAGATGTATAATCAAACATTGATTGTAATTACTCATGATGAAAGAATTGCGATGCAAGCAGATAGAGTAATCGTTATTGAAGATGGTAAGATTAAAAAAGATGAGGTTATTAGATAATGAAGATTATAAATAAACTCACTTTGAGGTATTTGAAACAAAATAAAAAAAGAACTATTTTTACTATTTTAAGTATTGTTTTATCTATAACAATGATTAATGCAGTAGGTATTTCCTTGAATTCAGCAATGAAATTTTATCAAAAAGTCATAGAAATCAATCAGGGGAATTATCATTATCAATTAACAGCAGGCAAGAAAGAATCTTTTGATTATATTAAAAAAGATAATCAAATTCAAAGTTATTATATAACAAATACAAAAGAATATAATTATAAAAATCATTCTGATTTTGTATTAAAAAGAGGAGATTTAACGTATTTTAAAAATAGAAATAAAAACAAAGATATTGAAAAGGGAAGATTACCAGAAAATTCCAAAGAATTAGCAATATTAAAACCTTATTTAAAAGAAATTGATCCAAGTAAAAATATTGGTGATTTTATTACTATTAAAGATGATAAAAAAAGTTATACTTTTAAGATTGTAGGATTTATTAAAGGATATGAAACTACAAATTCATATGAAAGATCATATAATGCTGTATCATATATCGATTTAGCAAACAAAGAGCTATATACAATAAGTATTACAGATAAAGATGTATCCAAAAATATATTTACTCATGCTTTTGAATTACAAAAGAAAATATGTGAATTAGAAAATGTAGAATCAGTTCGTTTATCGTACAATTCATCATATCTAGCTATTCAAAATGTATTTGAAGAAAATTCAAATTCAATATTTTTAATGATTTATCGTCTAGTCGCAATTATTTTAGCTATTATTATGATTGCTTCAGTTATTATTATATATCAAGCATTTAATTTATCTACTAATGATAGAGTACAGTATTTGGGAATGCTTGCAAGTGTAGGAGCAACCCCTATTCAAAAGAAAAAATCTGTTTATTTTGAAGGATTAATTTTAATGATTATTTCTTTACCTATAGGATTATTATTAAGTTATATAGGTTTATTTATAACGTTTAATTTTATCAATAGCTTAGACATTATCTTAAATACAGGAACAACAATTCATACAATTGTTTCTTTACAATTTACTCTAATCACAATTGCTTTATCTGTTATCACAGTTTTTATTTCTTTAATTTTACCAGCAAGAAAATTATCAAAGATATCAGTATTAGATGCTTTAAAAAAGAGTGATGAAATAAAAGTTAAGAGCAAAAAATTAAAAATGAACTTTTTATCAAGAAAAATCTTTAATTATCAATATCAACTTGCAATTAAAAATTATAAAAGACAAGGAAGAAGAGCTAAAGGTATTATTTTATCGTTAGTCTTATCAATGGTATTGTTTATATCAATATTTAGTTTTTCTAATCTTATGCATCAAGAAATTGTTTCTAGTAATGCATATGATTTATATGATGTTAATGTCAATATCGCAGATGAAAAGAAAGAAATAGATAAATTTAAAAATATACTAAAGAAAAATGATAAGGTTGAAGGATATTATTATAAAAGTTTAGATTATAACTTTGTTGCAGAATTTGATTTCAATTATTTTGAAGAAGATATAAAAGATAGTGTTTCTAACATAGATGGTAGTGTTGGTGTGGCCGTTAAAGCTATTGATGATAAATCTTTTGAAAAGATATGTAAAGATAATGATATTGAATTTAAAGGAATTTATCAGGTATTAGTAAGTGATTATATTCGAGTGAATGGTAAGAAGGTTTCTTATAAAAAAGATATTGATAAAGATTTTATAAAGAATTTAAAATATGAGGATTGTGAAAATAATAAAGTCATAAAAATTCCTGATTTTGAAAGTATTAATTATGTATCTAAAGATACTTATTATTTAAATCAAGAGGGATGGATAACCTTTATTGTTCCAATGTCTTATTATCAAAAAATAGAAAAACCAACAGTGTCTTGTGTTGATTTTGATATAAAGGCTACAAAGCATCAAGAATTATGTAAAGATTTAAAAAAATATGGCTATTATCCTTTTGATTATGCTCAAAACACACAAGATAATAGACAAGCTGTATTAATTGTTCAAATATTTATGGGTGGATTCACTTGTTTAGTTATTATTTTTTCAATATTAAATATTGTCAATATGATGAATGCAAGTATTGATAAAAGACAAAAGGAATTTGCTATGTTACTTAGCGTTGGAACAAGTCCAACAGGTATTAAGAAAATGATATTATATGAAAGTTTTATATATGGATTTAAAACTTTATTATATGGAGTGCCAATAAGTATATTTATAGAATGGATTTTGTATAAGCAAATTAATACATTAAATTCATTTCATATAAGTATATTTGCTTACATTGTTTCATTTGTGGTTATCATGTTTGTTATGTTATTAACATTTAAAATGAGTTTAAAGAAAATAGATAAACAAAACATCATTGAAAGTTTAAAAGACGATATGTAAAAGAGCTGAATTTTCAGCTCTTTTAACAATATTTATTAATATAATCAATTAATTTTCTTGTATCTTTCCATCTACCGTTTTCACTAGAACCAAGAACAACTGTAATATATGTTTTCTTATTATGAGTATATGTACAAATAAAACATTTCCCAGCTGCATAAGTTGTACCTGTTTTCATTCCTGTGACACCTGGAATTTCTTTTAATAATTTATTGGTGTTGTTGCATTGATAAGAGTTATGTTTCCTTAATGTAGTAAATGAATAACTTGGTGTTTTAACAATCTTACGAAGAGTTTTATTACTATAGGCAACTCTTGTGAAGGTTGCTAAATCTTTAGCTGTTGAGTAATGATAGTCAGCAGTAAATCCAGCAGGATTTGTGAAACGTGTATTTTTTAATTCTATTTCTTGAATGCGTTTATTGACCATCTTACTAAAACCTTTAAGTGTTTTTCCTGTATGTTGAGCAATCGCAACAGCTGCTCCATTGTCAGAAGAAAGCATAGCATCATATAATAGATCTTTAAGTTTCACTTGATCTCCAACACCTCTTAATCTTGAAAGATGAGTTGTTACTGCTTCGCTTGATATTCTGACTTTATCATTTAAATTACTATTTTCAATCGCAACTAAACAAGTCATGATTTTTGTAGTACTTGCAATACTTCTTTTTTTATCTATATCTTTTTGGTAATAGATTTGGCCAGTTTCATATTCCATAATAATAGCACTTTTTGCTTCTAGAGATAATTCTTGTCTATTTGTTGTATTAATATCAATCTTTTTACTTTGATAAGGTAGAACAGTTTTTCCTTCTTTGATTTCTATTTTCCACTTTGTTGAATTTGTTTTTTTCCAATTGTTTGGATATTCTATTTTTATATTTTGTTTAGGTTTGTTATTAAGTTTATATGTTTTTGTTGTTTTCCATTTTTTTGTTTTAGTATCATATTGTTTTAATAATAAATCTCTATTTTGTCCATTAGTTACAACAATTTCATTAGAAATGTTCTTTGAAGCTAAAGATGTTATATTAGAGTTTATGCCAGTAATTATGGTTTCATCCTTATCTATATATGTATCATAATAATATTGACAATAAAATATAGCAGATAATATAACACTACCTATAATAATACCTATTAATACTTTTTTAAACATTTTCATTTCTCCCTAGGTCTTATTATATAGAATTTTGTCAAATAATGTCAAATTTTATCTAAATATCTTAGTTTTTATCTTATGATAAATGAATAATGCAGTTACACTCGCAATTGTTTCTGCAATCATAAATGTTGACCATATTCCAATTAATCCTAGTATATCTTTTAATATAAGAGAAAGAAGAGGGATAATTAACAGTTGTCTTAGAACAGATATTATTAAGGATTCTTTTCCTTTTCCTAAAGCTTCAAAAACACCAGAAAATACAATACCTATTGTAGAAATAATAAAACCCAAACTAATAATTCTTAAAGCAGGAATACCAATTTGAATCATATCTTTACTTGCACTAAACAAATTCATGATAAATTCAGGAACAAAACAAAACAAACAAGTTCCCATCAACATAATACTTCCAATAAGCATAATACATTTCTTAATTGTTTCTTTTACTCTATCATATTTCTTAGCTCCATAGTTATAACCGATAATTGGTCTCATACCTTGAATAATTCCATTAGCTGGCATATAAACAAAAGTTTGAACTTTATAATATAATCCAAATACTGCAACAGAAGTACTAGAAATAGGAGCAAGAATACCATTTAATATTCCTACTAATAAAGATGGCATTGCAGTCATAAGAGATGAAGGAAAAGCAATTTCATAAATCTTACGAATAATTTGTGTATGAAAATGGAAGTTTTTAAATGTGACTTGAATTTGTCCTTTATATTTCATAAATAAAAATATTGATAATAAACAAGCTGACATCTGCCCAATAACTGTCGCAATCGCAGCACCACTTACACCAAGTGCAGGCATATTAAAATATCCAAAGATAAAAATAGGATCTAAGATAATGTTAATAACAGCTCCTACAATTTGCATGATCATAGGAGTAATAACATTACCAACTGCTTGAAAAAGCTTTTCAATATAAATATGAAACAATTGTCCAAAAGAAAAACAAATAACAATACGACAATATAAAGTTGCATTAGTAAGAGTCGTAGAATTAGATGTAAATAACTTTAAGAAAGGTACAGTAAAAAAAATACCTACTAATATAAATAATAAAGAATGAATAGCAGTTAGAACAAATCCGTGTGCAGTTGCATTATTGACTTCATTTTGATTTTGACTACCTAAAGCTCTAGCAATAACAGAATTGATACCAACACCAAATCCAACAGCAACCGCAAGAACAATGTTTTGCATAGGAAAGGCAAGCGATACAGCAGTTAAAGCATTTTCTCCTAACCTTGCGACAAACATACTATCAACAATATTATACAACGACTGTATCAACATAGATATCATTGGAGGAAATCCCATTGTCATAATTAAAGGCAATATTTTTTTTGTTCCCATTATATTTTCTTTCATAGATAAACTCCTTTCAAAAAAAGACTATAAATCTGTTCATTTATAATCAGAAACGAACAAATTTATAGTCTTTTGACTCTAATACATTACCAAATAATATGTTCATTGTCAATTGTTATCTTAATAACGGAAGACTTCCAGTTAATTTATTAATTTTTTTCTTTGGTCCATATAATGCTATTCCATAATAGCGAAGATAATTTTCATCAGTATCTTTCATCTTTAATATAAATTCATCATAAGTTTTACAACTTTGAGCTAAATCAGAAAAATCAACCGTTATTATATCTTCAAAATTTTCTTGATATAATTTATTACGAATAGCTTGAATATCCTTTAAATCAGCTTTTAAAATAGGAACAGGAAATTAAATAATACCTAAATGTTCGTTTCCTGAATTATCAAAAACATTCTCTCCAATAATTTCAGGCATTTCTTTCCCCATAGTCATCCCCATTATGGCACAACAATTTGAAATTATTCCAAGAGATAAAGAAGAATTTATAACCATAACACATTTCTTATTTTCTAAGTTCATTTTTATCATCCTTTCTAAACCTTATTTGAGAAATAATAAGTCCACCTAATGTTAGTAAAACTCCTAAAATAGAAATCATAGTTATTTTTTCATGTAGAATAAATGCAGAAGTTATAACAGTTATAACTGGAACCACATAAATATAAATACTTGTTTTTACAGTTCCTAAATTTTTAACAGAGTAATTCCATGTTATAAAACATAAAGCAGAAGCTCCAATTCCTAAATAAATAAGATTTATTAAATTTATAGGAGATATGATATAAGATAAGTTAAGATGAAAACCCCAATATATGGATATAGGTATCATAAATAAAAGACCATAAAAGAATATATGCCGAGTAGAATCAATGATAGAATAATCTAAATGACTTATTTTCTTTGATAAAATAGAATATATAGCCCATATTAAAGAAGCAAATAACGCAAGGATATCACCTAATAGATTAAATTCTAGTTCATTTTCATTAAAACTTATAAGAGTAATACCAATCATCGCAATAATAAACCCAATAAAGAAATTTATTTCTAAACGTTCATCTGATTTCATAAACAAGTGAGATAATATAGCTGTAAAGAAAGGTGCTGTTGAAATAATAATTCCTACATGAGTTGCGAAAGTATATGTTAAAGCTATGTTTTCTAAAAGATAATACAAACATATACCACATAAACCTGCCATTACAAAAAGCATTTCTTCTTTTAATTGATTTGTTTTTATTGGTTGATAAGAAATCATACATAAAATAATAAATCCTATAACAAAACGTATAACTAGTATTTCTATTGGTTGAAAGTCTTTTAAAAGAACTTTAGTAGAGATAAAGGTTGTACCCCATATAAATATAGTTAAAAATGCTGATAAATGCCCTAAATGCTTTTTCATTTATCATTACCTTTTTGTTTAGAGAAAATACTATAGTAAGTACCAGGAGTTATACCAATAAAGCGATTAAAATAATGAGTGAAATGACTTTGGTCAGAAAATCCAGCTTGTATAGCAGTCTCTATAGGAGAAACTCCTTGTTCTAATAATTTTTTTGACTCATTAATACGTATTGTTTCTAAATAGCGATAAGGAGTCATTTTCTTTTCCTTGGTAAAAGCTCTAAGTAATGTTGATTGGCTTATTCCACAGTATTGACAAATTTCTTTTAAGTGTATTTGTTTAAAATAATGAGTTTGTATAAATTGACAAGCTTTTTCAATTTCTTTTCGATATTCAGGAATAGAATAATCAAATGGTTGACCATATTTTTTAAATAGAAGAGACATCATAAGTAATAAATATTCTTCTTTAATAAAGTCCTTTGTTTTATTCATGATCATTTCATGTAATGATTTTAAATAATAAGATATTTCATCATTAACTATAACATTTTTAGAAAAAACAAATAATTCATTTTTATTAGTAATATCATTTATAAGACTTAACATTATTTCCTTGGAAATATTAATGGCCCTATAATTAAAATCATTTTGATCATTTGATAAACAGGCATGATTATCGTTAGGATTAAAAATAAGAATATCCCCTTTAGAAACAACATATTCCTTACTATTACAAGATAAACGTCGTTCTCCTTCTTCAATCAAACCAATAACATAATATTCATGAAAATGATTAGGAAAAGACTGAACAACACCTTCAAAATAGTAAGCTTCTAATTTAAGGATTTCATCATATACTATTGTTCGTATGCCCTTTTTCATATACATCCTCCTCACGTATAATATATCATTATAAAAACAATAATTCTTGTAATATATCTTCAATAATAAAAAAAGACACAATATTTTTATTGTGCCAAAATGATTATAAATCTTCTGTTTGTACTAATATACAATCGATAATAGGAGTAATTCCATGAGATTTCATTAAATCCAAAATTTCATCATTATAAGTTCCTGGTTGCATCCAAGCATATCCAATACCTATTGTTCTCATTTGTCCAATATATTCTTTTGCAAATTTTGGATTGATTACAAATACTGCAACATCTATTGGAGCAGGAACAACATCTAAATTATCATAAATTGTATCTCCGTCTATTTCGTTATATTTTGGAGAAATACCAAACGTGTTAAATCCTTTTTCTTTTAATCTTTTATAAATCTTATAACCAAATTTTGTAGTATCATTTGTAACACCGATAACTGCAAAGTTTTTATAAAGAGATAATAATTGTTTTGGAGTCATTTTTCTCACCTCAAATACATTATAACAAATAAAGAGAAATTGATAAAGGAAATAAATTGTGATATAGTATGAACAAATAAAGAAGGGTGATTAAATATGTATGATATTATAGTTGTTGGAGGTGGGCATGCTGGAATAGAAGCAGCGCTTGCTAGTAGTAGAATTGGTAAAAAAACATTGTTAATAACATCAAATTTTAAAAATGTTGGATCTTGTCCATGTAATACATCTATAGGAGGACCTGCAAAGGGAATTATTGTAAGAGAAATAGATGCTTTGGGTGGACAAATGGGAAGAAGTACAGATAAAAATTATCTTCAAATGAAGATGTTAAATACTGCGAAAGGACCAGGTGTTCAATCATTAAGAGCCCAAGTTGATAAGCAAGCTTATCCTAGATATATGCAGACAGTGATAAGAGAACAAGAGAATTTAGATGTTTTAGAAGCAATGGTTGAAGATTTAATTATAGATAATCAAACTGTAAAGGGTGTCGTTTTAGAAGATGGTAAACCAATTGAATCAAAAGCTGTCATTTTAACAACAGGAACTTATTTAAAAGCAGAGGTATTAGTTGGAGATAAGAAAACACCAAGTGGACCAGATAAACAAAGACAATCTTTATATTTATCTGATAAATTAAGAGATTTAGGTTTTAGGATTCAAAGGTTAAAAACAGGAACACCACCAAGAGTAGAAATTAATAGTGTTGATTATTCAAAAACACAATTACAACCAGGAACTGATGATGAATTAGCATTTAGTTTTGATACTGATACATATATATCTATTAATGAACAAACACCATGTTATTTAACTTATACAAATGAAATCACTCATAAAATTATTAGAGATAATCTTCATAAATCTAGTATGTATTCAGGTATAGTCAAAGGAATAGGGCCAAGATATTGCCCTTCTATTGAAGATAAAGTTGTGAAATTTTCAGATAAAAAGCAACACCAGATCTTTTTAGAACCAGAATCTAAAGAAATGAATACAATCTATGTTCAAGGGTTTTCAACATCATTACCACATGAAATACAAGAAGAAATGATTAGAACAATACCAGGTTTAGAAAATTGTGAAATCTTAAAATATGCTTATGCAATTGAATATGATGCAATTGATCCATTACAATTATGGGCAAGCTTAGAAACCAAAGTCATTAAAAATTTATTTACAGCTGGTCAAATTAATGGGACAAGTGGTTATGAAGAAGCTGCTGCTCAAGGTTTAATTGCAGGTATTAATGCAGTTAAAAAGATTGATGGAAAAGAACCTCTTATTTTAAAGAGAAATGAAGCATATATTGGTGTTATGATTGATGATTTAGTAACAAAAGGAACAAAAGAACCTTATCGTATGTTAACATCTAGAGCTGAATATAGATTGTTGTTAAGGCATGATAATGCAGATGATAGATTAATGAAATATGGATATGAAGCTGGACTTGTAAGGGAGGAAAGTTATCAAAGATATGTTCATAAAATGGAAAATATCTATAATGAAATGGAAAGGTTAGAAACAATACGTTTTACACCTAAATCTGAAATTAATGAGGTATTAGAGAAGATTGGTTCAACTCATTTAAAAGAAGGAATTAGTGCAAAAGAATTATTACAAAGACCTGAAGTTGATTATGATTTATTGTTACCGTTTATTGAAGATCAAGGATTAAATAAAGAGGAAAGAAAAAGAGTTACAATTCTCGTAAAGTATAAAGGATATATTGATAAAACATTAAGACAAGTTGAAAAACAAAGAAAGATGGAAGAAAAACATATTCCAGATAATATTCAATATGAAGATGTATTAAATCTATCTTTAGAAGCAAAACAAAAGTTATCAGAGATAAGACCTTTAACGATTGCTCAAGCATCTAGAATTTCTGGAATTAATCCTGCTGATATTTCAGTATTATTAATTTATTTAAAACAAAAATATGAGGGATAATATGAATAAAGAAGAATTTATAAAAATATTAAAAGAAAAAGATATTGTTTTAAATGATAAACAAATCAAACAATTTGAATTATATTATCAAACATTAATAGAATGGAATGAAAAGATGAATTTAACAGCTATTACTGAAGAATCAGATGTTTATTTAAAGCATTTCTATGATTCTTTAACACCATCTTTTGATTTCGACTTTAATGATCAAACTTTATGTGATATAGGTGCTGGGGCAGGATTTCCTTCTATACCATTAAAGATTGTTTATCCTCATTTAAAAGTCACTATTGTAGATTCTTTAAGTAAAAGAATTACTTTTTTAAATCATTTAATTAAAGTATTAGGATTAGAAGATGTTACTGCAATCAGTGCAAGAGCAGAGGAACATGCTTTAAAAAATAGAGAAGTATATGATATAGTAACAGCTAGAGCAGTTGCAAGATTAAATATCTTAGATGAGCTTTGTCTTCCGTTAGTTAAAAAGAAAGGTTATTTTATAACTTTAAAAGGAAGAATTGGTAAAGAGGAATTAAAAGAAGCAATGAATGGAATTAAGATTTTAGGTGGAAAAGTAGTAAAGGAAGTTGAATTTAATTTATCTTCTATAGATGATAAACGTTGTAATATTTATATTCAAAAAGAAAAGAATACATCTAAACAATATCCTAGAGCTTTTGGTAAAATAAAGAAAAAACCATTGTAATAATAAAATCTGTTAAGACATGAGAGATCCTAACAGATTTTTAATTATTTTATATTCACTTCTTCAAGTGTTTGTACTTTTAATAATTCTTTTAAAGAATCAGTTAATTTATTTTCTTGAGATATATCTAATATATGAGTATTAAACTCATTATTTATATCATAATAAGGATTAAAAGTAACATTAAAAGCAATATATTTACTTTCCTCAGTTAAATCCCAATATTGATATTGACGTATATAAACAAAGATAAGTTGACTATTTTCATGGCTATAATAAGCTTTATAGAATGTATCTTTATCATTAATTTGTTTGTTAGCTTGATTTAAAGCTTGTTGATATAAATCTTTATCAATATCTTTAGCACTTTGAAAAGTCTTTTTTAATCCCTTAACAGTATAAGTTTGATAATCCTTTTTAATAATAATATTCAAATCTTTTGCTTTATCTTTAGAATAAACAGTTTCTATTTTAATTTTATCACCATTTGATAAATGAGAAATATTGGCAGCTTTAAACTTAATTGTTTTAAGAAAATTCTTTACTTCCTCATCATCTCCATTATAAATAATATCTTTATTTTTAAACTCTACATTACCTAAACCATCATATCCAGTAAACTTAATACTAAAATTTTTAAAACAATCAATCTCTATTTGTGATGGAATCATAAACGCAAAAGAGATTAAAATAAGAGAAGCAATAAATATAAAAATAGTCACTTTACCACGTTTAGTAAGAGTATATTTTTTTCCCTTTGGATCCTTTTGAAAAGCATCAAAGATATATTGATAATCCTTATCCATAATTATTCCTTTCTATTCATGAGAACGTATAAAAGTAATATTTTGAGTTTCAACCTCATTAAGACCACTAAAATCAGAAGCACTTTCACCAGTTCCATCATAAGAACTTATATGTTCTTTAAAATAATTCATAAGAGTTTCATCTTTAAACGAACAATTATGACGAGCATAAATTTCATTTCTTGCAATTCTTAATTGTTCCTTAGATAGATTTTTAACATCATCTTCTGTAAGTAATCTTGTATCACTATCACTAAAGATGTATGCAGAATTATTAGAAACGACTTCTTCAACCTTAATTTGAACAGTATATTTTTGATTGTTTTTTTGATCGTTAACTTCAATAATAGCTGTTCCTTTAGAAATTCCCTTTATTTTTCCAAGATTATCCACGATTACAACAGACTCATCTAAAGACGTAAAAGTAATATCATTGTTGATATCTTGATATTCAATTTGTTTTTCTTCATTAACTTTTATAGTATATGTATTTTGTAGAATTTTAAATGTTTTATCATCAGAAATTTCTTGTTGTAAAGGTGGTTGAACAGGTTCTTGTTTCTTTTCTTTAGCTGGATTAAAGAGTACATAATAAAGAATAAAAATACTAGCTATAAAAATAGATAACATAAGAATAATAAAACCAACAAACTTAAATTGTTTTTTTCTTTGATTATTTTGTGTTTTTGTTTGTAAATAATCTTCTTTGCATTGTTTTAAATCAAGATGATTATATACATCTTCAAGAGTAATCACTTGATTAGTTATTTTTTGACAATAAGTTAGAATATTATCTTTAAAAGACATTTTTAAATTATATTCAACAGGATGTTTATGAATATAATGATGAATTGTTCTATCAACAAACTGTTCTTGTCTCTTTTTTAATATACTAATATTAATTGCATCTAATATTTCTTTTTTAGGAATATGATATCTTTCATGATATTTATTAACAGCTCTTTCAATAATAACAGCAAGAGTCTCATGAGCATTGACTTCAATTAATGAGTTAATATCAACTAATAAATCATTAGCTTGAATACTCTCTAATCTACTAATCAATGTCTTCTTCATACCACATTTAGGACATATGATATCTTTTGTTTGATTATAATATCCACAAGTACAAATCCAATATTGATGTTGAATAACAGGAACTGTTACACATAAATCTTCTTGTCCTTTAAAATATTTATCTTTAATAATATCTTTAATCATAGCATTATCATTAAATTCAATATGTGAAGTATATTGACGAGAAAGAACAACTCTTTTATTGTCAATGATATAAGCATCAATATCTACTATAGATGAAGTTTCATGAATATTTCTTTCAATCACAAAATACATAATATTAGGATTATTATATCTCGTATCTATTTGAAAGGATTCTTGTACTAAAGCCTCATCATTAAAATGAAAATATAATTTTTGTAAATTATCATTTTCATTTCCTAATCTATTAAAAATACTAATCATACAAATATTTTTCTTTTCATTTTCTTCTTCTATAATACGATTTTCAACATTAAATACCCAATATAAAGAATCAACTCTATTTTGAATATGTTTTTCATTTATTTTTTGATATAGCTTAATGACATCAAACGACATATTTCTCACCCTTTCAACAATATACCACTATTTTATACAAAAAAATAAAGATAAACAATCTTTTTATATAGAAATCCTGATAAAGTCATAAGAAAATTGAAAAGAAAAGAAGTTTGTAGTAGTATAAAGTCAGTGAGGTAAAAAATGGATAATCTAACAATTGATCAAAAAAAGGCATATGAATGTATGCTTAAGGGAAATAATGTTTTTATTAGTGGAGAGGCAGGAACTGGAAAGTCTTATGTTGTAAGTCGATTTATTAATGAGATGAGTCAAAAACATAAGAATGTTTTAGTATGTGCTCCTACAGGAGTTGCAGCACTTAATGTTGGTGGAGTGACTATTCATAGATGTTTTCATATAAGCAGTGAACCTCAAATTAAAACATATGTAACATCTGTTAGTGATGAAGTCAAAGAAGCTGATATTATTATTGTAGATGAAATTAGTATGTGTAGAGTAGATTTATTTGATTGTATGATTAGACATATTGCAAAGGCTGAAAGGGAAACATTTAAAAGAAAACAAATTATTGTTGTAGGAGATTTCTTTCAACTTCCTCCTGTAACAACTAAAGAAGATTTAAAGATTCTTAAAGAGTTTTATAAGGATTATGATAAAGGTTTTGCGTTTGAATCTGAATATTGGGATGATTTAAATTTTGATAAGATTGTATTAAAGAAGATTCTTAGACAAAGTGATAATGAATTTATTTTTCAATTGAATAATGCAAGAATAGGTAATACTTCATGTATTCCATATTTTAATATTCATGCAAAAAGAGAAAAAATAGAAGATGGTATTATTTTATGTGCTAGAAATATCACAGCTCAACAAATTAACGAAGAAGAATTAGATAAAATTAATAGCGAATCAAAATTCTATGAATCTATTATAGAAGGAGAAGTGAAATCTTCTGATAAACCAACTTTTGATATTTTAGAGTTAAAGGTAGGAGCAAGGGTTATTATTTTGGTTAATGATATAGAAAATAATGATTATCAAAATGGAACTATTGGTACAATTGCAGCTTTAAAAGCTAATGGTGTAAGTGTTACTTTAGATAATGGAAAGATAATTAAAATAGGAATGCATGAATGGGAGATAGAGTCTTATACTATTGTTGAGGAAAGTCGAGATGAAGTCAAATTTAATAAATTAGAGAAAACCAAGATTGGTTCATTTAAGCAATTACCATTGAAATTAGCTTATGCTATAACAATACATAAAAGTCAAGGACAGACATATGATAAAGTTAATCTTATTCCTTATTCTTTTAGTTGTGGTCAATTATATGTTGCATTAAGTCGAGTGAAATCAATAGAAGGATTATGTTTGATTGAAAATATAAAAAAAGAATATTTAAAATGTGATGAGAAGGTTAAGTTGTTTTATGGAATAATTGATATAAGTGAGAAGAAGAGAAGGAAAGATATTTTAGCTCAATTTGGAAAAGATGTTTTATTAATGGATAAAGGAATTAAAAGGCAATTTCCATTAGAGTTAAAACAATTAATGGAAAAGGTTTATAAAGAGATACAGAATGAATGATAAAGGTAGAAAGATTATAGAATATAAATTAAATCAATTATCTAATTCAAAGTTTAGAAGTCATTTTCATCTAAAAGAAAATGATAAATTATATTGTAAAGAAAAAGGTTTAGATATCATAGAACAACATGCATATGATTTTATTGTAAAAAGATTAGCCCCTAAAGATATTAACAATGATGGAAAACAAACTCCAATGAGAGGTCATCCTGTATTTATTTCTCAACATGCGACTGGTACATGTTGTAGAGGATGTTTGTATAAGTGGCATAAAATAGAAACAGGTAAAGAATTAAATGATAAAGAAATACAATATATTGTGAGATTAATTATGGAATGGATAAAAAAGGAATTAGATTAATATTTTGTGTTTGAGAAAATTTTATATTGTAATGATTGTTTGTGATATACTTATCTTAATAAGAGGGGATATTATATGAAAAAAATTATTTTATTTGATATTGATGGTACATTAATAGATTGCATGCATGGACAAGATTGTATCAGTGAGAAAACAAAGAAAGCATTAAAGCGTTTAAAAGAAGCTGGATATTATTTGTTTATTGCAAGTGGTAGACCGTATTGTTATATAACAAAAGATATAAAGAGTTTTGAGTTTGATGGATATATCTTAGATGATGGAGCATATGTTTTATATCAAAACAAAGAATTATCATATCATCCCATAAATATTGATGATTTAAAACTTATTATAAAACAAAGTCAAGAAAAAAATAGAGCTTGTATTGCCTATACCAAAAAGAAAGCTTATTTATTTAATGTTGATCAGGAATTAATCAATTATTGTCATAGTTTTAAATTTCAAGATGAATATATAGATTATGTAGATGATATTAAAGATATACAAAATGATATTTTAAAATTACATGTACAATCAAGAAATGAGAAAGATTTTCATGATATGGATATCGATCAAACAAAGTTTTATAGTGCCAATGATCATGAATATTTTTTAAATGAAATTTATGGAAGAAAATATACAAAAGCAACAGCACTTTTAGAAGTTTTAAAAGAGCTTGATATTCCAGTAGAGAATAGTTATTTCTTTGGGGATGGTCTTAACGATATTGAAATGTTAGATGCAATAGGACATCCTATTGTTATGGGAAATGCAAGAGATGAAGTAAAATCTCATGGTGAATATATATGTAAGAGTGTTAGTGAAGATGGAGTTGCAGATTTTATCGAAAACTCAAATTTATTCTTCAATAAATAAGGTATGAATTCAAAATGATTCATACCTTTACTCTTATATATTTTTACCAACGATTTCTGCAATTCCTTTAAGTTGTTCTATTAATTC
>CAJTTM010000046.1 GCA_910579135.1 uncultured Erysipelotrichales bacterium | reverse complement strand
ATTATCACCTTTCTCTTCCTTTGTAAAGCCTTTTTTTTACTTTTTTTTATTTTTTAGGAGCAAGTCCTTGCTCTACTGCTTCAATCATAGCACTTCTTAAACCTTTTTTTTCTAATATACTTACACCTTTAATTGTTGTTCCACCTGGAGAACATACGTTATCTTTAAGGATTCCAGGATGTAAAGAAGTTTCCATTTGCATTTTTCCTGCACCTAATACAGTTTGACTTGCTAATCTATACGCTAAAGCTCTAGGCATTCCTTTTTTTACTGCTCCATCTGCCAATCCTTCAATAACCATATAAATATATGCTGGACCACATCCACTTAGCGCTCCACCCACACTCATCAAATGACTTGGCAATATCTCTACTTCCCCAATAGAGGAGAATAGACTTACAACAAATTCAAATTCATTTTTTAATAAAGAATGTGATTCTTCTATTAATGACATTCCTTCATTGACTAACGCTGGTGTATTAGGCATCACAAAAATATGTCTAGTGCTTTCATCTAATAATTGATTATATTTATTAAAATCATATCCAAGTACAATTGATATGATAGCTTTATCTTGTAATACTTCTTTTAAAGGTAAAATAACTTTTTCAACAACCTGTGGTTTCACCCCAACAAAAATAATTTCAGAATTTTCAACTAACTCCTTTTCGTTTTTTGCTTTTATTAAATGATATTCATTAAAATTTGAATATTTACTTTCATCTATATCATATGCAACAACATCATCTTCGTTTAAAAAACCACTTTTAAGAGCACCTTTCAAAATCGCTCCTGCCATATTCCCTAAACCAATAAATCCAATTTTTTTCATATTATCCTCCAAAAACAAGACCCCAATAGTTGTTTCTTTTAACTATGGGGTTCAATTTAATAATTATATATAATCACACATTATTTTTAAATTTTTCTATGTTTTAAAAATGATGGTACATCATCTTCAAAATCATCTTCCTCTGGAAGATCCATAGGTTTTACTGGTGACTCATATTTAGAACTTATACGTGTTTGCTTTGGAGTAACAACAACTGGTTCTTCTACTGTTTCTTCTTCAAATCCAGTAGCAATAATTGTTACAATAATCTGATCATCAAATTGTTCATTAATATGAACACCCAAAATTGTATTTACATCATTTCCAACAGCTTCTCTAATAGTTGCTAGAGCAGTATTAGCATCATATAATGTAATATTAGCACCACCAGTAACATTAACAATAGCATCCTTAGCACCAGCAATAGAAACATCTAATAAAGGAGAAGAGATAGCACGTTTTGCAGCTTCCTCAGCCTTATTTTCAGCATCACTCATACCAATACCAATCAAGGCATTTCCTCTATCTTTCATCACTGAAGAAACATCTGCAAAGTCAAGGTTGATAACACATGGAGTTGCAATCAAATCAGTAATAGTTTGCACCCCTTGACGAAGTACATTATCGGCTTCTCTAAAAGCTTCAGCCATTGGACGACCACCGATTGCATCTAACAATCTGTCATTTGATACAACAATAATAGAATCTACGTTTTCTCTAAGTTCACCAAGACCTTCCATCGCTTGTTTCATTCTCTTAGGACCTTCAAATGTAAATGGAGAAGTTACTACACCAACAGTTAAAGCACCCATATCTCTTGCAATTTTCGCAACAACAGGAGCTGCACCTGTTCCCGTTCCTCCGCCCATTCCAGCAGCAATAAATACCATATTCGCTCCCGTTAAAGCTTCTCTAATTTCGTTTTCTGTTTCTAAAGCGGCTTTTCTTCCAATTTCTGGATTACCACCAGCTCCTAAACCATGAGTTAAATCTCTACCCAAAATAAGTTTTGATGGTCCATCTATTCCTTTTAATACTTGAGCATCTGTATTCGCAATATAAAATTCAACACCTTGAACATCTGCATCAATCATGTTTTTGATGGCGTTACATCCTCCACCACCAACACCAACTACTTTAATATTTGCTGATTGCATAAAATCCATATTTGTATCCATATATTTCTACCTCACCTTTTATATTTATTTCATTAATCTTCGCTAAAAATATTTTCCAAAAATCTTGAAAACTTACCACCACTTTTATCATCATTACTTTTGGTTTTTGTCAATCCTTTAAAACGAACTCCCATAGTATTTGAGATATCTGATAAAACTACGGATGGCTCAATCTTACCTAAAATATAATTACGATCATTCATATAATACATCATACCCAAGCAAGAAACAAATACCATATCTCTAGTCCCAATAGTTTCAGGTCGATAACTTCGAACAACACATCCAAGCACCTCACTAGCCACCTTATCTAGCATAGGTAATTCACCACCACCACCAACAATAATGGTTTCATAATTACGTCCATCATTGATAACATCAATCTTCGTTTTAATGACTTCCATAATTTCTCTAACACCAGCTTCAAGTTCAATAGCTAAATCTTTTTGTGTGTATTTAACTTCTTCATCTTTCAGTTTTGTTGTATGTATAATATCTTCATCACCTATCTCAACATCACAAGTTCCATATTTAACTTTATATACCTCAGCCTTATCTAAAACAATCTTCCAAGAAGCGGCTATCTTTTTCGTTAAATCATAACCACCAACTGGCGCTTGAGCAATATATTTTAAATATCCATCCTCAAAAAATGCAATGGTAGAACTCTTAAATCCAATGTCAATTAAAATTGCTCCCTCTTGAAGATAAACCTCATCGAAAGCCTCTTTAGCACAGGCAAATGAATTAATCGTCACCTCTAAGACTTCCAAACCAGCTTTTTCTACTGCTAGAATATAGTCATAAAAATAATCCTTCTTAGTTGTAATAATCAAAGATTCAACTTTCAATGAAGCTGATTTCATTCCAATAGGAGACTTATTTATAACTTTAGTATCCAAATAATAATTAATAGGAATGACCGATACAATTTCTTCTTCACTACTTCTATCAAATCTTTTAGAAAGCTTTAATGCTCTTATAATATCATCATTTGTAATTCTATCATCCAAAGAATTCACTTTAGTAATTCCATCACTTTGATAAATTCTCGCATATAAAGAAGGAATACATAAAGCCACACTTGTAATTGGTGCGCCAAGAACATCTGCTGCTTCTGCAAGTAATTGCTTAATATCTTCGACAACAGCACTCATCTTCTCAATTTTACCTTTAACTATACCATGACTAATGATTTTTTTTGAAAATAAAACGTTTATATTTGAACTTACTGTTTCACCAACAAGTAATTTAATTGTCGCACTTCCTATGTCTAATGCAGCATAGATATCTTTCATACACAATTCTCCTTTAAAATCTTACATATATAATAACATAAAAATAGTAAGAATAAAACAAATAATCTTCATCAACATTTATTTTTTTATAATTAGAGAATTTAACATTACCCAAAGACTAAGCAATACATAAAATAACACTAACTTCCATTAAATTATCTTTTCTATCAAATTTTATACGACCATTATATAAGCTGACAATATGTTTCATACTTTTAATCCCATAACCATGATTACGTTTATCATGCAATTTACTTGTTTTAGATAAGTCAATTTCCTTATTTATACAATAATTTGTAAAAATCATATGTAGATAACTTCCCTTCATCATTACCTTTAAAGTAATCTTCTTATCCTCAACTTTCTCACTTGCTTCAATCGCATTATCAAGAGCATTCGCAATCAAAATTCCTAAATCTGGTGGATTAATTTTACCAATACTTATGATATTACATGATACTTCTATATCAATTCCTTTTTCTTTAGCTTCATACAACTTATGAGAAATTAAAGAATCTATATAAGCATCTCCAAAATAAGTTACTCTTTCCATACTTTTCAAATTCTTAATTTCTTTACTAAGAAAATCCCCTATCTTATCATAATTTCCTTTCTCTAAATATCCATATAATCCAGTATATTGATTCAATAAATCATGTTTCAACTTTCTAATTGTACCTTCATTTTCTACAACGCCACGTACATATTCATCCTGATATCCAATATTTTCCTTTAAAACCTCTAATTCATTAATTGTTCTTGTATGTACATTTTGATAGTGATTAAAAACAACCAAAATTACATTATACAAAATAATCACAAATATAAATAAACGTCCAATAATATCATAATAAAACAATATTTCATTATAGAAAACTAAAACGGAAATTCCTAGAAATAATGATACACCCAATGAAGTATATTTAAAAATTTTCGCATTTACATCTTTCACAATTCTTTTCTTATATATCATATAATTAAGAAATACAAATAAAATATATTTACCTAAAATCATTTGAAGAAAAGCCAGAAAATTATCAAAAACATGATTAATTATCAACGTTCTATAATTAAAAATATATAAACATAAGTTATATGTTATAAAATCAATTAATATATTCATAATACTAACCATAAAAATAACTTTTAATCTATCTTTAATTTCCATTTGATAACCAAGTGACAAAATACCAATAATTAGGTAATCTATTAGAAACGTATATTGAAACAAGAAAAAGAAATAATGAGTCAATCCTACTACAAATATAACGATTAATTTAAAATAGATAGAATGATACTTTCTTGTATAAAATTGTGAATAGAAATAATCAGCTAATAGAACACCAATAATATCTAGGACAATTCCACCTAAAGCCGATATCCATGTAATCATTGTTTCTTACTCTCCAAAAACTCATAATATTTTTCAGTGATTTTCTTATAACCATGTAAAGAAATAGGAACAGTTTGTCCAGTAATTAATGTAGCCTCTCTATATTTGACAGTCGCAATATAGTGCATATTCACTATATAACCAGATTGTAATTGTAAGAAATCATAGCCTTCTAATTCTTTTTTGATTTTGCGTAAATTTGCATAATTCGTAGAATAGATTCCTCTAGTTGTTTTGATTAATGTTGAATTATAATATGATTCAATCGTAATAATTTCATCAAGATGAAAAGCTCTTTTTCCATCTTTCACTTTAAATATCTTCACTTTATTTAATCTTTTATATTCTTCTACAGCTCTTTCAAATTCTTCTTGAAAAACTTTATCATCAATTGGCTTTTTTAGATATTGAAACGCTTCTATTCTAAATGCACTAGAAACATATTGATCATAGTTTGTGACAAAGATAATAATACAAGTTGGATTATTTTTCTTTAAAGTCTTAGCGATTTCTATTCCATTTTCCCCTTCCATTTCAATATCTAAATAAATAAGATTATATTTCTTTTCAACAGCACTTTCTAATAGTTCATATTGATTAACAAAACAATCAATTTCTATTTCTAAATTTTGAGCATCTAAATTCATTATTTTCTCTTTAATCTCTTCTACACAACAAAGCTCATCATCACATATACCAATTAACATATCAATTCCCCCTTTTATCAATTAGTCTTATATATTCTAGCGTTTTTTGTCAAAAAATGGAATGTTCATTTCTAATGAAAATCCATATATTTTTAATGTTTCATTAAAAAAAACTTATTAATAAATAAATATTATCATGAAAAGGAGGTGAAATCATGAAATTACAATATAAAATTTTCGCTGGAGGAATGGCTTTCTTTATTTTACTAGGAGGAATTCTTAGTGTATCAGCAGCCACTTCTGTAGTTAATGGTTCATCATACCAAACTGTTCGCCATAGTAATATTCCTAGTTTTGGAGGTATTCACTATCAAACAACATATGGAACCAAAAAAACAGATAGTGGAACTTGGGCAACTTTTAAAGCCACTTATACTGAAGCACTTTTAGGGAATTTTGCAGCTTTAATTAATAGTGATAAATACGATAAAACTGGGTTTGTCGGTTTAAAATCAACTGCAATATTATCAAAAGAGTACAACACAAAAAAAGGGAATGTTTATTTCTCAGCAGTTTCTTCTAGTAAGTATGAACCAAGTAGTTCTTGTGATGTTGTCATCAAGTTCAGTGCTAATAATTTAAAATAGGAGGATTACAATGAAACAGTTTTTCATTTTAATAAAACAAGCTTTAAACAAAGAAAAAATATTTATTATATTGGCGATATTTGGATTATTAGTTATAAGTATGCATTATACTTATAGTCAGTCTGTTTTTTCAAGTGGTTATATGTCATATTATAAAGATGCTCCTTTAGAATTTTTCTATTATATTCAATTAACAGGAGTTAATCCCTTTGTACTTATGATCTTGATGATATTACTACCTAATCTTGTTTCTTATCATTTATTAGATATGCATCAAAATCAAACAACATATTTTATTGAAACAAGAATAGGAAAAAAGAAATATTATTTAGAAACATTTATATGTAATATTCTATTTACTTTTATAACTATTTTTATTATAGAAGTAGGATTACTATTAGTTATTCATTTATTTTATGGTAAAGTTGTTTTTTTGTCACAGAATTATCCAGAAGGGTATTATCCTTTGACTCAAACAATATGTCATAATGAATTGATTAATTTAATTTTATTTTTAAACTTAACATCTTTAGGATATGCATTATTATCATCAGTTTTATTTTCATTACAGGTTTTTATTTCACATAAATATATTTATAGATGTTTGGGTGTTGTATTTGCGATTGCTCTTATTGTTGTTCCAATATTAGTTATGAATTACTTCCCAATCAAAGATCTATCTGTCTTATTTCAAATTACCCCTTTAATTGCGGTAGGAGTAGAACAAGTCAGAGATAATCCTTTTGGACTAAGTAATATACTTCATTATTTCGCAACATTTTCAATCTATACAATTATTTCATTTGTCCTATATAAAATATTATATGACTGGAGAAAATATAATGATTAAGATGTATATAAAAACACTTGATAAAAAACTACTGACATTGCTTATTCTAGCATTAATTGCTGCTGGTACGATATGTGGTAAAAATACTTATACAGTATGTTTGATCTATTCACATTTTCCTTGTATGTATCTTAATAATATTTATTTATTATTACTATACCAACAAATGGATAAGTTTAATTCACTTCATCATCTTATAATAACAAGAATAGGAAATGATAAGTTTTATTTGTATAGTTATTTTCTAACTATCAGCAATGCACTGATATACAACATCGTTATTTATGTTACTTATTATTTCTATTTTGGATCTATACCAAAAGAAACTGTTTCATTAACCTTCTTTTTTATGATTCTTAATTTAGTTATCGCTTGCATAGAAAATACTATTATTTACATGCAACTTGGAAAGAAGAAACAATTTATCTATTTAGTTTTACCAATCGTTATTAATCTTCTTTTCCATATTATTTTTACAGATTTATTTTAGGAGGATAAAATGCTTAAAATTGAAAATTTAAAAAAATGTTATAAAAATCATATCATTTTTAATCAACTTAGTCTTACCATTAATGATGGAGACCTTATCTATATTCATGGAATTAATGGTTCTGGAAAATCCACTTTATTTAAGATTATTTGTGGAATCACAAACCAAAACGATGGAATAATCATAAAAGATGGAAATACTCATATAGGTGCACTTATCGAAAATCCTGGTTTTTTAGAAAATGAGACAATAAAGTTTAATCTTAAATTTCTTTCTTCACTAAAAAACAATTATAATGAAGATAAGATTATTGAACTCTGTCAATTGTTTCACCTTGATTTTTTTGATAAAAGTAAGATAAAAAATTTTTCTTTAGGTATGAGGCAAAAAGTAGGAATTATCCAAGCCATTATGGAAGATCAAAACCTGATTTTATTAGATGAACCAACAAGAGGGTTAGATCAACAAGCAATAGATTCGTTTTGTCAACTTATTATTAATTTACATAGTCAAGGGAAAACAATCATTATTGCTTCTCATGATTATATGACTAAGCTTCCTTTTGATAAACATTACAATCTAGACAATGGATCATTAAAAGAAGAATGATATATATTTTTATTGGTTTTATCCTCCATTTGCTTTTATTTTCAAATATTAAAGATACCTCTTTAATATTTGAAATTCTTTACAATTACCATTTAAAAGATTTAAGTTTTTTAATAAGTTTACTCTTTCAAATATATTGGATAATCATTTTATATCAATTGACTTTTCGGTACATTGAAATAGAAACATTTCTTCAAATAAGATTAAGTACAAAAGAAAAAATAGTATTTTACCTAAAAAAAATACTATTATTTACTATTTGTCATTTCATCATACAAATAATTATTCTAATGATCATCAACAAACCATTCAATATATATATTTTTACAAATCTTATGATTTATTACTGTTGTCTTTGTATAGCTTTTTTAATAAAGAAAGATTATAAATTAATCATAATGATGATTTGTCTTGCCCTTTTAAAACTCATATAATTTTATATGTGTTTTTTTCTAAAGATATTTCTTTAAAAAATTTTCTATTGTTGAATAATATAGTCTCGCATTCGTTCCATTACAATCTGCATGTCCCGCATTTTCAATGACTAATTTTTCTTTAGGAGAAGAAGTATTTTCATAAAGTTCATACATCATAGAAAGAGGAACAAAGTCATCACTACTTCCATGAATAAAAAGAATCGGAATATTTGTTTTCTTGACTTGATTAATTGAAGATGCTTCTTTTAAATTATAACCCGCTCTTAAATAAGTCATAAAAGTTGAAGTATACAATATAAAGTTTTCCATCTTTCCATATTCCTTTAATTGAGAAGAAAATATATCCCATGCACTCGTAAATCCACAATCTTCTATAACTGCTTTTACGTTTTTAGGATTTTCTCCAGCTACATTCATAACTGCTGATCCTCCCATTGAAATGCCATATAAAACTATACTTGCTTGACTATCCTTTAAAGTAATGTATTCAATCCATTTCATAATATCATTTTTATCTACCCATCCCATACCAATATAATCACCTTCACTTAATCCGTGTCCTCTTAAATCTGGAATAATTAACTGAAAATTATTTTTCATCATCCTTTTTGCTGGACTCACCATGCTTGCTGCACTACTCATAAAACCGTGAACCAAGATCATATAATTATGACTATTGTTTTTAATATAATAAGCATTAAGTGTAAGTTGATCTTCACTTTGAATTGATATTTTAATACTATTATGATTTAGCCATTGTTGATTATTAATAGTTACTTGTTCATTGGATTTTATTTTTGTTGAGATATTGTTTTCATAATGAGGATTTAATACATAATTAAACATGAAGTTTCCTATATACATTGAAAAACAACATAGAAATACCGTAGTAACTATTAATGTTATCAATAAATATTTTAAAAATCTCTTCATTTTCTCACCTATTCATCTTTATTTAAAACATTATAGTAAAGTTTCAATCATATAAAGTATATGATTCAATCCTTCTTATTTTACACATTTTTTTATCTTTTCATTCTGCTTTTATTTCTAACAAAAATAAAAAATAAAATACCTTGACTTATGATACTTATTATTAACCCCAACTTTAATCCAGATGTCATATATCTTAATTCAATATGATGTTCACCTTTAGATAATTCTATTCCCATATACATTGTATTAGCTTGTAATAAGTCAACTTTTTTACCATCTACATATGCTTCCCAAGATGAAGAATATGGTATAGAAAAACACAAAAATTTATTTTCTTCTAATGTTATATCACCACTTATTTTATTCACATCTATCTTTTCATTCACAAATACATTTTCTTTTAAAGTTTCTATTTTCCTTTTTACATTCTTTGTGGATTCACCTAGTATCTTTAAATTATCCAATAAATAAATTCCCCTCTTAGGAAATATTATAGTGAGTGTGTAGTTTCCTTTTTTTAGAAAACCTAAATGGCATAAAAAATCAGATTGTCCATTATAATAACTATTTAAAGGAGAATATAATGTTATTGGTTGATTGATATTATGACCTTGAATGATGACTTCGGCTCTTGTGAAATCATTGGATTGCATATCTAATTTTAATTCTTTTAAAAATAAGTATGTTTCTTGATCTTCATATAATTGATATTTTAATTTAAATGAAGCATTATTTTTTCTTACTATTATCTTTTCATCTTGAATTTCTATATTTTTATTATCAATAATATTGAATTCATTTATTATTTCTTTTGCATAACTTATTTTTTCTTTTAAATTTATTTTTTTATCTAAGATAACTCTATCCAATAATACGGATTGCTTTGATAGTGATGATAGTTGATCATAATGTTCTTTAATCATATATTGATTATATGTAAAACCTAGAGGTAATACATTATCATTATAATAAACTTCATATTTGAAATTCTTCATATCTTTCATTTTTTTAAATCCACATGGAATTCTTTGATCTTGTTGATTCTTTTCTACAATTAAATATTTTGTAGATGATAATGATAATTGTGAACTACGATAATCTAAGCCTTTATACATAGAACTTAAGGTATTGATACTTGCAATATTAATTAGATGTTCACTAATATACTTGTTTCCTAGACTATAGAAAAAACTTATGGGATTTTTGTTTGTAATCAGACTAGCATTATATAATGAGTTTTGAATATTGGTATCATATCTATAAAATTGAGAATCATTTATTTTATCTAATACATCTTTACAATATTGAGAAACTTCACTATATGCTTGGTTAAATCCAATAAATTCTTTAATATATCCTTCTCCATTGATTAAAGAAAATCTTAAATAAGAGTGAACACATATTGAAAACACTGTACATATAGTTAATATGTTAATTAATTTTTGAATGGAATAGTGGTATTTCAATTGTGATAATAATGTAATAAGAATTATTACAGGAATAATTAATGTTACAATTGATTTTAAAGACAAATGATAGAATAAGTAAATTGCATAAATAATCAAAATAACATTTAATGTATAAAACTGATGTTTGTTTAATGTAAGTAATTCTGGTGCTTTACAAACAACTATATAGCTTACTAACAAAGCATAGGCAAAACACCACCTGTTTGTAATATATCCAAATCCATTGAAAACACTCCCCATAACAGGAATACATAAAAAGAGTGTTAATAATAAAAATGAAATTGTAAGATTGTTATTTTTCTTCTTACCAATAAATAACAATATAATACAAAAGAAAGAAATTGCACTAAAGTTCGTAAAGGTCCAATTCCCATTTGTTCCTTCTCCAATAAAATTTATAATCAATTGATGATAGTAATTTATATCATACAATAAGGGAATGAAAGTATCATATTGACTTCTTGCTGTATTAAAAAACATATTGACTGTTGGTATAAATATAGTGGCTGATAAAGCAAGACCTAGTATATAAAGAATTGTATATTTACTAAATTGTATAAATATGTTTTTTATATAATTTTGATGGAAGTAATGAAAGAATCTAAATGTTGTATATATAAAAATAATAATAGATATCATGTAAAAAAAATAGAAATTACTTACTGCAGAAATAAAAATCATGATTATAAATAAGATTGAAGATTTTTTTTGAAATATTTTTTCTATACCAATAAATAGTAAAGGTAGATAAATCATTGGATTTAAAAAATATGGATGTCTTACTCCTGCAAAGAGTGAAAATCCACAAAATGTATAAGTTATAGTTCCAAGTATCGTAGACCATGATTTTTTATCCATAAAATGACAATATGTCATAAAAGATAATCCTATCAAGTAATATCTTAATAAGATTAAAAAAATATATAAATATTCAGTATATTTCATAGGAACAAATATTGATAATAAAGTTAATGGATCACCTAGGACATAATAATGTAAGGTTGTCAATATATCACCACCATATCCTATTGAAAAATCCCATAGTGGTATAGAAAACTGATGATAAATAAATATGTTTTTTATAATTCCTCTTAAATATTTTCCATAATACATTAATGATGTAAAATGTTGGTCTAATCCGTCTTTTGCTCCTCCCACCCAAATAGGTGATTTTTGATAAAATATGAAAATAAAAGATATTATAATAGTTATTATAAAGAAAAGGACTGTATATCTTATATAATTTTGTTTTGTTGAATTAAATCTATCATTCATCATATTCCTTCTTTCTATCAACACATTCTTTTACAACATATATTGGCCTTTGTTTAGACTCGGTATAGTTCTTTGCAAGATAATGCCCTAATATTCCTATTGAAAATAATTGAATACCTGATAATAATAAGATAACTGTAATTAATATAGAGTAACCTGTTGCTTTTTCTTTCCATACAACAGTTTCTATTGCAACATATATCATAAACATAAATGCTAATATTGTTATGATTATTCCTATAATAGATGATAAAATTAATGGGGTTGTAGAAAAAGCCGCTATACCATCTAATGCATATGTCCATAATTTCATCAAAGACCATTTGGATTCACCGTTTACTCTTTGTTCTACATCATAAGGCATAAAATATGTATTAAATCCTACCCATGCAAATATTCCTTTTGAAAATCTACATCTTTCTGGTAATTGTTCTATTGTTTCAACGACATTTCTTCTAAAAGTTCTAAAATCACTTGCTGATTGATATATTTCTATTTCTGTAATTTTATTCATAAGTTTATAAAAAAGATTTTTAAAGAATATGATTATTTTTCTTTCTTCTCTACTTTTTTGATAAGCTGCTACACTATCATATTCTTTATGCTGTTCTAAAAAATTTACCATTTCTACAACATATCTAGGAGATTGTTGTAAATCAGCATCAATGATAGTAACATATTCTCCGCTAGATTTTCTTAATCCAGCTAAAATTGCAGCTTCTTTTCCAAAATTCCTTGAAAATTGTATGATTGTCATTTCTTTTGAATGTTTTTGATATAATCTTTTTAATTCATTATATGTTTTATCTTGACTTCCATCATTGATAAATATGATTTCGTATTGATGAATATGATGTTTAAAATATTTTTTGACCTCGTCATAAAAGAGTTTAATATTTTCTTCTTCATTAAAACATGGAACAATTAATGATAATTTCATATCAATCACCTCCGCTTTTAATAATTTGATAGATATTTTAGACTAGTATCATTAGGCAACATATTTTGTTTAATGATAAAGCCTTTTTTATATTATTCTCCTTAATTTCTTTTATAATCAAAATAATGTACTTTCACAAAAAAAAGACAGCTATTCTAAGCTATCTTTATATTCTAAATATTCATCATAAGTTGATAATCTATCTATACAACCATTATCTGTAAGTTCAATAATTCTATTCGCAACTGTTTGTACAAATTGATGATCGTGCGATGTGAAAAGAATATTTTCTTTAAATCTTATTAATCCTTCATTTAATGCTTGTATAGATTCTAAATCTAAATGGTTAGTTGGTTCATCAAAAATAAGTACATTACTGTTAGCCATCATCATTTTCGCAAGCATACATCTCACTTTCTCTCCCCCAGAAAGGACCGATGCCTTTTTTAATGCTTCTTCTCCAGAAAACAACATTCTTCCTAACCATCCTCTTAGATCCTGTTCATAAACTTCTTCAGTTGTAAATTGTCTTAACCAATCAATTAAAGTTAAATCACAATTTTCAAAATAACTGTTATTATCTTTAGGAAAATATGATTGAGTTGTTGTAACTCCCCATTGATAAGTACCTTCATCAGCTTCCAACTCTCCAGTAATAATTTTGAAAAGCGTTGTAACTGCTAATTCGTTATTTGATAAAAAAGCAATCTTATCTTTAGGTGACATTGAAAAAGAAACATTATTTAATACTTTTATTCCATTGATAGTTTTACTTAAGTTTTCAACATTTAATACAATATTTCCCACTTCTCTATCAATACGAAAATCAATAAAAGGATATCTTCTAAGACTTGGTTTGATATCTACCATCTCTAAATTATCCAATAATTTCTTTCTACTTGTTGCTTGTTTTGCTTTTGAAGCATTAGCACTAAAACGTGCAATAAATTCTTCAAGTTCTTTCTTCTTAGCTTCTGCTTTCTTATTCATTTCCTTTGCTTGTTTAAGCATAATTTGTGAATATTCATACCAAAAATCATAATTTCCAACATATAATTGTATTTTACTATAATCTATATCTGCAATATGTGTACATACTTGATTTAAGAAATATCTGTCATGTGAAACAACAATAACTGTATTATTAAAGTTAATCAAAAAGTTTTCTAACCATTTTACACTCTTTAAATCAAGACCATTAGTTGGCTCATCTAATAATAAAATATCAGGATTCCCAAACAAAGCTTGAGCCAATAATACTTTAACTTTTTGTCTTTCACCTAAATCTTTCATTAAAGCTTGATGATACTCAGATGTTATTCCTAAACCATTCAAAAGAATTTCAGCATCCACTTCGGCATTCCAACCATCCATTTCTGCAAATTCTCCTTCTAATTCAGCAAGTTCTATTCCATCTTCATCATTAAAATCTGCTTTACTATATAATTCATTTTTTCTTTCAATAATATCATAAAGTCTTGTATTTCCCATTATAACAGTAGTTAAAACATCAAAATCATCATATGCAAAGTGATTCTGTTTTAAAACTGACAATCTTTGTCCTTCAGTTATAAAAACTTCACCTTTATTAGGTTCAATTTCTCCTGAAAGAATTTTAAGAAATGTAGACTTTCCAGCCCCATTAGCCCCAATAATTCCATAACAATTTCCTTCACTAAATTTAACATTTACATTTTGAAATAAAATTCTATCTCCATATTGTAATGATACATTTTGTGTTGATATCATAAACTTCTCCTTTATTTTATATTAATTTTTAATAGATGTCTTTTCTTATTATACAAGAAAAATTATAAAATACAAATCATTCTTTTTATGGTAGAATATTTTTATAGGAACTATAAGAGGAAAATGAATATGAATATATATGTAATTAAGAATCCTGAAAATAAAAATTATAAACAATCTATTTTAGAACTATATGCTAAAACAATTAAATATGATAAAGAAATAAGTATTTATACAGAAAAATTTGGAAAACCTTATATTGAAAACAATCCATTCTATTTTAATGTATCTCATAGTTATGATTATTATATTATTGCATGTAGTCAATATGAAATGGGAATCGATATTGAAAAACATCGAGAATTTCATTTTGATAAAATACGAGAGTATTTTACTGATAATGAAAACTTTTATATTAAACAATATGGCGAAAATGCCTTCTTTGATTTATGGTGCAAAAAAGAAAGCTTTGTAAAATTATATGGATATAGTATCTTTCATTTTATTAAAAACCAAAAGAAATATAATGGTGATTATAATAAATGCCTATTTTCTAAGATTAATATAGATGATAAATATAGTTGTTATGTTGCCTCAAATCATAAAGAAGATATAAATATAATAAACATGTAAAAAAAGAAACTACATTATATATAGTTTCTTTTTAATTACTATTTTGTTTCAGTATCTTTTACTTCTTCATCAGAAAATAAAACTGCTTTTAGCTTATCTTCTACTTCAGACATGATTTCAGGATGAGATGTCAAATAAATCTTAGCATTTTCTCTTCCTTGACCAATCTTTTCACCATTGTATGCATACCATGCTCCCGATTTATCCACAATATCATGTTCTACAGCCAAATCTAATATTTCGCCATCACGAGAAATTCCTTTACCATAAATGATATCAACAGATGTTGTTCTGAATGGTGGAGAGACTTTATTCTTAACAACTTTAATATTAGCCTTATTTCCAATGACTTCACCGCCATTTTTAATTTGTTCACTTTTTCTAATTTCAATTCTCACTGATGAATAAAATTTTAATGCTCTACCTCCAGTTGTTGTTTCAGGGTTACCATACATAACCCCAATTTTTTCTCTTAATTGGTTAATAAAAATAATAGTACAAGAAGTCTTATTCATTAAACCAGATAATCTTCTTAATGCCTTAGACATTAATCTTGCTTGAAGTCCCATACTGTTATCACTAACTTCTCCATCAAGTTCGGCTTGAGGAACTAAAGCAGCAACAGAATCAATAACAACCAAATCAATAGCATTACTTCTTACTAACATTTCAGCAATCTGTAATCCTTGTTCACCGCTATCTGGTTGTGATAATATCAACTCATCAATATTAACACCTAGATTACTTGCATAAGTTGGATCAATTGCATGCTCAGCATCAATAAACGCTGCTTTTCCACCTTGTTTTTGAACTTCTGCAATTGCATGTAAAGTTAAGGTTGTCTTACCACTAGATTCAGGACCATAAATTTCAACAATTCTTCCTTTAGGATATCCACCTATTCCCAATGCAGCATCAAGTGTTAATGAACCTGAAGGAATAACATCAATATCTATTGCAGTACGTTCTCCTAATTTCATTACTGATCCTTTTCCAAATTGTTTTTCAATTTCTTTAATTGCACTTTTTAATGCATCTTCTTTTTTCTTTTCTAAATCCTTTTCTTGATTTTTTACTTTTTTTTCAGCCATATTTTTACCTCCTGCTTTTTATATTTATTTGTTTGTCATGCACAGAAGTTTATACAATTCAGCACATCCTAAACTGATAGCTTGTTCTTTAATCTGTTGACGTCTACCATTTAATTGATATGAGAAAACATGAATAGAATCAAAGATTGCTATTCCTACATATATTAATCCAACTGGCTTATCTTCCATTGCATCAGGTCCTGCATTACCAGTAAATGATATACATATATCACTATCAAACATCTTCTGACCATTTATAGCCATCATTCCTGCAACTTCATTAGAAACAACACCATATGTGTCAATTATTTTTTCATCTATTTTTAATACATCTCTTTTAATTCTTGTTTGATAACTAACTAAACTCCCTCTATATACTTTTGATATTCCTGGAACGTTTCCAATCAGCGATGCAAATCCACCAACAGTAAAACTTTCTACACTTGATATAGACATATTATTTTGGATTAATAAACTTGCTAAATCATTCATTACATACTCTCCAATATATAATCCTTATTTTTAATAAAATAATCTACTCCTGAAATCACAGAAACAATAGTTGCAATAACTATTAAAATAGACCCCATTGGTATATTAAAATAATCAAAAATAACATTATTCAACAACAAAACACTTATTGCAATCATTTGCAACATTGTCTTTGCCTTTCCTAAATAACTAGCAGCTAATACTTTATTTTTAGTAACGCTAACCATTCTAATTGCATCAACAATTGTATCTCTACCTATCATGATAATAGGAACTATGATTGAAATAGCATTAGATGAAACTAACAATAACAACGCAGTATTAACAATTAATTTATCCGCAATAGGATCCATAAATTTTCCAAATGTAGTTACCTGATTATTTTTTCTTGCAAGATATCCATCCAAATAATCAGTTATTGATGCTAGAAAAAATAAAAGGAAAGAAATAATATCAATAATCGTTAAATGAGTTGATAAAAGTTCATAAGTTGGAACAACTATATTAAATTGTTCATAAGGTATTAAATAAACAACCACTAGTAATGGGACAAAAAAAAGTCTAATGGTTGTTAATCTATTAGGTAAATTCATATTACTTCTTTAACTGTAAAATTAAATGTGTTATACCTTCAGAATAATCATCCTCACTTAAAGGTACTTCTACATTATTAATAAAGTAACGATGTCCCATACTATATCCATTTTTTAAGTCTAAGCTATTAAAGTCATCAGAATTAAATTTTAATTCAACAGACTCATCTTTTTTATACACTTTTGCATCAAATGCAGAGTAATTTTGATCATTAACTTTCAATGAACTCCATGAATCATTTCCAAAAACAATTTTAAAAACAAATTCTTTTTCTTCACTATCTATAGTAAAATCATATTTTAAAGAATCTTTCTTTTCAAATTTCACTTTTGAAACAGAAGGATTATTGTTAGGTTGACTTGGTTGATTATTATCAACTTTATTTTTATCATCCTTATCATCAGGTGGTAAAATTTGTCCTTCCCCAGCTATATTGTTGTTTTTATTAAAATCTTTTGAATCAACATTAGATTTAGTTTTTGATATCCCCCACCATAAAACAGTAATAATACCTGCAATTAATATAAATACTAATAAAAACCTAAAAATCTTAATATGAGACTTATCTTCATATACAGATTTTTTTCTAGCTAAATGAGGTGAACCAAATTTAAAATTTTTTCCTTCTTTTACAATTTTTTCTTGATTCTTCTCACTTGATAATTTTTCATCTAACTGTGATAGTTTTATTTCTTTAGTTAATTCTACATAACTTTGAGTAAGTTCTTGTTTATCTAAATCTAAAACATCAGAAATTTTCTTTAAATACATCTTAACATAGGTTTCTTCACCCTCATATCTATCAAATTTCCCTGCTTCAATATCTTTCAAAATCGCAACAGACAAAAAAGTCTCTTTAGAAAGTTCTTCAATGGTCATCTTTTTTAATATACGTTGTTCTTTTATTTTTTCACCAAGATTTTCCATATGATCTATTCCTCCATCACTTCATGTAAATATTAAATCAAAACTATTAAACCATAAATTTATCAAATTTACAATACATACATAAATATAATATGTTTTTATGTATAAATTATGAATTTTTATTAAAAAAAGAATTAAAAAAAGGATTTCTTAAAGTAGAAATCCATATAGGAGGCGGCAGCTCGCTATT
>CAJTTM010000045.1 GCA_910579135.1 uncultured Erysipelotrichales bacterium | reverse complement strand
GACAACTTCATCAAAAACATTTTAATTATTTCACCTGTCTACTTGACAGGGGCGGCTCAGAACTTCTTATCTTTTCTTCTTCTTTTTATGTCTTACTTTTTTACGATTAGGATTAAACATATTTCCTCTAGATTTTGTAGGCATGCCTGTATTAGGATCCATATTACTAAACTTTTTCATCATTTGCTTTGATTGTTCAAATTGTTTTAACAATCTATTAACATCAGCAACAGTTCTTCCTGAACCTTTTGCAATTCTTTCTTTTCTTTTCGCATTCAAAATAGAAGGGTCTCTTCTTTCAGCTTTTGTCATTGAATAGATAATTGATTCTACTAATTTTAAACGAATATCTGTATCTTCATCATTGATTTCAGGCATTTTAGGCATTCCAGGTATCATCTTCATAACTCCTGAAAGTGGACCTAACTTCTTAATTTGGTGCATTTGTTCAAGCATATCATCAAGATCAAATGTCCCTCTTTGCATCTTTTTAAAGGCATTCATTGTTTCTTTTTCATCATAAACATTTTGTACCTTTTCTACTAAAGAAACAACATCACCCATACCTAAAATTCTATCAGCCATACGATCTGGATAAAATAAATCAATAGCATCTAACTTCTCACCAGTACCTATAAACTTAATAGGAACATGTGTAATATGTCTTATAGATAAAGCTCCCCCACCTCTAGAGTCACCATCTAATTTTGTAAGTACAGCACCAGTAATATCTAATTGTTCATTGAAAGATGATGCAACATTAACAATATCTTGACCTGTAAGTGAATCTACGACTAATAAGATTTCATGAGGTCTAGCAATCTCTTTAATGTTTTGTAATTCTTTCATCAAAGGTTCATCAATATGTAAACGACCAGCAGTATCTATAATAATAAGATCATGATCATGGGATTTTCCGTATTCTAAACCTTCACTAACAATTTGTTCAGCTGAAAAATCAGTACCTTTTTCAAATACTGGTATATTTAATTGTTCACCTAAAGTCTTTAACTGCTCAACAGCAGCTGGACGATAAATATCAGCTGCAATCATTAACGGTTTCTTTTTTTGATTATCAACTAAATATTTCGCAATCTTTCCAGCAGAAGTTGTTTTACCAGAACCTTGTAAACCAACCATCATAACAACAGTAGGAGTATGAGAAGTATCTAAAGTTGCAACTTCTCCACCTAATAATTTTACTAATTCATCATGCACAATTTTAACAACAACTTGTCCTGGTTTTAAAGAACCTAAGACATCTGCACCCAATGCTTTTTCTTTTGTATTCGCAATAAACTCTTTTACAACTTTAAAGTTAACATCAGCTTCAAGTAATGCTAATCTAATTTCTCGAAGCATATCTTCCATATTTGATTCTGTTAAAGTTGATTGCCCTCTTACTTTTTTTAGACTTTCCTGAAGTCTTTCAGACAATGAATCAAAAGCCATATCTAATCCTCCTATATTTCTTTCAACATTTTTAAATAATCATTTAAACTATCACGATTAATAGATTCCTCATTCTCTATTTTATCAATTAAAGCTAGTCTTTCCTCATGTTTTTTCACTAACTCTAACTTCTCCTCATACTTTTCTAAACTATGCACAGCACGTTTTAAATTATCAAAAACAGCATTTCTACTTACTCCTAGTTCATTGGCAATCTCTGACAAAGATAAATCCTCTTTATAATAATATGAAAGATATAAATTTTGCTTATCTGTCAGTAAATCACTATAACAATCTAAAAGTAAGTTCACTCTCTGTGTCTTTTCCAATTGTGATTCCATATTTTTTACTCCATTAAATTCCTACACAAACCATAAATATATTGTTCTAGATCAAACTCTTGTAAATCATCCATACTTTCACCAAGTCCAATAAATTTAACAGGAATATTTAAGGCATCCTTAATAGATAAAACAATACCACCTTTAGCAGTTCCATCTGTTTTTGTTAATACTATACCCGTAATATCTGTAATCTTTGAAAACTCAACAGCTTGAGAAACCCCATTTTGACCAGTTGTAGCATCAACAACCAATAAAGTTTCTTGAGGTCCTTCTGGAATCACTCTTTTAATAATTCTATTCATTTTTTCTAATTCATTCATCAAGTTGACTTTATTTTGCAATCTTCCTGCTGTATCACAAATCAAGACATCAATATTTTTTTCTTTAGCTTGATTTAATGCATCAAAAACAACAGCACTAGGATCTCCACCCTCTTTACCTTTTACACAAGGTATATCAAGACGTTTAGCCCATACATCAAGTTGATCAATAGCTCCTGCTCTAAACGTGTCTCCAGCAGCAACCATAACACTCTTTCCTTCTTCTTCCATGATTTTATGTGCTAATTTCGCAATTGTTGTTGTCTTTCCAGCACCATTGACTCCAACCATCAAAATAACTGTCAAATCATTTTCTGCATAATTTATTTTAGTTGTCATATAAGAATCATTCGCATAAATAACAAACATCTTATCAATAATAATTTCATTGATTTCTGTTGGATCAGTAATATTAGAAAGTCTAACTTCTTTTTTAATTTCATCAACGATTTTCATAACCATATTGACACCAACATCACTCATAATTAATATATTTTCTAATTCTTCAAAATAATCATCATCAATCTCACGATATCTTGCAGCTAATTCATTAATCTTTGAAGAAAATGAATGATTAGATTTATCTAAACCAGCAACATACTTTTCATTTTGTTTTGCAGATTCACCTAAAAAAGCATTTTTAATCTTTTTAAAAAATCCCATATATACCTCCTCTAAGAAGCCATCTCAATAGCATCTTTTAATTTTACACTGACTAACTTTGTAACACCTCTTTGTTGCATTGTCGCTCCATAAAGAAGATCACATTCTTCCATTGTTCCTTCACGATGCGTAACAACAATAAATTGTGTTTGACTAGAAAATTCTCTTAAATATTTCGCAAATCTTTCAACATTCGCAATATCCAAAGCAGCTTCAACCTCATCTAATATGCACATTGGAACAGGTCTTACTCTTAAAATCGCAAATAAACATGATATCGCAATAAGAGCTTTCTCTCCTCCTGAGAACAATGAGATATTCTGAACAGCTTTTCCTGGTGGCTGTACATCAATATCTATACCAGTTTCTAGAATATTATCTGGATCACTATATTTTAACTGTGCTCTTCCTCCTCCAAATAAATTTCTAAAAACAAGATTAAATTCTATATTGATCTTCTCAAACGTCTCACTAAAACGTTTAATCATAATTTCATCCATTTCATCAATAGCTTTTAATAAACTATCTTGAGCATTGATTAAATCTAATCTTTGTTCATTTAATGTTTCATAACGTTTGGATACTTCTTTATAAGTTTCAATTGCTTCAATATTAACATGACCTAAAGATTCAATCTTTAATCTTAGGTCTTTGACTTTTATTTTTGCTTCATTCATATCAATATCTTGATTATATTCCTCATGAGCAAATTCATAAGTCATTTTATATTCATCATTTAATCGAAGTAAATAGTTATTGACTTCAGTTTCTTTTTTTGCTTTTTCAATTTGTTTTTGAGTCATTTCCTCTTGCATCAAGCGTGTTGCTTTTCTTTGTTCTCTCAATCTATTTTCGAGTTCCTCATTTTCATTTACAAAACTCATTCTTAATTGCCTTTTAGCTTGAATGCTTTCTGTTAATTCATCTTTTAATTGTTGAGCTTTATTCAACTCTTCAATCAATTGATTAGAAGTTTCTCCACTTTCTAATTGAGAAAGTTCAACATCCTGATGAGTCAATGTCTCATATTCACTCTTATGTAATTGAAGTTCTCCTCTTTTAGTTGTAACTTCCATTTCCAATTTCGCAAATGAAACATTCTTTTGTAATAAGAAATGAGCAATTTCTCTAAGTTCAGTTTCTAACTCATTTAAACTATGTTTTTTCTTTGTAAGTTCACTTTCTAAGTTTTTGATATTTTCTTCAACTCTAACAAGTTCTCTTTGAGAGGTATAAGTAGAATTAGACGCTTTATATCTACCTCCAGTTAAAGATCCCCCCACATTAACTACATCACCTTGTAATGTAACAATACGATATCTTGAAAAAGTAGCCTTAGAAAGAGCAGTTGCATCATTGATATTTTCTACTAATAATACATTTCCTAATTGATTTTCAATAATTTCTCCTAACGGCTTTTCACTCTTTACAAAATCACTTAAAACACCTAAATAACCATCAAAATTTTCACATAATAAAAGATGTTCTTCTCTTACACTTCTTTTATGCATATTGCTTATAGGTAAAAAAGTAGCTCTTCCTGCATGATTATCTCTTAAAAATGAAATAGCTCTTTTCGCATCTTTTTCTTCTTTACAAACAATAAATTGCATTGACCCTGCTAAAGCAGCACTTAATGCGTCTTCATATGTTGATTCACTTTGTAATAAATCTCCTAAAACTCCTACAATTCCATTTAAAGATTGTTTTGCTTTTAAAATAGAACGTACACCTAAACTATAATTAGATTTATTTTCTATCAAATCAACAAGTTGTTGTTTATTGCTTTTAGCAGAATGTAATTGAAATTGAATGTTTTCAATATCATCTCTTAATTTATTCATTCTTTGACTCGATAAATACTGTTTATCTTCTAAATCTTTTCTTTCTTTTTTTACAGTATTATACCTTTGAACTCTATCATTATATTCACTTATTGTTTCTTGTAATAATAATTTTAATTGATGTATTTTCTCTCTTAAATTTTCTTTATCATTACTTTCTAATAAATGTTTTCTATTAGAATCAATCTCTATTTTTCTTGATTCTAATTCTTGTAAATTATTCATTGCAGTTAGTAATTGAGATTGTAATTGGTTAACTTCACTATCTAAATCATACATTCTTTTTCTTAATGTTTCACTCTTTTGATCATTAATAATAATCTCATTATCATTTTCTAATTTATCTTTTTCTAAAGAATCTAAAGATTCGTTAATTTCTTTTAAAGATGAAGTTAAACTTTCAATCTCTTTCACCAAAACACTTACTTCAATAGATTTTAACTCATCTTTTAACTCCAAGTAAGTTTCAGCTTTCTCTTTTTGTCTTTTTAAAGGGCCAATCTGTCTTTCTAACTCATTACAAATATCTTCTACACGATCTAAATTTTCTTTTGTTCTTTCTAACTTTCTAATAGATTCAATCTTTCTTTTCTTGTATTTCGCTACTCCTGCCGCTTCTTCAAACATCCCTCTACGATCTTCTGGTTTACTATCTGCAAAAGTAGAAATATTTCCTTGAGAAATAATAGATAAAGAATCTCTTCCAAGTCCTGTATCCATAATTAAATCTACTATATCCTTTAAACGACACGGTTCATTATTAATTAAATATTCTGCTTCATTATTTTGACGATATAATCTTCTTGTAATTTGAACTTCATTATATGCAATATTCATGAAGTGATCATCATTATCAAAAACCAATGTAACCTCTGCTAAGCTTTGAGGTTTACGATCTTCACTTCCTGCAAAGATTACATCTGCCATAGAAGAACCTCTAAGAGATTTCACTGATTGTTCTCCTAATACCCATCTTACAGCATCAGAGATATTAGATTTTCCACAACCATTTGGTCCAACAATACCAGTAATTCCTGGCATAAATTCTATGACCGATTTATCTGCAAATGATTTAAAACCATGTAATTCTATTCTTTTTAAATGCATCTCATTTATCCTTTCTCTTCTTTTTTTGTAAGATTGTTAAATTTACCTAAGAAATTTCTTTCATAAGGTAATTTAACACTAAATACGGAACCAGCTTCTTCTCTTGATTCAACATCAATTGTTCCTAAATGTAAATCAACAATTCTTTTAACTATTGATAATCCTAGTCCATTACCTTCAACATTTCTAGATTTATCTTGACGATAAAATCTTTCAAATATATGAGAAATAGCTTCTTTGCTCATTCCTACTCCAGTATCTGCAATAGATACTTCCACTTCTTTTGTTCCTCTTTTTACTGTAACAGTAACAACACCATGTTCATTTGTATATTTAATTGCATTATTTAATAAATTAATCCAAACTTGTTCTAATCTTGCTTCGTCTGCTTCAATAAAAATATCATTTTTAGGGCGATTAAATTCTATCTCTATATCCTTTTTTAATGCTAAAGGATCTTGTGTTGAAATAACTCTTATTAATTGTTCTACTAATGAAAACTCTGTTTTATTTAATTTTAAATCTTCACCTTCTAATAAGGTTAATTGAAGCATATTTTTAGATAATGTTGATAATCTTTTACTATGAAAAAGAATAATATCAGCATATTTTTGTCTTTGTTCATCTGGTAATTGTTCATTTTTTAATATAGTCGCAAATCCTTGGATAGCTGTTAATGGTGTTTGAAACTCATGAGAAACATCTGATATAAATTGTTGCCTTATTTCTTCTGTTTTCGCAAGTTGTTGTGCCATTTGGTTAAAACTACGATTCAAGGTTGCAATTTCATCATTACCACTATAATTAACTCTAACTCTATAATTCCCTTTAGATAATTCGTTAGTAGCTTTATTCAACCTAGAAATAGGTTTAACAATGATATCTGCTAGAACCAAAAACATTACACTTCCTGCACTTAGTATACAAAACAATGCAATAACTGCAGAATTTAAAAATATTGATTCTCTATTGCCTGAATCTTTTTGTATTGTAATGATATATTTTTGATTATTCATCACAAAAGACTTAGATAATTGTTTAATACTTGATTGATTTTTATAAACTACAATTTCAGGATAATTATATAATTTACTTTTCTCATCATTAGTTAACTTTAAACTATTATACATATTTCCATAACCAACAGATTCTTTTTCATGTTCAATCAAAAAATTCACTTCTGATGTTTTTGCATAACCACCTAACACAGATGATAAATCTGAACTATCAACAATCTTCATTAAATTAATAACATAATCACTGGAATTATTTAATTCCTCATATGTTAGTTGACTTAATTCACTAGAATTTTTTCTAATTGTAAAATATCCTGCTACAGAAAAACTAAATACAATACTCACAAGAAAACCAATAATAAGTTTACCATATATAGATTTCATTAATCAACCTCAATCTTGTAACCTAATCCTCTTACAGTCACAACTTTAAATCCTGGTAAATGTCCTAAGTTTTCTCTAATTCTTTTAATATGGACATCTACAGTACGATCAAATCCATCATAGTCCATACCCCAAATCTTTTCAATAAGTTGTTCTCTTGTAAAAATTTGATTAGGATTTTTTGCAAGTTCAAATGCTAATTCAAATTGCTTTAATGGTAAATGAATAATTTCACTTTGATATCTTATTTCATATTTATCACCATCAAATATAATATCTTTTAATTTAATAATATTTTGACTATTTATACTATATCTTTTTAATATTGTTTTAACTCTTGCCATTAATTCATCAGGATCAAAAGGTTTTGTAACATAATCATCTATTCCTAAAGAAAAACCTCTTAATTTATCTGCAGATTGTGATTTTGCAGTCAACATGATAACAGGTATCTCTTTAAACTCTCTCATGTTTTCAACAAAATCAAATCCATCCATAACTGGCATCATAATATCAACAATTGCTAAATCAATATATTCATTTTCTACTATTTCTAATGCTTCTTCTCCATCTTTAGCTTCTATTATAGAAAAGCCCTCTTTATCTAAATAGAAACGAATTAACTCTCTAATATGTTCTTCATCATCTACTACAAGTATCTTTGATTTCATTATAATCACCCCAATTCTTATCCATTATAACATAATAAAAAACATAATAAAAGCAGTGAAAATATCAGCATAATATTTTTTATAATAAAAAGCTTAACATCACGTATTAAGCTTTTTATTTCTCTTTTTCTAAAATAAGATTTTGATATCCATCAATCTTTTTTTCTAATCTTTTTAATGAGGTTTGTAGTTGATCTATTTGATCTATTAGATATTCTCTTTGAACTTCTAATATTTCTTTTCTTCTTTCAAGTGTTTCATCACCTTCATCACACAGGTCAAGATATTCTTTAATTTGTTTCAAACCAAGACCTGCCTTTTTAAAACATAGAATAAAATCTAATCTTTCAATATCTTTTTCTGTATATATCCTTGTTTTATTTTCACTTCTTTGAATATTCCCAAGCAATCCTATCTCTTCATAATATCTTAAAGTTGGAATGCTTAACTGAAATCTTTCACTTACTTCATGTATTTTCAAATTATTACTCCACTATTTTTCAAAATGTTTTGCAACATTAGCTAACTCTTCAATAATCGGTAAATGCTGAGGACATACACCTTCACACTGTCCACACCCTATACATTCGCTAGCTTTACCAAATGTCTTTGTAAGATTCATATAGTATTCACCTTGAGGTGTCCATCCTTTTTCTTCAATTTCTTGTAAATCAGCATTATATAGTGAAAAATACTTAGGAATTGCGATATTCATTGGACATCCATCTGTACAATATGAACAACCAGTACAAGGAACAGTAATAGAAGAATTAATAATAGAAACTGCTTTATCAATTAATTGATATTCTTCATCATTTAGTGGTTTCATTTCACTCATAAAATCAGTATTATCAAGCAATTGCTCCATAGTTGTCATACCACTTAATACAATTTTAACATTGTCTAAACTTGCTGCAAAACGAATTGCCCATGAAGGAACACTCATATCAGGATTATATTCCTTAAACATTTTTTCAACCTTTTCATCAACTTTTGCTAAAGTACCACCTTTAACTGGTTCCATAACAAAAACAGGAACATTATGTTTAACTGCAACTTCATAACATTTTCTTGACTGTACTCCTACACTATCCCAATCTAAATAATTGATCTGTAATTGTACAAATTCAAATTCAGGATGTTCAGTTAAAACTTTATCCAATAACTCAGGTCCATCATGATAAGAAAATCCAATCGTTTTAACTAAACCTTCTTTTTTCTTATTCACAATCCAATTAAAACAATCTAACTTATCATAAACATCTATACTATGAGCATTAACATCATGTAATAAATAATAATCAAAATAACTAACACCTGTTTTAACTAATTGTTCATTAAAAATTTTATCTCTATCTTCTTTTGTTTGAATAAACCCAGAATGTAATTTAGTTGCTAATGTATAACTATCTCTTGGATATCTACTTACCAAAGCTTCTTTAGCTGCATTTTCACTACTAAATCCACAATACATCCATGCTGTATCAAAATAAGTAAAACCTCTTTCAATAAAAGTATCAACCATCTTTTTAACTGTTTCAATATCAATTTTTGATACATCATTTTCATCTAAAGATGGTAATCTCATTAAACCAAATCCTAATTTTTTTGTACTCATATTTTTACCTCCTGCATATATTATACTACCTCAAGTCAACTTTAGCACAATACTTTTTTCTACAAAATAAAATATAAATTTAATTTTCTATTTCTTTATTGAGTATATTCTCCTTACTATTATTAATCTTAATAATAATGTTTTCTGATAAATATCCTAGCTTTTTTGTTAATTAAGTTGTTATAGTTTCCACCTTTCCATTAGTATAACCTTAAGCCATTCCTTGCTCATATCCAATTCCCATCCATTTCCTTGTGATCTCACACATCTTTTTGACTCCTCCTTTATCTTGTTTATAATACCTAAACCATTTCTTTGGTCTACACAATGAAAATCATGGATCATTCTTCCTATTTTGGTTTTTCATCTTTATATTCTCCATTGACAATCAGTATCTCTTGTCCATAATCAACCTCTTCTCTATTTCCCATCTCTGATCTCTTTACTCTATATATTGGTAGCCCTCTTTTAAAACAATCTTAGTCGTTTAATTGTATGTTCTTCTTTTTGAACTTCTATATCAATGATTTTTCCTTCATTGTTTTCTACGAGAATATCCAATCTTGATTCTTTTCCATTAAGATTACTAATAAAACATTTGACTTGAGAATCTTTGATATGTATAGGTTTATCAAAGAGAGATGAGAGAAGACTACTCTCATCATAGGGTTATTAAATAAAGTCATAGACTTTATATTTCTAATAAGTTCATATTTTTTATTCCTCCTTATTATTACATACAAATAAAAAGGAGATTTTTCTTTTTTTAATTGAATAATTTCATAATATAAAAATATGAACTTCTATAAATCTATTATAAGAGTATAGAACAGAGTTATTATTAGACATTTTGTCAATAAAAGAGAGAATCTATTTTCTAGATTCTCTTAACTCTTCTTTTCTTTTTATAGATAGAAAACATCAAATATATACTACTTATTCCAAATAAATAACTATATAAGAATATTGGATTATTATCTCCTGTTTTTGTAGGATTTTTGATATTGTCACCCAAATTATCATTATTAATTCCATCTATCGGGAATTTTATACCTGCTTCAGCTTTTGGTGTTAATTTGCTCTTTGTTCCATCTGGATTTTCTCCTGTCACTTTAGCTTTATTAACAATATCCTTAGCTTTATTCTTTTCTACCTTTTTTTCTACTTTAATAGCAGCTTTATATTTTAATGTATATGTTTCCCCTCCAGATAATTCTTTTATATTAACCTGAATGATTCTATTTGCTTTATCATAAACTGATGAATCAAGTTTTACTACTTCTCCATTAGGATATGTTAATGTTAAACTCTTCATATCCAATATCAAATTTTCTGGTAAGTCATCAAATATTACAGCATTTCTCCACAATGTTCCAGGTGTTGAATTTGTAAGCTTAACTTTATATTCTATTACATCTCCAATATACGTTTTTCCTGAAGGGTGAGTCATATTCTTCGCCTCTTTATCCAACTTAGGTTTAGCATCTCCAGGCAAAATTCCTCCACTTCCATCTTTATTAGGTTTATCTTCCTTTGATGGATATACTGGATCTTCAGTTTTCACTTCAATTGTTGAAGGACTTCCATCAGGAAGTAATGGTTTACCATCTTCATCGGTTTTTGGAATATAAGGATCTCCTGGTTGAGTTGGTTGAGTATTTTCACCTGGTTTACTACCACTTGGATTGTTATCTCCAGGAATATTTCCACCTGGTGTATCATCTCCTGGTTGAGATGGCTTATCACTTGGTTTATTTCCTAAAATTTGTCCTACATTACCAATATCTTTCCCTATTGCATCAGACTCTACAATAACATCAAACGTTAAGATATAAGCATCTCCTCCATAAAGTTTACCAATATATACTCCTAACTGTCTTGTCTTTTCATCATAAGCTTTCTCACTTATCTTCTGACACATACCATCTGGATATTGTAACTCAAAAGTACTTGTATCTACTTTTAATCCTTTTGGTATCTTATCTAAAATACATATATTTTCTAATATAGATCCCTTTACTTTATTCTCAGCTTTAATAGAATATGTAATTCTATCACCTACTTGTGCTTGCCCTTTAGGATCACTTTTATTAACTGCTGTTTTTTCTATATGACCTTTTGGATCTATTCCAGTTACCTCTTTTCCTCCAGGAGGTACAGCACTAGATTCTCCAGGTATTTCATCTGGTTTATCTGGATCTTTTGGTAATACTGTATTACCTTCAGGATCTTTTCCAGTTACTTTAACTGTATTTGTAATATTTGCATACTCTGGATTTTGTGAATCTAAGGCATTTGTTCCTACTTTTAATTTAAACTTTAATGTATATGATTCTTCCCCTTCAGCTTTTTCAATTGTATAAATGATTGCATGCTTATGACTATCATAAACACTATCTGGTAATTTTTCTACTTTTCCATCAGGATTAACTAATTCAAGGCTACCATAACAGAATTGTAATCCTGGTGGTAACATATCTTTAATTTCAATATCTTCCCATGTTGAATATTTCTGCTTATTTCTTACAACAATTGCATATTCTAATTCATCTCCTACAACAGTTTTATCTTCATGATGAATATTCTTAACTATCTTCTGAACTTCAGGTTGTGGTTTTTGTATTTTCTCTACATGTAAAACAACATCATAATTTTTATCAATATTTTCAATTGTGAAATTACTTTTATTAAGAAGATCACTTCTCTTTTCTCCATTAACACTAACAGATACTAATACATATCCCTTAGGAATTTCCCATTGAATAGGATAATCAGTTCCCTTTTCTAAAGCATTATTACCTGATGTTATTATCACAGCTGCATTTCCAATCACTGATGTGCTGACCCTATATGTATCTTCACTTTGTTCACTTTCTAATTTCACAAAGTTAACATGCACTTTATGATTTCCTTGAATATTCTCAAATAAATGATGGCTATCTTCAACATCTAAAGATTCAATTTCCTCTGGTGTATACACCTTATATCCATCAACGATAATATTCTGTACTTTCCATCCATCTGCCACTTTCCAACTTACATTATAGTTACTATCTCTTTTTACAATCGAAGATTCTGTAATTGTTCCTTCTCCAGTATGTGAAGTATCAACACGAAGCAAATCACTTTCAGGTATTGTGACTGTTCCAGATTGACTCTTTGGACCAATTCTTATAACAACTTTATAATCTTCTTGAATATTTGTTAATTGTACAGTTTTTGCATTTTTATCAACTGTAAAAGTATTCACTTCATTCCCTAGTGAATTGTATACTGTTATTGACTTCAATTCATAGTTTCTTGTATCACTAATACTAGCCTCAACAGTATGATTACTTCCTCTTTTAACTTGAGCAGATGGAGTGACCTTTCCTGGTCCACCTACTAATTCTGTAATAACCTCACACTCACGAGATTGAGAGTTCTCCTTTTCCAATATAACTTCTACTTTATGATCAGAATCTATTTTTGAAAAAATAATACTATCTTTATCTAATAAATCAGTTCTATCAATGCCATCTATATAAATCTTTTTCACTGTATAACCATCAGCCACTGTCCAGTTAACTTTATAATTATTTGTTCTATTATCATCCTTTTGAAGATGAACCGTTGGAGTAATTGTACTATTAACTCCCCCTCCACAAAGGACAGTCTCTACTTTATAATGTTCTTGAACTTCTTTATCAGCTATTTTTTCAAATTCTACTTGTACATGATGATCCTTATCTATAGAAGAAATCTTTAATTGATTATCTGTGTTAGATAGAATCATTTCACCATCAATCCATACACATTTCACTCTATAACCTTCTGCTGGTTTCCATTGAACTGTAATATCACTCCCCTCTTTAAAAGGAGTACTTTCATTATTTTCTGAAGAAAAATAAACTTCACCTTGTCCTCTTTGACCCAAAGTCACATCCCAAGTTTTAATCCATTTTGCATAAATATCAACTTCATCTATATCAAATACGCTATCCTTTGTGATCTTTTCTCCAGTCCCATCTTCATTTGTATACCAACCAAGAAATTGATATCCTTCACGAGTTGGATTATTAGGAATAGATGCAACCTTATTATCAAAAGTCAAAAGAGTTTGATCAATAGTATCAGTACCATCATTATGATGAAATGTTGCTCTTTTAGCACTAAGACTTACTGGTAAAACGATATCCTCACTAACATTACCTGCATAATCTACTGCAAATGCATGAACATAATATTGAGTACCAGGAACAAGAGTTCCAGTTTCGTATTGAACTTTGTCTCCAGCACTTGAGGCTGTAAGTAATTTTGTTGATGAATTAATAGTAGGTTTTGCTTCTGGAGTAGAAGTTGTATTTACAGTTGATACATAATAACCCTTTAATCCAGATAAAGCAATATCACGATATTGTGATTTATCATTTTGATCATTTGATTGATTTGACCATTTTTCATCATAATCAGAACCATCAGAAATAGTTGTTTGTGGTAATGCTTGAATACGATAAACATATTCAGTACCAAAATCCTTAGATCCAGATAATTCAATTTGTGCTCTATAATTAACTAAATTAGAAGCAGGTGTAACAGATACAATTTCTCCTTCTGGTTTACTTGGTGCAGCCTCATCAATAAAAGTTGCATCCTTAGCAGTTGTAGTTGTTGTAGATTGAGCTAAATATATAACTGTATTTGCAATAACCATTTGTTCATCTACAGTTGCTGCCCCATTACTATGTCCAGTTTGAATCATTGCCATACGACCATTAGTCATTAAATAATAATTATTCGTTTCTAAATATCCAGAACTCAATTCTTTAGTATAAGGAGTTACACTTGATCCTGGAACACTATTTACATTACCTGAAGCATTAGAAAACTGCATCCAAACTCTTGGTTGTAAACCTGATGAATTTGAAAATTGTCCTCCAACTTTTTGACCTAATACATGGGCATTAGGTATTGTTAAAGTTCTACCTTCAAGATTCCATGGACGACTTGTCAAGAATCCTCTATCCACAACTTTTACATTTGCATTCCCACCACTTGAATGTCCTACTGTTACAGCTGCAGGATCAAGAGTCATATTAAGATATTCCTTAGATGCAAATCTTTTAAAATAACCAAAGTCTGATCGAATAGTATCATGTCCAAATAATATTCCTCCACCAGCCTGATAAAATTTCGCAGTTTCTTGATAAGAAGCTTCATTTAAATCTTGTCCATTATTACTATCACAAGTTCCAAAAACAATAACACTATATTGATATTTTGTTTCTACTTGATTATTTGTAGGGTTAGTTTTTAAAATTTGAGATGGATTAGCATTAAAAGAACTCAAAGATACTGTTCTTACCTTAATAACATCTCTACCAATAGTCGTTTTACTTCCATCATAATCGGTAGCTGGAGCATTCATCCAATTCTCTAAATTTCTACTACCAGCAATATTATCAGGAGCGACATTTAAAACCCATACACTCCCATCCTTAGCATCAACATCAACTGGAGATCTTGTTTCCCAATTATTCCAACTTGTAAAAATTTCCTTACCATCACTATCATATTTTCCAGTAGAATTTCTTTTAGATTGCCACATAACATAACGATATGGTCTACCTGGATCTGGAAATAAATCTTGTTGTAATGGATTCTTATATGGGAAAGACCATTCTAAATATTCTGTTAATTGTCCATCCTTAGCAACTACATAATAACCGTTTAAATTAATTTTCCCTTCTTCAAATTTAGGTTTCACAAAATTTTCTGGAGTATTTCCACTCTTCTCTTCTGTCGTATTATCATCAACAGCATTAACTGCCTTCATTATTGATGGAGAAACCATTCCTACCATCATCGCCAAAATAAGAAAACATGCCAAAATCCTCTTCTTCATCATTATCCTTCTCCCTTCTTTAAGTCATGATAAAACTTCTTAACAAAAATTCCTTGTGTAATTACACAAGGATTCTAAGCAAATCTATAATTTAGGTAGTATTCATAAACAATTAGAATCAACTATCTATTAAAGATTTCATAGCTCCCCTTCAATTTCGACAAAATTGCCTATATTATTTACTACATATATACTATACCATATTTTTAAAAAGAAAAAAATATCTCTATCAATAAAATCATAGAAAAGAGAGTTGAAATCAACCCTCTTTCATATCCATTTTATTCTTCAGAAGCTTTTTTCTTCTTTAATAACATGATTCCCAACAATGTTACAACAGCCAATCCACCATACATCATAATATTTTGATCATCAGATGTCTTCGTTTTCTTAGATTTATTGTTAATACCATCACCTAATACATCAGTATTTAAAGAATCATCTTCTTTAATGTTATCATTAGATTTCTTATCTGTATTTTGAACTTTATCACCTAATACATCATCTTCAAAACCATCATCAGGTTCAGGTGGTGTAACAGGTTGTTCTGGTTTTTCAGGAGTAGGTTCTTCAGGTTTATCTAGTTTTTCTTCTTCGTTATATGTGTTAGTTATAACAACAGATACGATTTTATCTTCTTCAACAGTAGCTTTTCCATTACCTTCTATAGTTAGAATGTAACCATCAACCTTTGCACTATCTTCATCTTCAAAAACATTATAATTCCCTAATTCTAAATGAGATACAACAACTTTTTCACCTAATTTAACATCAATAGTGACTTTTTCACTATGAGCATTTCCATCAACATCATAATAAATTAAATCATCATCAGAACCAGAAGTAACAACAAATTTAAATATACCACCATTTGTTAATTCATCTTGAGATATTCCTGAAATTTCTTTTGATAATTCAATACTTCCATAAACATCTTTTTCACCAAAATGAACACCACCATTACTTCCAATACCACCACCACTACGAGCAGTATTTCCACTAATAATAACTTTAGCAACATCCTTACTTAATTGTTGATCTCCTTCACTAACAATAGCTTTTAATCCAACACCTGTTTGTAAACCATTAATATCAACAATTTTTTCTTTTAATTCTGTATATCTTGAAATTCTAGAATCAGCTGAATCAAGGAAGCTAATAATACTTGGAGTATAGCTTCCACCATCTCTATACCACGTTACACTTCCGCCACCTAAAATATGATTATCAATCGTTAAATGATGTCCATTAATTTTTTCACCATCATAAGGTCCAATATTAACAAAGTTTAAATCATCTGCAGCTTTAGTTCCTTCATTACCAAAAATAGTAATACCTTTTTAAAATGAATTAAATAATAAGTATGTAAATAGTATTTAAACTAACAATCTAATATATCCATATCATATACCTTGTAGAACAATAAAGTCAATGAAAGTGCTTTACTTTCAAAATATAAAAATAAATCATGTACTTTTTGCTGTATTTATCAACAAAAATTACAATATATCTCTTTTATTATAAATTAATATATAAAAAGTAGTTCACGAACTACTTTTTAAAAACATATCAATTATCAACTTTTCTTAATCCGTTATTTGTTAGTACATATAACTCATCAATAACTTCATCAATATATTTACGATCATGAGATACACTAACAATTGTACCATTAAAATCCTTTAATACTTTTCTAATCACCGGATTAGATAAGGGGCTCACATTTCTTGTTGGTTCATCTAGTATTAAAACATGACATTGTTCTAAGACAAATCGAGTTAAAAACAACTTTGCTTTTGTACCATTACTTAAATCACGAATATGACCAGTCATTTCCTCTCTTGTTAATTTCATATTCCCAAGATACATTCTTGCTTTTGTAATTTCATCTTTAGTACCTTGAGGACAAACAAAATCTAAAACATATTCATAATCATTTAAAACATCTTCATATGTTTGAGGCATATAGCCTATCTTAATATCTTTTCTCTCTTTTAATATATTATATATTATTTTTATTAATGTCGATTTACCTACTCCATTCTTACCAATAATACATAAATGAGTATGACCAATTACATCTAATTCTATATTTCTAGAAATAATCTTCTCTTGTAGCTTTAATTCAGGAATATTAATACTTACGATATTTTTAGAATTAGGAATTTGAACATCTTCAAAAAAGAAATTTAGACTTTCCTCTACATCAGGCATTTCAGTTAATTCTACATCCTCTAATTTTCTTTTTTGAGATTTTAATGAATGCATCTTCTTCTTTAAGATACGTGCTCCATGAGGATCTTGTCTAGAGATTGTATTTTGTTGATATTCTACCTTTTGAATCACTCTATTTAATTTTTCTTGTTGTTTATGAAATTCTCTTTTTTGTGATTTTGATATTTGAGTTTGCTTATTGATTTTTCTTAAACGCTCTTCTACATAAGTATCATAATCTGTCTTTAATAAGGTATGTCTACAATCTGTTTTCTTTCTTATCTGTTCTAAATGTAAGATCATATTTGCACTATGAGATAATAATGTTTCATCATGAGAAACATACACAATTGGTATATCAACATAATTAATAAAACTTTCTAGCCATTCTAATGTCTCTATATCCAAATCGTTTGTTGGTTCGTCTAAAAACAAAATATCATAATGATTCATCAATAACCTTAATATACTTATCTTAACCTTTTCACCACCAGATAAAGTCTTTATCTCATGTTCTAATATTTCATCATCTAAATGAATAAGATTTAAATACTTATAAAAATCATTAACCTTTTCATAATAATCATTATCATCATCAAATAAAAAATCATAAACCTTTTTATTTAAATGCTCTTCATTCATAGATTGTTCTAAATAACCTATTCTTTTATTATTAGTATTTATACTTCCACTTATTATCGCAAAATCACAAATTCCTAATATTGCTTTTAATAAAGTAGATTTACCATTACCTTCTTCTCCAATAATCGCAAGTTTATCTTTAGGATTTAACACGAAAGATAAATCCTTTACAAAATATCTATCTTTAATCTTTATACTTAAATTCTTTACTTCTAACATATTATGCCTCCTTCTTTGGCATAATCAAAGTTTATGCCACACTTATTTTATTAATATTCTCATTGTTATCACCTCCCTGTTTATTATGAAAAAAAGACTATTACAAATGCAAACACAATCATTATTATTGGTAAATATTTTTTTAATTCCTCTTCTTTTATTAGATTAAGATTTTTAAATATATAAAAACACAAATAACCTATAAAAGCACCTAATACATTTGAAATAAAATCATTGATATCACTAACTCTATACAAAGTAAATAACTGACTTATTTCTATAAATAATGATAATCCAGCCCCTAAAAATAAATTATAAAAAATAGAATCATCATGACTTATAATAGGACATAAAAAACCAAATGGAATAAACATAATTATATTTAAATAAAATCCTCTACTTAATCCTTCACTTAATAAAGTAAGTTCAATACAAGGATGAAAGATTGATTCTTGAAAAGAACATATTCTCAATAACTCTTTTAAAGTAGGCATTCCAACTACATATTCAAACATAATATATAAATATATATATAGTATCAATAAACTTATCTTATTCCTTATTGTTCCCTTTTTTAATAAAATACATATCATCCCTAAATAAAACAAAAAAAGTGCTTCCATATTGTATCCCTCCTAAGTATACAATACCAAAAACACACATACACATTTTAAAATAGTTATGATATTATTCTTAAGATTTACTTACTTCTTTATTATTCTCACTAGTAATATTGCTGCAACAATTCCTAAAATCGCTCCTAAGATAAGTGCCATTTTCTATTCCTCCTATTTCATTCATATATATTATATATTCCTTTTTAATGGACATCAAGATAAGATTATTTATAGATGTTTATTTTTATAAGTCTGTATTGTAAAATGAAACTGGAATTAAGGTTTGTAGGGAAAGGATAGCCTTTCCCTACAAATCCAGCGAATTTTTAGCTTGCTCTTAAAATTATACATG
>CAJTTM010000044.1 GCA_910579135.1 uncultured Erysipelotrichales bacterium | reverse complement strand
CCGATTTCCTTAGAGAATTTCTCCACGTCTGGGAGCCATGCCGCAATCAGTTCCAGAGCCTTGTCACGCTTTTTCCCTGCGTTAAAGGCGTTAATGTCGGAGAGGGCAGACACGATTTCTTCATACTGTTTATCCAGTCTGCCGCCTAACTTATAGAGCCATGTGGGGATGTGTTTGCGCTTCGTTTCCATTGAGGATTGACCTCTTTCTAATTCGTTCCACCGTGCGGACATCCGCTCATGGTAGGCGGTCTGCCACTCGGAAAGGCTCTTTTGGTTGCCTAAGATAGACTTCGCTGACAGCTTGTTGTCTGGCGTAAGCGGCACAAAGCATAGGTGCATATGGGGTGTTTTCTCGTCCATGTGGACGACTGCGGAGAGGATATTCTGCTTTCCCACACGCTCCGAAATGAAGTCAAGAGCCGTCTGGAAATACGCTTTTTGTTCTTCGGGCGGTAAGCTGTTCATAAATTCGGGCGAAGCGGTGATGAGCGTTTCCACCATCATCACGCTGTCTTTCCTCGTCCTGCACCCTGCTTCGGCCACCATTCGGTTTATCTCTTTCTTGTAGGTGTAACGGGGCGGATTCACAAGATGGTAATTATTCTTGGAGCGTTCCATATCAATATCTGGGTTGCTTTTATAGGCTTCTTTCTTCCGCTCGTTGTGGCGTTCGCAAGCTGCAACGCCTCCTGCCTTGCGTTTCTGGAAACGCAGGATTGCATAGGGCATAGTTAATCTTCCTTTCTTTCGGCGGGTAACTGTCGCTTCCTATCTTTGGAGGGTGACGGTCATGACGGTTATGACCGTCATTCCCCACATCTTCCTGCCTTGCAAGGGAAATCATCCGCCCGCTGCTCCTGCGGCTGAAATCATAGCGGATATGGTTTTCAAGCAGGAAATCAAGGCGGTACTCGTTCATCCACTTTGTCAAGACATTCGCCGCTGTCCCTGTTTCCCCCAGAGCGTCCAGTAACTCGGTGGCTGTGCCAGTCCATTCCTCCCTGCCCTGCATGAAATCCACTAACCGAAAAAGAACATCTGGCATCGTTTCTTTGGCAAGCTGTTCCTGCTCCTTACGCTCCACCAGTTCCCAACTGCAATCACGGAAGCGGAGCGTAAACTCCTGATAGGGCGTGTCCCTGCCCGTCACATATAACTTTGCGGCATTGGACGCACGGCTTTCCTGTTCCAGAACAAAGGTTGCGTCCGCACTCCCCGTCAATCCCGTCGTGCCAGACACTTTGTTGAACACGTCGCTGTCGTTCTGCTTTCGGATGTGGTGTACGACAATGACCGCCAGAGAGTGCCTGTCGGCAAAGTCTTTGATAAGGGAGATGTCCCCGTAATCGCTTGCATAGGCGTTGTCTTTGGATGCGGTGCGGACTTTCTGCAAGGTGTCAATCACAATGAGCCTGCTGTCGGGGTATTCTTTCAGATAATCCTCCAACTGCACGATAAGACCGTCTGACAGCTTATCGCTTGCCACCGCAAAGTGGAGCCGCCCGCTCGCTTCGTCCGTCAAGCGGAACAGCCTGTCCTGTATGCGGCAGAACGTGTCCTCAAGGCAGAGGTAAAGCACATCGCCCTCCCGTGTCGGCATATCCCATAAGGGGATTCCCTGCGACACGCATAGGCAGAGCTTTAACATGAGCCAGCTCTTGCCGATTTTCTGTGAGCCGCAGAACAGGGTTAAGCCCGTGGGTATCAGACCGTCCACCACAAAGGACGGCTTCTCAAGCGGCTCATAGAGGAGCGTGTCGGCATTGACTGTCTGAAGCTTCTGCATGGGATTCCTCCTTTCGGGCGGTGTCTTTGGTTTTGTTGCACATAGGCGTTGACCTCCTTAAAAAGATTTACTCCCACGGAAAAAGCGGGAGTATGTAATGCCGCCAATCCCATGCCTGTCAAGAGCGGATTTCTTTTTCGGGCGGTAATAGTCAAGGTTGGAGATATTTCTTCATTTCTGCCTTAACCTTTTCCCTTGCAACCGAAACAGACTTCTGGATAGCGGAAGCGGTGCAATGCTCCATCTTGCCGATTTGATAAAAGTTGAGGTCATACTCGTAGTAGAGCAGGAAACGCCGCCTTTGTATCTCTGGCAGTCGGACAACAGCTTTGTAAAACAGTTCATTCCGTTCTTTTTCAATCATTCTTTCATCAAGCGTTTTAGGCACTCGCAACGCACGTCTGTAAAGCGTTTCGTCCCATACCTCGTTAAACTCCCTGTGCCGCTGGTTCCATTGCTGAAGATTCCTGTTCCTCCTTTCCATCTGCCGAAATTCAAGAAAGAGTTTCTCGGACACTTCTATCTCGTGGTGTTCCCCCTGCCCGTCCTTAAAGCTGATAAAATACCTTTTGCCGCTTTCCGTGGATTCCTCCCGAAGCGTATATGTCTTTGCCCCGTATGCCATTTCCTTTCCTCCCGTAAAAAATTGAGTGAGAGGATTGCCCTCCCACCCAATAGCCCGTAGGGATGCTTAAATTTCCCCGAAAGGATAAAAAATAGGCTTTAATTTTTTACGGAGCCTTTCAAGGCGTTTGTAGACCGCCCTTTCGGTAAGCCCTGCCATCGCCGCAATCTCCCTTGTGGAATACCCCTGCATTTTCAGCAGGAGAATGAGCAGGGTATGCTTGTCCACTGTAAGCAGTATCTTGTACAGTTTCTCATTCTCAATCTCATTCAGTAAGTCCGCAACGGTATCTGGCTCTGCCTGCTGTTCGGTGTCCTCCATTCCCTCAAGGTATTCCCCGAAGTCGCTCGTCCATCGGTAAAACCGCCTGTTGGAATTAAAGTCTGCCCTGTCCTCTATGCGGATTTGCTCAATGACCGCTTCATCAACGCCGCACTCCCGCAGCACCTTTTCCTCGGCTTCTTTCCAGATACGCCACTTCCTTTCCTCTCGTCCGTGGTTATATGCCATTCTTATTTCCTCCAATCTGAATTTTTAGAAAATGTAAAAATCAGATTGGAAAGGCGGCGAACGACAGCTAACAGCGGAAACAGCCCTGCGGCATATTCCGATAAAAAACGACAATAGGGTAGAGGAATAAATTAGTTTATTGCCCCTCCCATTGAACCGTACGTACGGGTCTCGTATACGGCTCTACATTTATATCGCTATCACAAACTCTTAAGATAGTATTCTAGGGGATTGACTAGTCCTGGTCTTTCCCCGTTCTTTATGCCTAGTACTTTTGGTGACAGTATGAAGTTGACAACATTCATTGCACTTCTTCTATACCACCCTAATCTTGTGTTGGCACATTTATATATATCTTCTTTACTGAAATGACATCTGCATACAGTATTCAATTTCATTAGATTTCGATATATCGTCTTTGGCTTCTTCCATTGCTTAATGATGATACATCGTATCTTATGGCGTAGCCATTGTCCAAATTCATCTATGAATTTCTTCATACTGCCTATTCTAAAATAGTTTATCCACCCTCTTACTATTTGATTGACTTTTGTAAAGGTTATTGCTAGTGGTCTTGAAACTGCTTGTTTTCTTTTAAGATATTCTTGTATCTTTGAATACAAACGTTTCTTTCTATCTTTTGTAGGTTTACATTTCCATTCTCGACTATTCTTGTAAAATGTAAATCCTAAGAATTGTCCTTTCATTGGTCGAACTACTTTTGTCTTTGTTGCGCTAACTTTCAAGAATAGTTTTCTTTCTAGCCATGATGTCACTGACTTCATTACTCGATTTGCACTCATCTCACTTTTTACGAAAATGATGCAATCATCTGCATAACGTACAAACCTAAGGCCTCTGGTTTCTAATTCTTTATCAAACTTATCTAAATAGATATTTGACAGAATGACACTGACTGGTCCTCCTTGCGGTGTTCCTATTGTTGTGCTTTTTATAAGTCCATTATCTAATACTCCTGCTCTTAAGTACGCTCTTATTAAATGTAATACTGTTGCGTCATTGACATTCTCTCTTAAGATTGAAATTAACTTATCATGATTGACTGTATCAAAGAACTTTTCAATGTCTAAATCAATTATCCATTCATAACCCTCATTCAAGTATTGTAGCACTTCTTCCATTGCCATATGCGCACTTCTTTTTGGTCGAAACCCGAAACTGTGTTCACTGAATATTGGCTCATAGATTTTACTTAATTCTTGAAACATCGCTTGTTGGATAACTCGGTCTACTACTGTTGGTATTCCTAATGGTCTTTGTTTTCCATTTGGCTTGGGTATATACACCCTTTTGACAGGCATTGGTCGATACTGTTTCTTCATTATCTTGGAGATTAATTCTTCCTGATATTGTTCAAACCAATATTCAACTTCTTGTACCGTCATTTTATCTATCCCTGGTGCTCCTTTATTTTGCTTGACCTTTCTGATTGCCTTTCGTAAGTTCTTTTCACTTAAAATCTTTTCAGTCAATTTCATTTGCTGCTCCTCCTTCTATTCGTAGATTTATTTGGAACCATCCCAACTACCTTTGCCATCTGTGATTACGTTTCACAGTTCCAGGCTATCCTCATATTCGGACTATCCAAAACATTGCTTATAGTGATTTGCACTCTATAAACGTTTCAGTCCTTCAGTATTTCTACCTACTATGACTTCATCTGACTTCTTATGGTAAACCTTTTTCGACCAAGGGTACTATCACTGATTTTAAAGTTTACTAGAATTCCTCGTCCATAAGACCTCCCGGGGTAAGACATGAACCCTATTTCTTTCACAGCGTCCTGATTTACTGTCTTGGTTTTACGTTTACCTTTTGGACTTCGGTTTGTTTTGCAACCTTATCCACCATTTAGCCTCATCAGGTTTCTGTTCGTACGTTCAAAAGAATTGTTACACCACTTCCTTCACCCATGACATCACTGTCAACGGCTTGTGGTTCACTACACTTGGCGGTAAACACCTGTGGTTGGTTTATCTCCAACTGAATTCATGCCATGCCCAGCACACAAAAAAAAAGGGAAACAAACATTTCCCTTTCCATTAATCTTCATAAGATAAAGCATCTTCTCCTTGTTCACCAGAAGAAATTCTAACTACATTTTTCACATCATATATAAATATTTTTCCATCTCCCATATGACCAGTATACAATACTTTTCTTGCTGCATTGACAACTGTTTGTACAGGAATAGAAGAAACAACAATTTCAGCTTTTAACTTAGGTAATAAATCTAAATCAACCTTAGCTCCTCGATAATATGAAACATGACCTTTTTGTACACCACATCCCATGACTTTAGTTACTGTCATACCAGTAATACCAATTTCGTTCATAGCTGTTTTTAAAGCATCTAATCGTTCTGGCTTTGCGATAACCACAACCTTAGATATAGAACTTTCGTACTTTTCTACAGGTACAGCTTCTTCTAATGTCACTGATGGCATTGTGTCAACTTGTACTCCTGTATAAGAAATAGATTCAGTATCTAACGTAAATCCTGAATAAGCACTTTCTAAACCATGTTCTAACTTATCTAATCCTTCAATTTCTTCTTGTGGTGTCACACGCAAACCAACAGTTTTCTTAATGACCACAAATGTAATCGTCATTGTTATTGCTGTCCATACTCCAATCGCAACTAAACCAGTGATTTGAGTAATTAATAAATCTATACCTCCACCATAAAATAAACCTTGAACCTCTGGCATTGTATCAGTACCACAAGCAAATAAACCTACACAAATTGTTCCTAAAATACCATTACCCATATGCACTGCAACTGCACCTACAGGATCATCAATTTTTAACTTATAATCTAATAACCACACAACAAATACAACTGTAAATCCTGATAAAATACCAATAATTGCAGATCCCATAACATCTACTGCATCACAACCAGCAGTAATGGCTACTAAACCTGCTAATGAACCATTTAATGACATCCCTACATCAGGTTTCCCATATTTAATCCATGTAATAATCATCACTGTACAGGTTGCTAGTGCTGGAGCAACAGTAGTTGTCGCAAAAATAGTTGCTAATTGTAAACCATTTGTAGCAGCAGCTCCATTAAACCCATACCATCCAAACCATAGTATAAAACATCCTAATGCACCAATTGTAAGACTATGCCCTGGAATACCATTAGGTGACCCATCAGCATTAAACTTCCCAATACGAGGTCCTAATAACTTTGCACCTATCAAAGCAGTTAAACCACCAACATAATGAATAACAGCAGAACCTGCAAAATCATGAAATCCCATAGTAGTCAACCAACCACCTGGTCCCCATACCCAATGAGCTTCAATTGGATAGACAATTAAACTAATAACAAAACTATAAATACAATAAGATAAAAACTTTGTACGTTCTGCCATTGCACCAGAAACAATAGTCGCAGCTGTTGCACAGAAAACCAAGTTAAATACAAAGCTTGACCAATCTGTAGAAACAAAATTAAATAATGGACCTTGAGATGGATCAATCCATCCAATAAGACCATTCCCTGCATCAGCACCACATAAAAAACTATACCCCAAAATTAAAAAGGCAACTGCACCCAAACAAAAATCCATAAGATTTTTCATAATGATGTTTCCAGCATTCTTTGCACGAGTAAACCCCGCTTCAACCATCGCAAAACCAGCTTGCATAAAGAATACTAACGCTGCACCAATAAGATACCAAATTTTAAAAATTTGACTTACAACTTCTTCCATAAATAATTCCCCCTTTTTCAATTATGAAATACTATACATATGAAATGTATATGTGCATTATATTGAAAATATTCTTTAAAGTCAATAATTTTTTATTATAAATGATAAATTTTTATTACATAGTAAAAAATAAGGCAATTTGCCTTATTCATATATATATTACTCATAAACAATCTTAATCTTCAATATTAAAATCTAATAACTGTTGACATACATTTTCATATATATCTTGAAAATGTAACCAAGTCTTTTTTAAATAAGTTTGATCTCTATCATATTCCTCTAATCCTTTTATATAAAAGATTTTCTCTTTATTCAATACAATAAAAGGTATAATACTATTTTTTAAACATAAGCATTCTACCATATCTAATGAATTGTAGTTTTCTAACAATTCCTCTATTTCTTTTTCAACATTTTATGGAGAAGTTGTTCTTATAACATTAATAAGTCCAATAATATTAGGAACAGTTTTAAATCCATCTACCTTATATCTTGGATTAGCCTCATCACTTGTATTTCTTTTTAAAACCTTATTCATTTCAATGCGCATTGATTTAGAAATAGATTCATCTATATAATCTAACATATAATCAAATAATTGAAAATGATTAATTGTTTCAGTTAAATCATCCATTTGAATGGCTTCTTCTGTTTTAGAAATAAAAAAATGAGTATCAAAAAATCATTTCAGTCTGTTCTTGAGATAGCCACCCTCAATTTTATTAGAATGATAAGCAAATATAACTTGAGTCCAGTGATAAATATTTCTTTTAAAGTTTGATTTTCTTTGTTCTTCTAACTCTTCTCTAATCATACCTACCCATATAGTTCTTTCCTTAAATCTTCAAAAACCTTAGCCATTTCCATCATATCCTCTTCATCTTCCATTTTACTTATATCATAATCAAGAGGTGAAGATACAAAATCTTTTAAAGTATTATTTATAAATTGATGTTCTTTAGCAGATGCAGTTATACAAACATGAAAAGAATTCATTGTTTCATCAAATTCACCTAAATTGACACTTCCATTAATTTTGCACTCTAATAACAACGCAGCTATGTTAACAATAATATCTATAGCATAATAAAACTCTACATAAACTTCTTCATAAGCAGACTCTATATTCTTTAAAATAGCAATTAAAGGTTCTTCATGTGTTTTTATATCATTTATTTTATCTATTCCAATATCACTAAAGATTTCACTTACAGAAATCTCTTCTTTTTGTTTATCAGCTAAATAGGCTATAAGAGTTAAACTATCATCACTATCTCCTATATAATGATTCCAACACTTATCTTCAATATATATATTATATCCTCCTTATTTTATTAGAAAAAATAGAACCACATGAAGTGATTCTATTATTATCAAAATTATCTAACCATTAAATTATTCAGCAACTTTTTGTTCTTTAATAACTTTCGCAATTGAATCAATTACATCTTTTTCATCTTCACCTTCAGCAACAATTTCAACTGTAGCTTTAGTAGGAACACCTAAAGACATAACTCCCATGATTGATTTTAAGTTTACTTCTTTTCCATTGTAAACTAATTTGATATTGCTTGTAAATTTACTAGCTTGATTTACTAAGATAGTTGCAGGTCTAGCATGTAATCCAACTGGATCTGAAACTACGAATGATAATTTTTCTGCCATTTCTTGACTTCCTCCTTAAATAAGTTTATGCCTATATTATACCACAATAATTTTACATTTCCATATTTTTTAGAAATAAATTTTAGCGCTTACATTTTTTTCGCATATATCACTATTTTTTCACTTTGCATTTTTTGAAAACAGGTAACAAAAGAATAATTAAGGCGATAATTGCTGCTATGATAATGATTATATAATTACTGATTTGAGTTTCATCTCCTGTTTCTGTGATAACTGATTTTTTATTTTTTTTCTTTTGATTTTGTGATTGTTGATTTTCTTTTGGATGACTTTCTTCTTTTATATCCATATCAATAGAAGCTCCTTTATTTGCATTAGATAATGCAAATAAAGTATGAGAATCATTTCTAAAATATAGAGTTCCATCCTCATCAACACAAACTCCATCCATATTATAATTTTGATATTGACCTTTAGGTATATATAAATCTTTCATATTTATTTTTTCATTACCCTCATAGTCCTCAAAACAATAAACACCACCTGGAATTATATTTTGTGTAAAATAAACAACAACACTATTTTTATTTTCTTTCTTTGTATAAGCTTGACTCACCAATGGTTGTCCTTTGACATCTGCTTTTGTAGAAACTTTATCAATAATTTTCATTGTATTTACATCTACAACTGCTATAAATCCTTTCGCATAGAAATCATCTCTATTTTGGCTTCCTCCAATATATAATCTATTATTATATAGCGTAGGTGAACATGTGGATGTTCCATTAGAATAGATTTGTACTTTATTGATGACTTTTAAATCTTTGATTGAAATTTTATATAGTGTCGATGAAGTTGTCATGATATATAAATAATTATCATCATAAGTCATACCACCTCTTACACTACTATCTAATTCAATACTTTTAATGTCTTTATCTTGAGTTAAAGAATGAACAACTAATTTTCCTTCATCACCTATAAAATATAATTGATTAAAAATAACAATAGCTTGATTATTATAAAATCCATCTCTTCCTTTTGATTGATAAGACCATTTGATCTTTTTCACTTCATCACCTTTAGTTTTATCTTCATCCTTAACATCAATCCCTACAAATTGACATCCTTTTGAAGAACCATATGTACCAGCATAAATATATCCATTAAAATAAGTTAATCGAGAAGCGATTGCTCCTTTTAATTCTTCACTTATCCATAATGATGATAAATTATCTTCATTAAAAGCTTGAATTGTTCCGCTTGATAAAGGAACAAATATCATACCATCTCCATAACATAAACTAGGCGTATAATATAATGAAGAAGATAAATCAACACTCTTTAATACTTTTCCATTTTTATCTAATCTAACTAATTGATTTTGACTATTTAATGCATAAATATATTGATCAACAATAATAGGTGTAGATACAATATCTGAAGCTTTCCATTTCAACTTAACATCTTGACTAGAAATAGCAGTTTGACTATTTGTAATCGCTTGGTTATGTCCTATATTAGACCATATTGCATCTTTATTTTGAATTGTTCCTGCATCATATTGACTATCATCTTTTAAGACTTTAACTTGAAAAGAAACTTTCTTTGAATTCTTTCCGTCACTTACAACTGCAATTAATTCAACCTCTACATCTTCCTTTTGTCTATGGACAATTCCTTTTTCTGATAAAACTTCTGGTTTCGATGAAGTCCATGTCAATGTTTGAGTATAATCTGGTGTATATTCTAATAGACTAATATTACTATCAATAGCACTAGGAATATTTAAAGATTGAATTGTTTTATTGATTGATTTATATGGATTTTCTTGTCCTTGAGTCACATTGATTTTCGCATATGCTCTTGATGTATTCAAGGACTTAGTTGTAATTTCATAGACACCTTGTTCATCAAAATCTAAAGTGATATATCCATTTTCATCTGTTTTTTGATAAGTTGAAGAATACTTAGCTTCTCCTTCTTTTTTATATAGTATCTCAATATTACCTTTACCAATTTCTTCTCTTTTCATTGTATCAGTATATGAGACATTTTCTTGCATTAATTGAATTTTTAATGGTTTATCAGTTGATGTTGTATACTCTTCTTCTTTAAAGAAAACATATCTTCCATTACCATTATCATAATTATATAAATAATAAACTAAATCATCATTATCAGAAATGACTGGTGGATAAATCGTACTATCATTATTAACTGCATAGCACCACATATCCTCTATTCCTTGAATACTTCCTACACTTCCATATTCATTATTAGAATATTGAATTTTAGCTGCACTTAAAACATCTTGAGGAGTCAAGTTTTCTTTATTTTCTACTTGAACTTCCTTTTTTTGATAAATAGTTTGATCATAGCCTTCTATTCTTAATGTAACATGAATAAATGTTTCTGCATAAACAGGTGAAATTAATGTTAATGCAAGTAATAAAGCTATAAATATTTGATTAAATCTTTTCATTTTTCTACTCCTTAAAATTCATATTTAATTCTTACCCTTGTTAATTTTCTCATCAGTATTGGTGTTAATACCCATAAGAAAATCACATTGGAAATACAATATATCAACGTTGTTGGAAGAGATGCGATTAATATCGCAATATATCTTGACCATAATATTGTTTGGTCTATTGATAAAACCGTCCATATATCCAATAACATCGAATAAAATACACCAGATAATATACCTGATAACAATAAAAACACTTTACTTTGATTATATTCCTTATCCATAAAACACCCTGATATTAGCCCTATAAGTGCTAGAGCCATCATTTGATAGGGAGTCCAAGGACCTTGTCCAAAGAATATATTAGAAATAACAGCTGACATAGAACCACATAAAAAACCAAATTCTTTACCAAAAACAAGTGAAACAATGATAATCATCGCACACATTGGTTTAAAAGCAGGGGTTATTATAAATAATACCCTTGAAGATACACATAAAGCTATTGTAACTGCTAAAACAACAATTTCTCTTGCTCGTGGTTTTCTATTTTCATAACGATAATAGAAAGGTAATATTGAAGTGAATATCAATAACATCAATAGTATATTTAATTGTCCTTGATTATAAAACATTAATGAAAACGTTGATAAGAGTATAATAGAAATCATTGATATAACAATCAAAATACCACATCCTTTAATGAGATAACAAATTCATTATCTCTTGTTAATTTTGATAATTGAGTGGTATAGAAATAATTATTTCTAAAGAATTCTATTGGTCTCTTTATAGAGCTAAAACGGTGATGAAATAATAATGTTAGATATGTTCCATATTCACCACAAAACTCTAGATCATGACTTACACATATAATGGTTTTCCCTTTTTGAACCAATTGTTCTAAGGTTTCTCCTAGTTGTTTCTTTAATAGAGGATCTATTCCTTTTGTTGGTTCATCTAATAAAAGAATATCACAATCATTCAAGATTAATTTCATCAATGCAAGGATTTGTTGTTGTCCACCACTTAAATCATAAGGATGAGAATTGAATACATCTTCAAAATGAAACTGATGTATAAGCTTATCAACATCTTCTTTACAAAAAACTGCTAATTCTTCTTTAACAGTATCTCTATTCATTAAAAGTATTGGATCTTGCGGTAAATATCCAACTTTTCCATTAACACTAATTTTACCTTTATATTTCATTTCGTTTAAAAGACATTTTAAGAATGTTGATTTTCCACTTCCATTATTTCCTAAAATACAAAATATCTCTTTTTCTTTTATCATTAACGAAACATCAGATAAAACATCTTTATCATAACTTGCATTTAAATGTTTGACTTGAATAATTTCTTTATGATCTTCATATGTTCTTGTTTTAGATTTTAATATATTAACAATCTCTCTTGTCTGATAAAAAGTATAATCAGTTGGTTGATTTAATAATGATAATAATTGGATATAAGGTGGAAATATCTTCATCATTTCTGTATCTTTTAGATAAGAAATACATTGTTGTAAAGAATCATTATAAACAATATTACCATTTTCTAAAACAATCATTCTATCTATATAATCAAATATTTCATCTAATTGATGTGTAACCATAATGATAGTTATATGAAAATCATGATGTAATTTCATTAACATAGAAATAAATTGTTCCCTAGATTTAGGATCAAGTTGTGATAAAGGTTCATCTAATAAAAGAACTTGAGGTTGCATAATCATAACAGAAGCAAGATTAACTAATTGTTTTTCTCCTCCAGATAGTTTATTAGTACGTTTATCATAGATATTTTCTAAATGAAAGTACTGGACAATTTCTCCAACTCTTGAGTACATTTGTTCATGGGGTATTCCAATGTTTTCTAATCCAAAAGCAATTTCATGATAAACATAATCTAATGCGATTTGATGATCAGGATTTTGAAAAACATATCCTATTTCTTGACTAGATACTTTAGATGGTATTTCTAAAATATCTTTACCATTATAATAAATATGCCCTACTCTTTGACCAGGTGGTAAAAGTTCTTTTTTGAAATGTTTTAATAAAGTTGTTTTTCCTGAACCACTTTGTCCAGTGATTAGAACAATCTCACCATCTTGAATATCTAAAGAAATATGATTGAGATTATTCTTCTTACTTGTTGTATATTGAAAAGATAAATCATTAATACATAACATGTTCATTCACCTCCCAGATTAAAGGTAATATGATAATAATGATAAATAGAGATAAAAAGATATATTCTTTTAAAGAAAATGAATTGAGAATAATCATAGGATAAAAATAAAATTGATTGAAACATATATAATATCCTACTAGTCCTAAAACAAACAAAATAATTAATTCAATCATATGTAATATATCTTTATGTCTTAAATGAAATAAATGAAAATAAGTTCTTTTTCCTACTCCATAACCTCTAGATTTCATTGAATCAAGCATAACTAAAGATGACTCAAAAGCAGAAGTTACTTCAATAGAAAAAGTATTAAGTAATTGTTTGATTTTGTTTTTTTGATAAAATTGTTTTTGACATATGTTAATTGTTTGATATTGAGATATTGTTCTTGGCATTAAACGAAATGTCATAGAAATTAATAATCCTAAGTGCGGAAAATAGCGAGAAAATAAATAAATATAATGTTCACTATTTAAAACCTTATTCATCATTGAAAAAATAAATAATACATTTATTATTAATAAACCAAAGATAAAACCATATAATAATGATTCTAAGGTTATAACAAAAGGATATTCTAATAATATAGTTATTCCTTTATGGACAAATAAAGGATTAGTCAATGTCATTATAAATAACATTATTAAATGATAGTAATGAAATTCTTTGATTAAAATAATTAAAGATATTGTTTGACATATAATCACAATTGGATGTCTTTGAATCATTAAAAGAATAATATTAAATATAAAATAAAGAAATAATACTGCTGGATGTGATCTTTCTATTGCTTTACCATTCATTTCTTTTTACTGTATACATCCATTTGATCTTATCATTTTTCTTTACCTTATATTGAGAAGCCCCAACACTCAATTTCCTTCCATTCACACTATATGTCCATCCACTTTCATTTCCACAATCAAACTCATATAAATTATCAATACCTTTGACATAACCACCAGATGCATCAACTCTTAATCCAGATTTTCTTAAAATTGATAATACACTATCTCCTTCTTCTATTTGAACTTGTTGGCTATATATTAATCCTTGAGAAGGGATTTGGTAATTTGATTCTAATAAATCTTTATGATTTATTAGAGAACTACAACTAACAGTAAGTGAACAATATTGTTTTTCTTCTTTTTTTTGTTCTTTCTTCTCTTCTTTTTTATCCTGTTTTTTACTTTCTTTTTTTACTCCCTTTTTTGGTTCAGTAGTTTTCTTAGTATCTTGAGTTTTCTGTTGATTTTTGACTTTTTTATCTTTTTTGATTTCAGTATCTTTTTTATTATTTACAGTTGTATGATTTTGAGTAACTGTTTTTTTATCATTATTTTGAACTTCTTGTTTTTCTTCTGTAACAACTTCCTTCTTTTCATGACTTGGTTGACTACAACCAAATAGTAATGATAATATACAAAAACTCATTAATATTTTTTTCATAAAAAAAATCCTCCTGTTTTTAAGCGCACAAAAGGATATTATTTTTCACACAAAATAGAACGACTCTATCATCCGTAAAGTATATCCTAAGATAATGGTAAGTATTCCGACTCTGATTCTTCATCTCCACACCTTCCCAGTTCCCCAGTGGTTTTATGTTTTGACTCCTCATTACGGCGGCGGGACCGTTCAGGTTTTTCACCTGATTCCTTATTAATGCTTAAAGCAGCCATTAAATATGCATTTATTTAATTAATAGTATTATACCTAAATTTATATCATAAGAAAAGTTTTTTAATATGGAATATGATATTTATCTAAATATTTTATAAATTCTTCTTTATCTTCTTCATTACCAGTACAAATAAAAGCTAATCCTCTAGGATTCCCTCCTAAGACACCAACAATATAATCAATACATTTTAACTCTTCTTTATCAGAAATAAAGACTTGTAATAATTTATCTTTTTCTCTTACTTTTTTATAAATTTCATCCCATTTTCCTGAATCTAATGAAGCAGATCCTGCACCTTGTACCCATTGAATACCATCAAATCCACATTCTAAAATTGTATCTAAATGACGTACTGCTCCTGGCCCATCTAAATGATAGAAAGACCTTTCAATCAATTTGGCTTCTTTACTAAGTGTATCTTTAATAAACTCATCAAATTGTTCTGAACCTATCATACAACAAAAATCACATTGAGAAATAAAATAAGGTTTTTGACTCAATAAAGTAATCCATCCAGTATAACCTATTGTATTTCCTTTAGAAATTGTATCAATCATATCTAAATAAGCTTCTTTATAAGCTTCATATATTTCATCGTTGACTCTTAAGACTTCATCTGGATCATCATATAAATCCATGAGTGAATTATTAGCTCCTCTCATTGATTCAACAATATCCATCATTCCACCTAAATTAGGAATACCTAAAGCAATTTTTCCCTCAAAATGATCCATAAATGCTTTTAAAATATCAATACTTCTTTGATATAACCAAAAACCCTTATTAAGTTTTAAATGAATATCTTCAATCTCTTCACCTGTTTCACTAAACCAAATTGTTCCATGTTTATTTTCAATTTTCCAATCTTGTCCTAAATATGCTCCTAAAATACCAGTAGAACGCATATAAAATTGAGGAAATGCATCTCCTAAATAAATCGTATGATTATAAGTCTCTTCATACGCTTTGACTACATCTTTAGGATCCACTTTAGAATCATAACACATTTCTAATAAATCTCCTCTAGAATATTGAGAAGTTTCCTTAGAAGCTAATGTAATTTGAATAATTGGTCTATCTGTTTCATGATTCCACCATTTTTCATAATCATCTACAAGTTGACTATATTTTTTTTCTGTTAACATATTTATTGTCCTTTCTCCAATATTAATCTTACTGCTTCTTCACTTGCGCTAGCAGCATCATCAGTATAACAATCTGCACCTATTTCATCACAATATTCTTGAGTTACAGGAGCTCCTCCAATCATCACTTTAAAATCCAAATTTCTTTCTTTTACCAAATCAACAACCTTTTTCATTTCTGGCATAGTTGTTGTAAGAAGAGCTGAACAACATATAATATCAACATTCTTTTCTAATGCTTCTTCTACAAATCTTTCAGCTAAAACATCTGTTCCTAAATCATGAACCACAATTCCTTTTCCTTCTAACATAATTCTCACAAGGTTTTTCCCAATATCATGTAAATCTCCTTTTACTGTTCCAATCACAACACTACCACTAACTTTTGTAGCATCTTCACTTAAAAATGGTTTTAACACCTCTACAGATTTATTAGTTGCTCGTGCTGCAATTAATACTTCAGGAACAAATATTTCTTCATTTTTGAATTTAATTCCTACTTCATTCATTGCAGGTAAGATAGCTTCTTTTAAAATGGTATCTGCTTTTATTCCTGAATCTAGTGCTTCTTTAACTAATTTGACTGCAATCTTTGCTCTTCCTTTTTGTATTATCTCATTAATTTCTATTAACTTATCCATTGTTTCTCTCCTTTTCTATAACTTCTTTTTCACTATATTTTAATCTTTCATCTTTATTTAATTCTAATAACTCTTTACTTTTTAAATCAATGATATCTTTTAAAAAAGATAAATCTCCTTGAATCACTTCTTTATATTTCTCTTCATAAACTTTTTCATCTTCTTTTAAAAAAGTAATATAAACATTTCTTTGAGGCATTAAGATCTGTTTTAAATATTCTCTTTCCTCTTCATCATAATCATCAAAATGATAATCTCTTTTTTCTAAAGAATAACAACTCCATGACTCTGATAATCTATCATGAAATAATTTATAAAATCTATCTTTACTACCAAGTAAAATACTTAAACAATCATGAACTCTAACAATGTACATTGGAATATCATTTGCTTTTATAGATAAGGTCGCATTCCCACATAAACCATATAACAATAAGATTTTTTCATATCCTTGACTTTTATCTATTTCCCTTTGAATCATTTTAGATAATGACATTGGTCTATCATGTCCTTCAATTTCAATATATACAACTTCTTTTTCTATTGAAAGCATTTCAATATAAGGTTTAAAAACTTCACAACTAATAATCTTCATCATAAAAATACATACTTTCTATAAATGTATCTTCAAAATCAGGATGTTTTGATAAATCTATTGATTGAGACTTTTCTATAATCTCATTAACTCTATTAAAATCTTGACTCATCAATAATTTATAACAACCATTAATTGCACTATTCCCTAAATATTTTATATTTTTAATTGTTTGAGGTATGACTCGTATATTTTTTAAATCATTAATATCTAAATGTGTTCCAAATCCTCCTGCAATATAAAGAGTATCTGTTTCATTATTTTCTAATAATATTTTAATACCAGTTTCTATAGCTGCTTTTGATAATTGAAAATGTGAAATATCCTTAGAATTTAACTTTACTTTCTTTGATAAAACAATTTCATCACCATCTACAATATGTCCTAGTTCATCTATCTTTTGATTCCTAACCAACTCTGAAAACAATGAAATTAATCCACTTCCACATATACATTGTGCTTCACTACTACCAATGACTTCTAAACGAAAAGGTTGAAGTGAGACATGAGAAATAGCACCATTGATACTACTTCCTCCACAACTTATACCAACGCCCTCAAATGCAGGTCCAGCTGCTGAGGATGTAACTATAAAACCTTCTTTATTACCTAAAACCATTTCACCATTTGTTCCTAAATCTACAAATAATACTTTTTTTAATGATTGATCTAAATCACTAGCATAAATACCAGCTACTATATCTCCACCTACAAACGCACTTATATGAGGAAAAGTGATAATTGGAAATTCATAATTTATATTTTTGAAGATATGATAACTAGATATCTTCTGCATTTCTTTTTTTAAAACATGAAAAGGTGCTTTTCCTAATGTTTCTACTTTTTCTTTAATAAAGAAATGTGTCATTGTTGTATTTCCACATACTATCATCTGATTAATAATCATTTCTTGTTTTATGATTCTTTGTTCTATTTCATGAATCAAACAATAACAAAGTGCATCAAAATGTTTCTTTGATTCATTGATACGACTAATAACATCTCCACCAAAACTTACCTGAGGATTTATAAAGGCGTCTGTTTTCAAACATTCCCCTTTATTTCCAATCCATTTCATAACAATAGTTGTTGTCCCAATATCTATGATTAATCCATTTCCCTCAAAACAAGAGTGGATATGTTTTTCATCTAAAGTATCTAAGATATCCATTTTCATATCAAAAACAAGAATTTCATCATCTTTTTGATAATCATGAAAGCAAGCTAAGATAATAGAATTATCAATTTCCTCATGACTTAAAAATTTTTTCTCTGTCTCACTTAAATCAGGTTTTCTATTTAATAATTTAACTTTACATTGTCCACATTGATGATTTCCATTACATGAAGCATTAATATATTGATGATTTTCTTTTAAATAATCAAGAATTGTTTTTTTCATAATACTGATTTCCTACTTGAATAAAACAATCAATATTTTCCCATGGTGTTAAACAAGGAATATCACATCCAGAAGATAAAATGAAGTTATCATATTCTTGACATTCTTCCATTAAATGATGAACTGCCTCTTTAACTAATGTAGGGTTTCCATCTTTTAAAATTCCAACAGGATCAATATTACCCATAATTAATTCATGAGAAGGAATCTGTTTAAGAGCTTCTTTCATTGAAATAGCATTTCCAAAATGATAAGCAGCACATTTTGTTGAAATGATTGAATCAATCATCTTTGTAACATTATTACCACAATTATGATAAATGATAATAAATTCATCATTCTGTAGTTCTTCTACAATCATTTTCACATAATCACTAGAAAACTCTTGTACTAACGAAGGAGATAATATACCAGCTAATGGTTCAGCCATGATTATACCATCAGCTCCCGCCTCTTTTAATGCTTTTGCATACTTCATTAAAAACTCAGTTGAAACCTTTAAAACCTGATGAACTAAATCAGGTTCTTCATAACATAAAGCAAGTGCTTCACTTACATCTAATAATCTCCCACACAATGAAAATGGTCCAATAATACCTGCAAAAACTGGTTTGTCTTTCATAAACAATTTAGTCTTTTTGATTGTTTCTACATATACTTTAGCTCTTTTTATAATGTCTGGAGTTTCAATATCGCATTCATCTTCAATCAAAGCTCCAACTACAGTAGGAATTTCATTATCTTCAAATCTTATCTTTGCTCCAAAACATTCTGCTTCTATAGATAAATCCATAATGCCTAATCCAATACCTGTATGACAGCGTTCACTTACAAGTTGAATCCCTTGAGCTTGTAATGTACTATCGTTTAAAAAATCCTTTAATGAACAATCTAATAATTGTACTACTGGAAAACTTAAAATAGGTAACACATGTTTATTCACCTTTAAATCTTCTAGCCATCTCTTCATATCCATGATATTCACCTCACTATATTCAGTATATCATTACATTTTATTTATGTCTAGACAAAAATAAAATAATGTCTAGACAAAAATAAAATATTTTGTTTATAATTTTGGACACAATGTCCAATGACAAGTCTGTTTTATACTCTTATAATAGATTTATAGAAGTCTATATTTTCATATTATGAA
>CAJTTM010000043.1 GCA_910579135.1 uncultured Erysipelotrichales bacterium | reverse complement strand
CTTCATCAAAAACATTTTAATTATTTCACCTGTCTACTTGACAGGGGCGGTTCAACATTAATGTCTTTTTTATTTTCATCTTTTATTCTCCTTTGCATATTAATTAATTATAATTACACCCCAAATTAATGGGGTGTAAAAAATTTATTTATCTTTTTAAACCACAAATCATTTCTACAGTAGCTGGATCATAGTGAGAGAAGAATGAGCTTGTATTGGTATTTAAATTAGCGATTTTTTTCATATCTTCTTCACTTAGTTCAAAGTCAAAGATATTAATGTTTTCTAACATTCTTTCTTTTTTTACTGTTTTTGATAATGGTACGATTCCTCTTTGTAATAACCATCTTAAAATGACTTGTCCAATTGATTTGTTGTACTTGTTTCCAATTTCTTTTAAAGTTTCATTTGTGAATATTCCATTCTTTCCTTCTGCGAATGGTGCCCAAGCTTCTAATTGAACTCCGTATTTGTTGTTATATTCTAAAGCTTTATCTTGTTGATGGAATGGATTGACTTCGACTTGATTAATTGCAGGTTTTACATCTACATCTAATGCTAAATCTACTAATCTATCTGGATAGAAGTTAGATACACCAATAGCCTTGATTTTTCCTTCTTTATATAAATCCTCTAAAGCATGATAAGCTCCGTAATAATCTTTAAATGGTTGATGTAATAATACTAAATCAATATAATCTAAATGCATTTTCTTTAAAGATTCTTCTACTGAAGCTTTTGCTTTTTCATATCCATAATTAGAAATCCAAACTTTAGTAGTAATAAATAATTCTTCTCTTGGGACTGATGTTTTAGTAACAGCTTCACCAACAGCTTCTTCATTTCCATAAGATTGAGCAGTATCAATTAAACGATAACCAGCATCAATAGCATCTAATATAACCTTTACACATTCATTTTTATCCTTGATTTGAAAAACTCCAAATCCTGCCTTAGGCATTTTGATTCCATTATTTAATGTTATATATTCCATTATTCTATTCTCCTTTTCTAATCATGAATTTTTAATCCCATTAATCGTGTTTCATTAGCTGGATCTTCAGGATTATGAGTTGCCTTTCCAGTATCTAATGCTTGTATAGTTTCCGTTTCTTCTTGTGTTAATTCAAAATCAAAGATATCTATATTTCCTTGCATTCTTTGCGGATTTGTTGATTTTGGTAAAGAAATGACACCCTCTTGATAAATCCATCTTAAAATAATTTGACCTGCATTTTTATTATATTTATTTGCTAATGAAACAATTGTTTCGTTTTCTAACAAATCTTTATTTCCATGTCCTAATGGATACCATGCTTCTAATTTGATATTGCTTTCTTCCATAACTTTTCTTAATTCTCTTTGTTGAGTAAATGGATTAAATTCAACTTGATTGACAACTGGTGTTATATTCATTCCATTTTTAAATTTATTCCATAAATTAACTGTTATATTAGAAATACCAATAGATTTAATCTTTCCCTCTTCAACAGCTTCTTCTAAAGCTTTCCATGCTCCTAAATAATCACCATATGGCTGATGTAATAAATAAAGGTCAATATAATCTGTTTGTAAATACTTTAAAGAAGTTTCTATTCCTTTTTTAGCATTCTCATATCCATAATCTTGTAACCATAATTTAGAAGTAATAAAGATCTCTTTACGATCAATACCACTATCTTTAATAGCTTTTCCTACATCGCTCTCATTCATATAACCTGCCGCTGTATCAATATGACGATAACCTGCTTTTAATGCGGCGAGTGTTGCATCATAAGTAGGTCCATCATTAGGAATCATAAAGACTCCAAAACCTACAGCTGGGATTTCTTGATTGTTGTTTAATTGAATTGTTTTCATTGTTTTTCTCCTTTTTATTAATTTTACCTCATATGACATAATACATTCTTAAGGATTTGAATATGTTATTCTTGTATATATATTGTATATACCTGTATTCAAAATGTACAATACCATCTTATTATGTTACTATAACTGACAGTTATAGTAACTATTGTTGATTAGATTTAATAATATCTTGTAATGTCACATTTTCATTTCTAAATCTTGAATCAGGGTTCTTGTCTGAAATACATGTAGTAATCGCTTTTTGTGGACAATTGTGAGCACATGCTAGACAGAATTCACAAGTCTTTTGTGTTCTTTTTGCTTTACCATTTTCAATATAGAAACGTTTAACTGGACAAACCTTTGTACAAATTCCACACCCTATACATTTATCTGTTACAGTAATTTGTTCTCCATTAATTAAACTAGGATTATCAGCAAAGATTTTAGCTGCTCGTGCATGAAAATCTCTTGCCTCCTGATTTGCCTCTGGAATTTCTTTTTTTCTTTCTTGGACATCTTTTAATGCAATTTGTAATTGTTCTTCAATGTGTTTATCCATCGCTTTTTGCTCATTCATATCAAATGATGGTAAATAGTTGTCTACCATAAGTATAGAATGGATGTAATCAACATGGATTCCCATTCCTTCACATAAACGATTTGTATATTCTGGTGCATCTGTGACATCTTTCCCATAAGTTAAAATCATATAAAAATAATTTGTTTTAAAAGTTGCTTTCTTTAAAAAATTCAATACAATTTTTGGTGGTTCCCCAGCATATACTGGCCAAACAATTCCAATTTTTTCATCTTCAAATACAAGATTATCATTATTGATAACTTGCGGAATACTTATTGGATTTTTATCAAATTGTCTTGCAACATGAAGACAATTTCCTGTAGCAGTAAAATAAAATAACATTTTTCTTCCTCCTTATTAATCATGTATTTTATATTTATTAAGCCATTTTGCTGTAGCATAGCATTGATGGTCTATAATCTCACTATATCCCATATCTAAACTTCCTATTGTTTTCACATCATCTTCATCAAGTTTAAAGTTCCATATATCCATATTTTCTTTCATTCTTTCTTTAGATACTGTTTTTGGAATAGCAATCACTCCTTGTTGAATATGCCATCTTAGTATAACTTGTGCTACACTCTTATGATGTTTTAAAGCAATTTTTTTTAATGTTTGATGATTAAATATATCTCTTTGTCCTTCATTAAGTGGTCCCCATGCTTCAACTTGGCAATGATAATCATTTAATACATTTACAAGTTCTTTTTGTTGAAATAGAGGATGAAATTCTATTTGATTAATCATTGGAGGAATATAACAATTCATATATAAATCCACAAATCTTTCGGCAGAAAAATTACATACCCCAATCATTTTAATCTTTCCTTGGTTATATAATTCTTCCATAGCTTTCCATGAACCATAGTAATCTCCATAAGGTTGATGAATAAGATATAGATCAATATAATCCAATCCTAAATTTTCTAAAGAAGTATTAAAAGCCTTTAAAGTTTTTTCATAACCTGAATCCTGAATCCATACCTTTGTTGTTATAAAGAGTTGTTCCCTAGGTATGTTTGACTCTTTAATAGCCTCTCCAACTTCTTTTTCATTAAAATAACTTGCTGCTGTATCAATAAGTCGATATCCACATTCAAATGCATCTAAAACACATTTCTTTGTTTCAGCAGGGGGTATATGTAATGTTCCAAAACCTAGCATTGGTATGATATGATTATTAAGCTTTTTATACTCCATATAATTCCTCCTGTCTCTTATGTTTACATTTTATAAAAATGATAAAAAAATGTACAATATCAATAATTAATTATGCTATAATTGTAGTGCATAGTGAAAGGGGAGAGGTGTGTGATTGAACTTTATCAGTTAGAACAATTAGTAACAATTGCAGATGCTGGAACAATATCTAAAGCAGCTGAGAAATTACTGATATCTCAACCTGGTTTAACACGTTCTATTCAACGTCTTGAAGAAGACTTAGATTTAAAATTATTTGATCGTACAAAGAACAAAATAACATTAAATGAAAATGGTCAATTAGCTGTTGAATACGCAAAAAAGATATTAAATTCAACTCATCAAATGGTAGAAGAATTACAAAAGTTTGATAGAAGTCATTCAACAATTTCTATTGGTTCTTGCACTCCTGCTCCTATATGGGGGCTAAAATATATTTTAAATAATCTATATCCTGAATCAAAGATTACTGAACAATTAAAATCTCAAGATGAATTGTTAAAAGGTTTAAAAGAAAATGAATATTCATTAATTGTAACAACAGAGCCTATTAAAGATAAAGATTATATATGTATTGATATGTTTGAAGAATACTTATACATATCTGTGCCACCAGCTCATCCTTTAGCTTTATTTAAGGAAATATCTTTTCACGATTTAGATGGACAAAGTATATTACTACTATCACATATTGGTTTTTGGAGTGAAATCTGTCAACAAATGCTTCCAAAATCACACTTATTATTTCAAGAAGATATATCAATACTTAATGAACTTACAAAAGTATCAGCACTTCCTAACTTTAGAAGTAATATAACTATTCAAAAACCTGAAAAGAATAGAGTTTTTATTCCGATTACTGATTCAGAAGCTAGTGTTCATTATTATGGTGTTTATCATAAAGATAAAAAGAAACTGTTTTCATCATTAAAAAAAGACATTAAAGATTTAGAGTGGAATCAAATATTAGAATAAAAAAAGAATACATTTTCGTATTCTTTTTTTATTCTCGTTAAATTATCTCTGTATATTTTTATTCATCATGTATTTTTTTAGATAGACACATTTTTACAAACTCTGGGTCAAAATGCTTAGCACGAGACCCTGTATAACCTTTATCTAATGATGAGATTTGTTGCATTTCATCTTCATTAAGTTCAAAATCAAATACATCAATATTTTCAATTATTCTATCTAGATGTGTAGACTTTGGAATAACAACAACTCCTCTTTGAATATTCCAACGAAGTAATACCTGTCCTACTGTTTTTGAATATTTATTAGCAATATTTATAAGCATTTTATCTTTAAAAGGGTTATACCTTCCTCCACCAAGAGGAGCCCATGCTTCGGGTATAACATGATATTCTTTCATTGTAGCAAGTGCTTCTTCTTGAGTGAAATATGGATGTAACTCGACTTGATTAACCATAGGTTTTATTGTGACTGTTTCACAAAAATTAATAAGAACATGTGGATAGAAATTAGAAACACCAATAGCTTTTAATTTTCCATCTTTATATGCAGCTTCCATTGCTCTCCATGCAGAAAAGTAATCACCCATAGCTTGATGTAATAAATACAAGTCAAAATACTCTAATCCACTTTTTTCAAGGGAAGCATTTATAGCTTCCTTTGTTGCTTCATAACTTTTCATGTCTTGTACCCATAACTTAGTAGTAATAAATAATTCTTCTCTTGTACAGATACCTTCTTCAATAGCCTTTCTTACAGCTTCTCCAACAGCATCTTCATTCATATATGATGCAGCTGTATCAATCAAACGATATCCTGCTTTTATTGCTTGATAGACAGATTCACAGCACTCTGATTTATCCGGAACTCTAAAAACTCCAAATCCTAATATAGGCATTTTTAAATGATTATTTAATTGAACATATTCCATTTTTCATTCTCCTATTCTTCAAAATTACATTTTGTTGTTGCGAGTTTTTCTAATGATTCTTTTGTCACATGATAAAAAGGTTGGTGTTTATTCACGCTCGCAATTAAATCCATATCTTCACTTGTTAACTCAAAATCAAAAATATGGGCATTATCTTTGATATGACTATTTGATGTACTTCCTGGCACAAGTCCAAATCCCATTTGTGTATGCCATCTTAAAATAATTTGTACTGCTGTTTTATTATATTTTTGAGCTAATTGAATAAAAACTGGATCATTCAACATATCTGTATTTCCATGCCCTAAGGGGAACCATGATTGTAAAGCAATACCATGTTCATCACAAAATGATTTCACTGCTTCTGCTGGATAATATGGATGACACTCAACTTGCATAACTGCAGGTACAATTTCACATTGATCTAATATTTCTTGAATCTTTTCAATAGAAAAGTTGGATAAACCAATTGCTTTTATTTTTCCTTCTTTATATGCTTTTTCTAACATTTTATAAGCATAAATATAATTATTGACTGGATGATGTAATAACATTAAATCAATATAATCAACATCTAATCTTTTTAAAGTATCATCAATTGCTTGATTATTCTCATATAAAGTAGGTCCTAATTTTGTTTCTAAAAAGATATCTTCTCTTTTTATACCAGATTTTTTTATACCTTTTCCAACTTCAACTTCATTACCATAACGATTAGCAGTATCAATAAGTTGATATCCATTGTTTAATGCGAAGTTAACGTTTTCTATGATTTGATTTCCAAATTGATTAATTGTTCCAAAACCTAATTTTGGCATTTTCACACCATTATTTAAAATAATATAGTTCATATTTTCCTCCTATAATAGATAATTATCTAATAAAGTTTGTTCTATAAAATTCTTCTTTTTCTGGTAAACCATATTTTTCTTTACCATCAGCAATGCATTTCATTAAAAATGACATATTTCTAGCTAAAACACGCATTGTTTGTAATCCTTCTTCATCTTGTGATGCTTCTCCTTGTTCTCTACCATGAATAGCATTCCAATATTGTGTTGAAGCAATTGGCATACCCGAAATAGCAAAGAATTTATTAATTTCATCATAAGTTGAAGAAATACCACCACGTCTTGCAACAATGGCACTTGCTCCTACTTTCATTGTTTTATCAAAAGACGTACTATAAAATAATCTTGTTAAAAATGATATCAAAGTTGAATTAGCTGATCCATAATATACAGGTGTTCCAACAACCAATCCATCACATTCCTCAAATTTCTTAGCTACCTCGTTAACAATATCGTTAAATACACATTGTCCTACTCCCTTTTTACAAGTCATACATGCAATGCATCCTCTAATATCTTTGTTTCCTATATTGACTACTTCTGTTTCAATACCTTCTTTATCAAAAATTTTAGTCATTTCATTAAAAGCAATACTTGTATTTCCTTTCAAATGTGGACTTCCATTAATCATTAATACTTTCATTTTATCTCTCCTTTTCAATTATTGTTTTTCTTAACTATTATTTTATTTTATAATATTTAAAAAGTACAATATAAATTTAGCATTACACTATACTTTATAAGAATAGTGAAAAAAGCCTTATTCTCAGTTTGTGTCCTGTACTATTTTAAAGAGGAATGTTATTTTAATGGTGAAAGGAGGAGTTATATATGAATCAAAAAAAGTTGGTCATTTTTTAAAAGAATTACGCAATGAAAAAAAGCTTACCCAAGAAGAACTAGCTGAAAAATTAGGGGTATCTAATCGAAGTATTTCTCGTTGGGAAAATGGTGTAACAATGCCAGATTTTGATTTAATTATTGAACTTGCGAAATATTATGATATAGAGATTAAAGAAATTTTAGATGGAGAGAGAAGTGATAGTATGAATAGACAAGATGAAGAACTTATACTTAAGATTGCAGATTATAATAATAATGAAAGAGATTCTTTTTCAAAGAGAATGAGTATTATGTTTATAGTTGCGATTATAGGTATGGCTGTATATATGATAATAGATATTTTTGGACTTGCCCAAACACAGCCTTATGAAGCTATTGTAAATATGGCACTGGGTTTTGTTATTGGAACATTATTAACAGGGTTTCTATATACAAGACGTTATATGTATAAAATTAAGGCATATAAGATGCGTTTATTTAAAAAAATGCAAAATATAAAATCATAAATTAAAAATTATATTTGTAATAGGGAATGAAAATATTTCCTGTTTTTTTTAAAATGTTTTTTCACTTTTTGAAAAAAGAATACATTTATAAAAAAATGTGATTAAATAGTTTAAATATAGAGGATTATTGTTTTATAGAATTGGAGGGGAAAGAATGGAAAAATCAGCAAAGGTGGATATGTTACATGGACCATTACTTAAAAAGATGATTCTATTTGCTTTGCCTTTAGCTTTAGGAAGTATACTTCAACAATTATTTAATATGGTTGATTCAGCTGTTGTTGGACAGTTTGCGAGTTCTGAAGCTTTAGCTGCAGTAGGAGCAAATGCATCGGTAGTTAATTTATTTATTAATTTTTTTGTGGGTATTTCAGTAGGAAGTAGTGCTTTAATTGCGAATTATATTGGTGGAGGACATGATGATAGGATATCAAAAGGTGTTCATACTTCAATTTCTATTGCTTTGATTTGTGGATTGTTTCTAGCGGTATTTGTACAATTTGTTGCTGAACCTTTATTACTTTTAATGGGTACACCTGAAAATATCATTGGTTTAGCAGTTTTATATTTAAGGATATATGCAATAGGAATGCCTTTTATATTACTTTATAATTTTGCTTCTGCTATTCTTAGAAGTGCAGGGAATTCAAAAACTCCTTTTATAGCATTAGTTATTGGTGGAGTTGTAAATGCATGTTTAAATTTAGTTTTAGTTATTGTATTTCATTTAAGCGTTGATGGTGTTGCGATTGCAACTGTTGTATCAAATGTTTTATCGTCTATAGTTGTTATTAATTGTTTAATGCACGAAGAAGGTATGTTATGTTTTGATTTTCATCAATTATCAATATCAAAGAATGAATTAGTAAAAATCTTACAAATTGGAGTTCCTGCTGGACTTCAAGGAACTGTTTTCTCTTTATCAAATGTTGTTATTCAATCTAGTTTAAATTCTTTTGGCTCATCTGTTATTGCAGGAAGTTCCGCAGCAGTTAACTTTGAATATATAGGATTTGCGATTGTCAATGGTTTTTCTCAAGCTGCGACGACATTTGTAGGACAAAATTATGGGGCTAAAGAATATAAAAGATGTCGTAAAGTATGGAAACTTGCTTTAACAACAGGGATAGGAATAGCTTTTGTTATGGATGTTCTTATTGTATTATTGAGAGTTCCATTTGTTCATTTCTTTACATCAGATATGAAAGTAATCCCGTATGCAGCCCAAAGAGTTCTTCAAGTTATGAGTTTACATTGGTTAATTGGAACATATGAAATCACGGGTTCTGCATTAAGAGGATATGGTAAATCAATAGCACCAGCTTTACTGACTGTGTTTGGAACATGTGTTGTAAGGTTGGTATGGGTTTATTTTGTTAATAATTTCTTTCATACATACACAATGTTATTACTTGTTTACCCAGTGTCTTGGGCAATAACAGGAGCACTTGTGATTGGATATTATTTCTTGGTAAGAAAGAAAGTAGAAGTTATATAAGATTTATGTGTTGATTGAATATTGATAAGTTTTTTAGCCTAAGAACAAATCTTATATAATGATGAGAATTAATAATTTTGGATAGTTGGATATTATAGTAAAAAATACAAAGCCACCTTAGCGTGGTTTTTATTATGTTTATCAATAATGTCAATTTTTGGTGTTGACAAATAATACAGGCTAAATGGCGTGTGTAATTATAAAATAAGGAAGATAAGATAGTGAAGGAGAAAGATATTGTTAAAAGTAAGATGATTATAGATAAATAAATTATATTAAAGCTTTGTTAGTTTTTTTGTTTGGTATTATAAGATTTGTTGGAGCAGCAAATGAATTATCTGATATTGAGTATTTTCAAGAGAGAGCAAGGCATATTTTACTTGATCAATGTTTTTGCTGTATCTTTGGTAAAAATGAGTATGGTAGTCCATTTGGGGATTATATTTTCTTTGATGATTATTTAAAAGTACCTTTAATAATTTTAATAATTATAGCAGTTTTTGATTTTTTTGTGAAAAACACAGAAATAGTTGTTACAAATAAAAAAATTAAAGGGTGCACACTTTTTGATAAAACAGTTAATTTACCAATGGATGAAATATCTTCAGTAGGAGAAATAGCAATATTAAAAAATGTTAGTGTTGGAACTTCATCAGGAAGAATAAGTTTTGCGTTTTTGAATAATTCAAATAAAGTATATAATGAAATAATAAATTAATTAATAATAGAAACACAAATCAAACGATTGAAAAGACGCCCAAAGTTGAAAAGACAACACAAACAATCAATTTTGATGATTTGAAAGAATTGTTGGATTCAGGAGTCATTACTCAGGAAGAATATAATGTCAAGAAAAAGCGATTATTAGATTCATAAAATGTCTAAAACTAGTTATATAGAATTATTGAAAATTACACAAGAGAGTTTAAACTGTTTACCAAGTAGTCGTACATTTAATGTGAAAGATTTATTTGAGGGAGCATATTGAAAGTCATTATCTAAGGGAGATAGGTTAGGACTTGGTAGGTATTTTAAACAAGATGTAGAGTCAAATAATATAAATAATGTAATGTTTGTTGGAAAGGTTTCAAATAATTTAGTGATTTATAAGAAAATTTAATTAAGCCTTGGCATGGAAGTAAAATATATTTATTATTCATGTCTTTTTTATTTGCTTTAAACTTAATATTGACAATCTAAAAGAATTATCTAATATAATATTCAATAAAACAATTTGAGGAGGTTAATATGAAAAAGATGTTATTAGATATTCATACTCATACAATCATGAGTGGTCATGCGTATGGAACTATGAGAGAAAATATATATGCGGCGAAAGAAAAAGGATTAAAACTTATTGGAATAAGTGAACATGCTCCAGGGATTAGAGGGGCTTGTAATCCAATATACTTTTTAAATTTTGCAGTTGTACCTAGAGTTATTTATGGAATAGAAGTTTTTCATGGAAGTGAAGTCAATGTATTAAATGATGGTTCACTTTCATTAGATCAAAGACATCTTGATAGTTTAGATTATGGTATTGTTGGAATACATTCACATTGTTATGATGATCAAGGAATTGAAAAGAATACTGATAATTTGATTTCGTGTATGAAAAACGAAAGAATTTTCTTTGTGTCTCATCCTGATGATGATAGTACACCTCTTGATTATAAGCGTTTAGTAGAAGCTGCTAAAAAATATCATGTGGCTTTAGAAGTAAATAATAGTTCTTTATTAAATCCTGAAGACAGATTAAATTGTTATGAAAATTATAGAATAATGTTACCATTGTGTCTTGAATATCGTGTACCTATATATATTGCTTCTGATGCTCATGATCCAAGTGCTGTTGGTGAGTTTAGTAAAGCTATTGAGTTATTAGAAGAAATAGGTTTTGATGAAGAATTAATTATAAATAATGATGTTAATAAATTCAAAAAGTTTATTAAATATGCATAATGTTCATTTTTAATTCAAATAAAACATATTTAATAATATGTATAAAAAAGGGAGTGAGCATATATGCTTCAAATAAAAAAGATATATAAACAATATAAAACAGGGAATTTAATTCAAAAAGCTTTAGATGGAGTTAGTTTGAATTTGCGTGATAATGAATTTGTTGCGATACTTGGACCTAGTGGTTCTGGTAAGACAACATTATTAAATATTATTGGTGGTTTAGATAGATATGATCGAGGAGATTTAATTATTAATGGGATCTCTACTAAAAAATATAAAGATAGAGATTGGGATTCTTATCGTAATCATACAGTTGGGTTTGTTTTTCAAAGTTATAATTTGATTCCCCATCAAACAGTTCTTTCCAATGTGGAATTAGCTCTTACGATTTCAGGTATTTCAAAAGCAGAAAGAAAAGAAAGAGCAAAAAAAGCATTAGAACAAGTAGGTTTAGGAAATCAAGGACATAAAAAACCTAATCAAATGTCTGGAGGACAAATGCAAAGAGTTGCGATTGCTAGAGCATTAGTGAATGATCCAGATATTTTACTTGCAGACGAGCCTACAGGAGCTCTTGATAGTGATACAAGTGTTCAAGTTATGGAATTATTAAAAGAGGTTGCAAAAGATAGATTGGTTGTTATGGTTACTCATAATCCAGAGCTTGCAGAAGCTTATGCAAATCGTATTGTTGAATTAAGAGATGGAACAATACGTTCTGATTCTCATCCATATCAAGTTAGTGATAATGAAATAGGGATTCCTCAACATAAGAATATGGGAAAATCATCAATGTCCTTTTTAACTGCTTTATCGCTTAGTTTTAATAATCTTCGTACAAAGAAAGCAAGAACGATTTTAACTTCTTTTGCGGGTTCAATAGGAATTATAGGTATTGCTTTGATATTATCTTTATCTAATGGTGTTAATGAATATATTCGCTCTGTAGAAGAAGATACGTTATCAGAATATCCTTTACAAATTCAAAGTAGTGGTTTTAGTATGTCTTCTATGATGGTTAATAATCAAAATAAAAATGAAGACAAAGATGATTCCAATGTCCATGTGTCACAAATGATTACCAATATGTTTTCAAAGATTGGATCTAATGATTTGGTTTCATTAAAGAAATATTTTGATAGTGGTAAAAGTGATATTCAAAAGAATACAAATGCGATTGAATATAGTTATAATGTTTCACCACAGATTTATAGTACAAACACTAACAAAGTAAGAAGAGTGCATCCTGATAATTCATTTTCTTCATTAGGATTAGGTTCTTCTACAAGTTCTAATAGTATGATGTCTGCAATGATGAGTACAGATGTTTTTTATCAAATGCCTAAGAATCCTAGCCTTTATGAAAATCAATATGATATTAAGGCAGGAAGATGGCCTAAGAATTATAATGAATGTGTTGTTATTTTGTCTAAAAATGGAAATATTAGTGATTTCATGCTTTATACTTTAGGGTTACGTGATTTTAGTGAATTAGATAAAATGGTTAAACAATTTTCTGAAGAAAAAGAAGTTGAAGTTCCTAGTGACATGGAATCATATTCTTATGATGAATTATTAGGTATTCAATTTAAGCTGGTGAAAGCACATGATTATTATGTTTATGATAAGGAGTATAGTGTTTATAAAGATAAGTCTGATGATAAGGATTATATGAAAAAGCTTGTTGAAAAAGGTGAAAAGATTAGTATTGTTGGAATTGTTCAACCTAGTGAGAATGCAAGTGCAACGATGTTGATGTCTGGTATTGGATATCCTGCTTCTTTAACAGACCATGTAATAAATGAGGCTAAAGATAGTGAGATTGTTAAGAAACAAATTAAAAAACCTAATATCAATATTTTTACTGGAAAATCATTTGATGATGAACAAAAGAAAAAATTTGATATGCAATCTTTATTTACTGTTGATACAGATATTATGAAGAAAGCTTTTCAATTTGATCAAAGTAAACTTAAATTTGATCAGAATTCTTTAAATTTTAGTAATATAAAATTAGATACTTCAACGCTACCTTCTATAGATATAAATGACGTTTTAAAAGGTATTGATTTAAGCCAAATTAAGTTAGACGAAAAAAAATTACAAGAAACAAGTCAAATATTAATGACGGGGTTTAATCAATATGTAATCACTAACAAATTAACTGATCCAACTAAGATGAATGAATATTTTATAGCTTATTTACAAACAACTGAAGCTCAATCAGTAATTACTACAGAAATGACAAGTATTTTACAAGAAAGTGGGTTGTTAGATCAATTTGAAAGTCAATTAGAAAAAAATATGCAATCAATTATGAATGAATATATGAGTGCTATTACTAAATCATTACAGATACAGATTAGCAAAGAATTAAGTAAACAAATAGGCAATCTAGGATCAAACATGAAAGATGCGATTAAGATAGATGGCTCTATGTTTGCGAAAGCTATTAAAATGAATATGGATGAAAAAGAGTTGTCAGAGTTGATGATGTCGTTAATGACAACAGAGACATCTTCTTATGAAGGAAATCTAAAGAAACTTGAGTATGCAGATGAAGATAAACCATATGCTATTAATATCTATCCAAAAGATTTTGAAAGTAAACAAAATGTAATTAATATTCTTGATGCTTATAACAATAATATGAAAAAGATAGATGAAGATAAAGTAATTTCATATACTGATTATGTTGGTACATTAATGTCTTCTGTTACAGATATTATTAATACAATTAGTTATGTTTTAGTTGCGTTTGTTGCAATTTCTTTGATTGTTTCTTCGATTATGATAGGGGTTATTACTTATATCAGTGTCTTAGAACGTAAAAAAGAAATCGGTATTTTAAGAGCGATGGGTGCTTCTAAATCTAATGTTTCACAAGTATTTAATGCTGAAACGTTTATTGTAGGATTATTAGCTGGTGTTATGGGAATTGTGATTACTCTATTATTGTTGATTCCAAGTAATATTGTTATTCATAATGTTGCAGGAAATAATGATGTCAATGCAATCCTACCAGTAACGGGAGCGATCATCCTTATTGTGTTAAGTGTTATATTGACATTAGTTGGTGGGATTATTCCTTCAAAAAAAGCAGCGCAGGAAGATCCTGTGACAGCTTTAAGAACTGAATAAAATTAAGATTGAACAAAGACAATTGTTCATTCTTTTTGTTTTCAAAGGAAGGAATAAATGATAGAATTGATATGGAGATAAATGGAGAAACAATAAAAAAACAAAAAAACAAGTGCTGATAAGATGGTTCGAAGAACAACGGCAAAAGTTTTAAACACTTTTTTAGAAAATATGGAAAGAGTATTCTTATCAAGAATAGAAAATAATGATATAACATATTATGTTAAAAAGGAAGGATGAAGGAAAATGAAAGTATTATTAATTAATGGTAGTCCTCATGTAAGAGGATGCACTTATATAGCGTTAAAAGAGGTTGCAGATACATTAAATGATGAAGGAATTGAAACGGAAATTATTCAGGTTGGAAACAAAGGAATAAGAGGATGTATTGCTTGCGGTAGATGCAAAACAATTGGACAATGTGTATTTAATGATGATTTAGTTAATGAAGTTGCAAATAAGTTTGAACAATGCGATGGAATTGTTATTGGGTCACCAGTTTATTATGCGAGTGCAAATGGAAATTTGATTTCATTTCTGGATCGTTTATTCTATAGTCATGGTTTTGATAAGACAATGAAAGTTGGAGCCAGTGTTGTAAGTGCAAGACGTGGTGGTACAACTGCAACTTTTGATGAATTAAATAAGTATTTTACTATTTCTTCAATGCCGATAGCATCAAGCCAATATTGGAATAATGTTCATGGGAACAATATTGAAGAAGTTAAACAAGATAAAGAAGGATTACAAATTATGAGAACTTTGGGTAGAAATATGGCGTTCTTAATAAAGAGCATCAACCTTGGGAAAAAGGAATATGGTCTACCAAAAAAAGAAGAGAGAGTTTCAACTAATTTTATAAAATAACAAAAAAACACTTCAAAATGATATGATTTAGTCAAGTCGACAAATGAAATAATTAAAAGTTTATATTTCCACTAGGATATTTATCCTGGTGGATTTTTTATATCATCTGATAACTTTTAAAATGTTTCTGTTTATATTGAATAATTGATTTGTTTTCTGGAATCTTATATTCAATCGGATTATCAGTATTTAACGCAGCACTTCTCACTTCATATGGTGTTTGCACATTGAATCTTCTCTGCAGTCTTTCAAATATGTAATAGTTGATCCATTCATTAATGGCTTGAATGAGTTCTTCCTTTGTATAGTAATGCTTTCCATAATACATCTCACTTTTTAAGATTCCCCAGAATCCTTCCATCGGACCATTGTCGATGCATTTTCCAACTCTTGACATACTTTGTACAATTCCTAGATCTTTCAGTTTCTTAACAAACATAGAACTTGTATACTGAAATCCTGCATCAGAATGAAATAGCGGATGTGCATCTGGATAGTTTTCCATTGCCTTATCAAATGTATCAAATACCAATGGATTATTATTATGATCACTCAAAAAGAGTGTTTTTTAAATATGTTTAAATATTTTTTTAAGAATATTTAAACATATTTATTTTTAGACAAGAGAAATCATAATAATGATTTTCTCGAAAAGCGATGATTTATAGGTTGCTTTTTTGCCTTTTTACATAGAAAGCATTGATTTTAAGGGCAATGACGAGTAGAATGATAGTAGGTTATTATGTGCTGATTTTAAAATGAATATATGTAGGGAGGAATATAGTAATGATTAACGGTGTAAAGGATGTTTTGAAAAAGATTTTGAAAGTAGTTTTGACAATAGCGATGGTTATATCGAGTTTGAACTTGATGAATAATATTGCGAATGCTGCTACAGATATAGGAAGACCAAGTGTCCATTTTGTAATGGAACATTTTTCAGGAGGGATTACGCCTACTGACAGCAATGGAGATCCACAAGCTAATACATCTTTAATCAGCCGTGGAAAGGGGAAAGGTGTAACTGTCAATCTGGTTATAGATCCAGACTTCACAATTGGTAGTGCACATGGATTGCATTTTGATTTGCAGTTACCTTATTTTTACTATATTGGAGGAAATTTAGTTACAACTTTTGATGCTAATGAAGTTCCAAGCGATCAAAAAGATGAAAATGGAAATCCATTACTAGGTGTTGGAGCTGTTGTTAAAGAAGCTAAAGGTGCTGATGTCGATGAAGGTGATGACTTTAGAAAAACATGTACAATTGAAGGAAGCCAGATGGTTTTGGAATCAGGGAATCCATTATATGTTCAAGTAGAATTATATTTCTATGGTGATGTTCCAGAAAATGCTGGGGCAACTGTATCTTTAGGTGGTGGATATGAAAAGTATGAAGATGAAGATCAAGAACAACACACGGTTCAATTTCAAACTGCACCTGGTGCAACAACGAAAGCAAAATATAATTTAATTTGTTCTAACTTACAATGGGAAACAAAGATTACTCAAGTAACACCTAATAATGTTTTATGGGATAAATATAATTATTTAGTTTATAAAGTAGAAGTTGAAAATAGATCTGAAGAAGAAACAAGCTATTTTAATGCCTATGGTTTTGGTATTAAAGTACCAACAAATGATGATGAAAATGCATATGGATTATTGCGAAAAGAAGCAATGAAATGGATACATAATCCTGATGGTGCTCCTATTGAAAATAATAGCTTTACAAATCAAGATCGAGAAAACGACTTTGTTGGAGTGCCTGGAGATGGTGGGGTTTTAATATATGATGTAACGAATATTGATGAAGATGAGCTTGCTGAATGGGATATTGAAAGTTTTTCAAATGTTAAACAGAAATCTCTTCCATATAATTATACTATTAACTCTATGGTGACTCTTCGTGAAACAACTGATGCAGTGGTAAAAAAAGGAGAGAAGAAAGTTTATTACTTTGCGATTCCAATGGCAACCAATGTTCCAAATTATGCTATTTCATCACTCTTTACAAGAATGTATACAACAATTTATTTTGGTACAGGTAATGCTTATTCTTGGTCAAAGACTACAAATGTTACAGGTAAATTTGATGCTCCTAAAGATGGTTTTACTCATAATAAATATGTGGAGGAAAAAGGACAAAAAGTTAAAAAGAAAAGTGTTCCAATTGGATCTAATGTTGATTATTATTTAGATGGTTTTAAAAATACTGGGAATATTCCAGCGTTTAATACATATATTGTAGATACTTTACCTAATAATTTTGACTTGCGAAAAATTAGTATTGAAATGAATATCCATGATGGAGAAGATGCTCCTAAGTTGAGTGATTGGTTTAAGGATCCATGTAATGTTTATTTTGAGTTTTTAAATTCTTCTACAAAAAAAACAGAATATATTTCTATGGGAAGCTTTTCTGCTGATTCTAGTGCTTCAACTGATAAGATTGCAGTCTGGTCATATAATGCAAAAGATGTTGTGAAAAATTATTTGTCTAGTCATAAGAATTTATCTTTTACAGGTAGTGTAAGAATTAATTTTAAAGAACGTATTAATGTAAAAGAAGAGTTTGATGGACGTATTGTAGTTAATGGAAATGTCAATAGTAGAGATGTGTTTGTAAATAAATTAGATACAACTTATGAAAAATGGCATTATGTTCCTCCAGTTGCAACTAGTGAAGGAGAACTTACGAATGGTGGATATACAAAAACGCCTAAGAAAGTAAGTACAACTGAAGCGACAATTGAAACATCACCAGCTATCCCGTTGATTGATGTGGATGGATATCAAAAGAGAACTGATGGAACATATGAATATGGAGATTTGGTCAGAGTACCAGTATTAGGACCTAATGTTGGATATAGATATAAATTAGGTAATGGAAGTATTTCTGATATGATACCTGGTGTTTTCAAGTCTGGAAATTTCTTGTTGAGCACTGGATCTAATCCAAGAGGTTTTATTGCTGATAAAATTGTATTTTCTAAAGATTTAGTGGAAAAAGCATCGAAGATTGAAACTATCACTTTGAATTTCAGTGATGGAACACAAAAGGTACTTACAGATGTTGATGCTACTACATTTACAATAGATGCAGATGGAAATTATGTTTTAGATAAATTGGTATGGGATGATAAAACACTATTGAATTTTGAAGTTAAAGTGAGTGAATTTAAGGCCGAAACACAATTGGGTAATAGTATATATGTTAGTGTCAATGGTAAGACAAACGTTGTTAAACCAGTAAAAGTAACAGGAAGTTTAGAGACTGTTTATAATGATAAAAATGCTGATAAGAAGGCAACATCAGAGGCAACACTCGATACAAGTGCAGCTGTTCCATTGATTGATAATGATGCTTATCAAAAGAAAGATGATGGAACTTATACATATGCGGATTCACTTAATGTACCTATGGGAAGTTCAGATATAGGTTTTAGATATAAGTTAGGAAATAGTAGTATTTCTGATATGATACCTGGTGTTTTCAAATCTGGAAATTTACTTATTACAAGTGGTAGTAATCCTAAAGGACTTATTACGGATAAGATTATATTCTCTAAGGATTTAATTGAAAATATTGCTGTTATTGATTCAATTACTTTTAATTTGAGTGATGGGACTACAAAAACACTTTCGAGTGTGACAACAAATATGTTTACCGTAGATGCAGATGGAAATTATGTGTTGGAAAGTGATGCTTGGGATGATGAAACATTATTGAATTTTACTGTTTCATTTAGTAAGTTTTTAAATAAAACAACGTTAAACGATAATGTGTTCATTAAAGTTAATGGTAGTACAAATGTTGTTAAACCTGTTGGAGTTACAGGAAGTTTTGAAACTGCTTATAATGATACAACCGTGGATAAGAGAGTGACTTCTTATGCAACGCTTAATACAAATCCAGCAAATCCTATTATTAATGTTGATACATTTAGAAATGTAAATGGAACTTATACATATAATGATCCAACAGAAACCCCAATGGGTCTTCCTAATGCTGGTTTTAGATGGAGATTGGGTAATAATAGTATTTCTAAATTAATTCCTGGTCTTATGAAGTCAGGAGAATTATTGGTTTCAACGGGTGCTGTTAGTGGTGTTAAACAATATGGATTTATTACTGATACATTAACTTTATCAAAGAAATTAGTAGAAATATCTAAGATTAAAGAAGTTGTTCTTTATATGAATGATGGAACTGATTATCATTTGACATTGGATGCTTTTAGTGTAGATGATGATGGAAATTATGTGTTAGATAAAGCTTCATGGAGCGGTATTTTATCACATTATGAAATTCTATTTGATGAGTTTGATGTTCATGCTTCAATTACTAATGATGTTTATATACAAGTAGAAGGAACTCCAAATATTGTACAACAGTTAAATGTTACAGGTTCTTTTGAAACACAATATAATGATAGTAGTGTAGATAAAAAATACAGTGAGACTGGAACATTGAATATTGGAACAATTTGGTTGGAATTAACAGGGTATAGTTTTAGTGAGGATGAAAGTACAAAATCTGGAATAAACACTGCTTCTAACCGTAATGGGGCACAAACAACAGTACATTCATTGAATGTTGCTAATAAAAAAGAAAATACAGGATATGATTTTACTATCTGTAATAATTCGGTGGCTCCAGTAGGAGATGCTAATGTTACAATAGACTTACTAAGTGTTGGAAAGAAACCATCAATAGGAACTGTTGTAAAAGGATTTAATGCAAAAGAAATTAAGATATCTGGCTATGAAGATGTAACTAAGATTGAAGAAATTAGATTCTATGATTATTATCAAAATGCTAATGATAGTAGTGCTGTACCTAAAATTATCAAAGCTAAAGACTTAAAGGTTGATGCAGATGGATCTTTAATTGTTGATGAAGATATGATTAAAGGTTTAGATTTTATTAGACTTAAGAGCATGGTTATTGTCTGCAAAGATTATGCTGGACAACAAGATATGTCTAACTTAAAGAAAATGAATGTTCGTATCACTGGTGTTTCTGACTGGTTTGAAGATTTAGATGCGAAATTAACAATCACACCTTCTCATATTTCTATGAAAGAACGTGCTTTAAGCTTAACAGATAGATTACATGTTGATAAACCAAGATTAGATGTACATGCAAATTTATCATAT
>CAJTTM010000042.1 GCA_910579135.1 uncultured Erysipelotrichales bacterium | reverse complement strand
TAAATCTATTATAAGAGTATAAAACAGAGTTGTCATTGGACATTTTGTCCAAAAAAATAGATGGAATAACTTCAAGTTATCCCATCAAAAAAATTTTAATTTCTTTCATGAATTGTATTTTTACTAAATAAATATGTAATCAAGAAATATCCACCATATATAAATAATACTACTACAACAGTAATTAAAATAGATTCAAGTAAATAATTATTAGTATACAGTTCTATAAAAGCAATAGAAAACTTAATTCCAAAAATTGAATGAATTGAAGCAATCATTAAAGGAAAGAGGAAGAAAATTCCAATTTGTTTTAATAAAGCTTGATAAATCATTTTATCATCAGCACCTATTTTTTTAATTATAGTATATCTTTGTATATTATCAGCATTTTCGGATAACATTTTGAGTGCTAAAATGGCAGCACCAGAAATCAAAAATATAATACCAAGATATATTCCTATAAAAGCAATCATAGCACCAAGTCCTGTTGTACCTTCAATAATAGTGTGTTTAGAATTAAAAGTTGGAACTTTATAGTATTTACTTAATTTTTTATGTGATAATTGATTTAATGACATTTCAATCTTTTTGATTTCTTTTTTATCATGAGTGAAGTAATTACCAACTAATCCATTGTAAGAAATATATTCTTCATTTACAACACTATCATCAATAAGAATGATTCCATGATTTAATCCAGTCGATGAATTAATATCGATAAAGCCTTCTTGGCATTGACTATATTTAGGGGTAAGTTGATGACTAAAAACATAAATTTTTTCTTTAGTAGCTAATGCTTTATTTCTTTGTTTTTGGATATATGAATAATCCGCAATTATAATATATTCATTAGGTTTTAAAGTGAATTGTTTATGACCATATAGCTTTGCGATACGATTATAATCACTTATCTTCATTATTCTCTCTTTACTTTCATAAGGCAACAATGGCAACTTCTTTTGAATTATTTTATACTGGTTACCTAAACTTGATTGTAAAGTTAATTCATCAGTTGTATAAATGTTATAAATTTCAAAATTCTTTAAATGTTTAAAAATATTAATATCCAATCGATCTAAAGTTTCTACTAAATTAAGATGAGAATTTTTAATTTGTTCCTTGTTATATTCTTTTTTTAAAGCAGAATCACTAATATTCATTCTATGAATAATCTGAATATCACAAGGTGCTCCATCATCAACGTCATTAGTAATAGAATTTTTAATGGATAAAGAACAAGATAAAAAACAGATTGTCATAAATAACATAAGACATATTACTGTCATAGAAAATACATTTGTATTAATTTCACTAGAAAATTGCCTTAAAACAAAATGATTTAAACCATTATAATATACTTTTTTCATTCTCATAAATAATCTTAATAACAAACCAGATAAAGACCAAAAAATGAGAAAGGTAGAGATTATTCCTAAAGCAATAGGAATAAGAATTTGCTGGGCATATTGTAAAGTTTTTAATCCTCCAGTAACTAACCAATATGCATAACCTAAAGTACAGCATGCAATAATAAAAACAAAAGTACATAAAATAGGATTTTTCATTTTTACCTTTTCTATATGACTAGAAGAATGTAATAAATCAATAAGTTTATATCTATTAACAACCACTGAATTAAAACAAATAACAAACATATACATAATAGAAAAACAAAACAAAGTCTTTATACAAGCATTTTTAGAAAAAATAAAAGTGAAACGACTCATGTCTGCTTCAAACATATTCACAATTAATAAACTCATCAATTGAGATAAAACAATACCTAATCCTAAGCCAATAATTAAAGAAATAAGCCCTATAAGCAATGTTTCAAAAAATAATATAAAAGATATTTTTCTTTTAGACATACCTAATGTTAAATAAATACCAAATTCCTTACCTCTTCTTTTCATTAAAAATTGATTAGCATAAATAATCAAAAGTCCTAACACAAAAGCAACAAAAACACTTACAGCAGATAACGAATTATTCATAATATCTATAATTTCATAACTAGATTGACTAACATCCATTAAAACAGTCTGAGTTTCAATAGCATTAAAAACATAAAAAATAGTCACTCCTAAAACAAGAGTAAAAAAGTAGATGGCATAGTCCTTCAAACTCTTCTTAATATTTCTTAATGATAATTTAAAGAGCATCACTTAAATCTCCACCTAACAATGTCATAACATCAATGATCTTATTAAAAAATACTTTCTTACTATCATCACCACGAATGATTTCATGGAACATTTTGCCATCTTTAATAAAAATAACACGAGTTGCATATGAAGCACTGATTGCATCATGTGTTACCATTAAAATTGTTGCTCCTAGATCTTGGTTTAAATAATGAAATTTATCTAACAACATACTAGAGGATTTAGAATCTAAAGCTCCAGTTGGTTCATCTGCTAATATAAGAGATGGATTAGTAATGATGGCTCTGGCACTCGCAACTCTTTGTTTTTGTCCTCCACTCATTTGATATGGATATTTATTCAAAATATCTTCAATTGCTAGTGATTTCGCAATTTGTTTTATCTTCATATCTATTTCTTTAGCATTCACTTTTTGAATAGTTAAAGCTAAAGCAATATTTTCATATGCAGTTAAAGTATCTAATAAATTAAAATCTTGAAAGATAAATCCTAATTGTTCTCTTCTAAATTCATTAAGACGATTACCTTTAAGTTTTGTGATATCCTTTCTTGAAACATAAATATGACCTGAAGTGACTTTATCAATAGTAGAAATACAATTCAATAAAGTTGTTTTTCCACTACCACTAGCCCCCATAATCGCAACAAATTCACCTTCTCTTACTTCAAAAGATATATTATCTAATGCTTTAGTAAGACTAGATTTATTGCCATAATATTTTTCTACATTATCAATTTTTAAAATAATACTCATAATAATATTTCTCCTTTCACTCATCATTTTAAGTGAAATTATAGAGTTTGTCGTTTTTTCAATATAACATAATATTACAATATTGAAAGATTATTTTACAACATCATAATAATCATTTATAGAAAACGTTATAGAAACTCTTGTATATTCTTGTTGAATAGATTCTATAGAAATTTGATGTTTAAGTTTAGTACATAAATTCTTACATATAAATAATCCCATCCCAGTAGAATTCTTTTGGATACGTCCATTATAACCAGTAAATGATTTATCAAATATTCTAGGTAAATCATTACTAGGAATACCAATTCCATTATCTTCTATAACTAAAGTATAGTTATGATCATTTTTATAAGTATATAACTTGATATAAGCATCATTATCTTTAGAATACTTAATACTATTATTAATAATTTGATTAATAATAAACTCTAACCATTTAGAATCAGTAAAAACATCTATATCAACATTTTCAATAAGAAAATCAACATGACTCTCTAATAAAATATCTTTATTCTTTAAAGCAATATTTTTAATAACTTTACTTATATTGATTTTACTAATTAAATAATCTTTTTCAGCATTTTCACTTCTAACATAATATAAAACTTGCTCTACATAATCATTAATTCTTTGAATATATTTTTTTTCTTTGGTATTAAATAATTCTTGATGATTATGATGTAGTAATGTTAATGCTGATAAAGGAAGCTTAACTTCATGAATCCACATTTCTATATAATCTTTAAAGTCATTAAGTTGGAATTCATATTTTTTTAAATTTTCAATCATAGATTTGTTAATGAGATATAAAGCGTGAAATAAAATTTTCCCTTCATAGAAATGAGGCTCTTGTAAGGTTTCTAATACTAAATAACTTTTATCTAACATTTCAATATTATTAATAAGATAGTTATAAAATTTAACTTTACGATAATAATCATAAAGAATACATAAAGTAATAAAAATAAAAAGAGTTATACTTATTGATATGATTAATTCTAATGAACATTTAAAAGCAAAAAGTAAGAATAATATTAAAATATAAGTAAATAGAAATAAAAGGAGAGTTATGATTTTATCTTTTATATAATCTAAGAATTTCATAATAAAATATATCCAATTCCTTTCCTTGTTTCAATAACATTTTCATACCCAATATCTTTTAGTTTTGCTCTTAATCTACTAATATTAATAGTTAAGGCATTATCATTAATATATTCACTATTATTCCATAAATCAGTCATTAACTCATCTCTACTTACAATTCTATCTTGATGATTAAGTAAATAATTAAAAATAATCATTTCATTTTTAGTTAAAGTGATTTCAATATTATCTTTTTTAATCATTCCCTTTTGCATATTAATCATTAAATCTTTATAAGTTAATGTATCACTTGTATAACTCATTCTTTTAAAAATATTATTGATTCTAAGCAATAATAAAGTAGGATTATAAGGTTTGGTAATATAATCATCAGCACCATAACTCATAGATAAAACTTCATCTACTTCATTATCCTTGCTAGTTACCATAATAATAGGGATATTTGATTCTTTACGTATTTCCTTAAGTAACATTTCTCCATTAAGATAAGGAATATAAATATCTAATAGAACTAGATCAGGTTTTTGATTTAATATCTTTTCCTTCGCATTCTTAAAATCTTTTAGTATAATAGCTTGATATCCATTATTATTTAATATTGTATATAATTCTTCTGCAATATACATTTCATCTTCAACAATCATTATTCTTTTCATTTTCATCACCATACCTATTATAACATAACTTTATTTCATCTAATATTACAAAACTGAAATATAAAAAACGAAACGTATTGTTTCGTTTAAGCATATAGTATAATTTGATTTTCAGTAATTGATTTTTTTACATCAATCACTCTTTGATTTGAAGATCCTTTCCATTCTAATCTAAAATCATGTAAAGCATCTACATATTGACCATCTACAATAACATCAATATATTGTAAAATTTCTAAATCTTTTAAATCTTGATCAAATAAATATCCAGTCCACATCCAAATAGATTTATCAGGAAACTTTTCTTTAAATGCTTTCGCAAGTAATGTTACACCATCTCTATTAATAGGATGCATTGGCTCACCACCAAGAATAGATAAACCAACCACAAATTCAGCTTCACCTAAAGTTAAAACCTTTTGAATTGTTTCATCATTAAATTCTTCACCTTTAGTGAAGTCATGAGTTTCTGGATTAAAACAATTAGGACAATTAAAAACACAACCTTGTACAAATAATGAAACCCTCACACCTGGACCATTAGAGATATCCATTTTTCTAATTTTATTATATTTCATTTTCAAAATCCTTTCTTCTTCTAAATGATTATATCATGAAAGAATAACATTTCAACAAAGAGTTACAATTTATGACCAATAATGGCCACTAGAATAAACAGCTATGTGTTTTCCTTCTTCATTGATTTCAGTTTTTAATTCATGACTAATCCAAAAACCTGAGCCACGATCTTCATCGTCTTCAATGTCATAACAAGTTAACTTAATATCTTGATAGTCTTCTATGATTTTATTAAAAAATTCATCATATAAACTTATCTGAAAAACATCTGTTTTTTGGTGATGGGTTGAATGTTCCCATTGTTGGACTCCTAACTTTTCTTCAATACATTGCTCAACTTCTTTTCTATATTCCTCTTTTCCCCATATTATAATTTCCATAATTTATCCTCTTTTCATATCTATTATAACATTAATTCTATGAAAAAAGATAGCGATTGCTATCATGATGGTGCCGATCAGCAGAGTCGAACTGCTAGCCTATCCATTACGAGTGGATTGCTCTACCATTGGAGCTAGATCGGCATATAAGCACCTTGAATGGTGCTATTTTATTTGATTTCATCAACATTTTTTGAGTTTTAACTTATTTTGAATATTTGTTAAAACTTACTAATAAAAATATTGGTGGACGACAAATGGACGACATATTTTATATTAATTATAATTCGTCTATATAATTAATCAAGTATTTTCTGTTTTTTTCATAAACATGAGCATATATTTTTCTTAACGTATCTATTGAATGTCCTAATCGTTCAGCAACAAGAAGCTCTGATACTTTTGGGTTTGAAAGTAACAGGCTTGCATGACTATGTCTTAGACCGTGCAAAGTTATTTTTTTAACGTGCGATAACTCTATATACTCATTGAATTTCTTTCTGTACCAACCTGCAGTATGATACTGAATGTCTCCGAAAATATAATAGTCTTGATTGAATCCGTCTAGTTTTCTACATCTTTCATAACGTAACGTAAGGCGTTGATTGAGTCTTTTTGGTATATCTATAACCCTTACCGATTTTGGTGTCTTAGGTGACGTTATTCTGCTTACTCTATCGCTTAATGATTTTGTTATACTTAGCTTTCTGTTTTCAGGATCATAATCCTTCCATTGCAGAGCACAGAATTCTCCTATTCTAAGTCCTGTATAGAAGAGAGTTTCAAAAATATCTTTTATATTTTCATCATCAACAAAACTTATGAACTTTTTATACTCTTCAAGCTCCCAAAAGTTGAGCTCGCTGTTTTTCTTCTTTATAAGAGCGTTAGGATCCTTAGGGGCTCTAACATACTGACAAGGATTGTATCTTAGCAAGCCTCTTTCAATAGAAAAAGTAAACAATCCAGAAAGATGTATCAACATATTTTCACAAGTTCTATAATCGTACTTTTTCCCGTTTAGACCATTTATGCATATATCATTTATCCATTGTCTTATTTCCACTTGTTGTATAGTGTCAATAAATCTCTTTCCAAAAAACGGAGTTATAGACATTTCTTCAAAATGCTTATATTGCTTTAGAGTTGACTCTTTTAATTTTGTGACGCTTTCTTTTTGATACAGCTCAATAAGATCATTCATCTTTATTCTACCGTAGCCACCTTTTGTCTTTTGTAAAAACGTTTCTTCAGCTTGTTTTGCTTCTGATTTTGTTCTAAAACCTCTTTTTTTATAATCGTGTCGTTTTCCTGATAAATCCTTATATTTACCAGTGTAATACCATTTGCCCGTCACTTTATCTTTGTGAACAGACATTTTTTTTTAAATCCTCCTGTCTTTTTTGTGGAGAATATGTTATAATATCCTTGCTTAATTAGTCGTGTCGTTGACTTGAAGCAATACATCCGTGAGGGTGTATTTTTTATATTATACACATTCTGTTTTTTTATTAATTAATACAATGAAATATCAAATTGTTACACTCCTTTTATAGGGAGGTGATACAAATGAATTATAAAAAATACATTGTTATCATGTTAGATGAGATAGAAGATACTGACTTTTTAAAATCAGTGTTTCTACTTGTACAGCATTTCTTTTTAAAAGAATAACAGGGATAGGCGAGTTATATTTGACTCGTCTTTTTCTATTCACTTTTATTCTTTTCTTCATCTACGATACTTTGAAGATATTCTTTAAATATCTTTCTGTGTTCTGGTTTCATTTCAACGTATTTTTTGACAATCTTTTTGTCAATATCATCTAGTTTGTATTGATCGAAGACTTCATTGAGTATCGAATCAGGTGTTTCTCTAAACATCTCTCCAGTACCCTCGGTCAGCCAGAAATAGTCAACGTTGAACTCTCGGCAGATAAGTTTAGCGTTTGTTTCTGTGAGTCCAACATTACCACTCTCTATGTGTGAAATAGCAACTTTTCCTTTCCCAATTTTTTCACCAAATTCAGATTGAGAAAGTCCTAATTCTTTTCTTAATAGTTTGACTCTTTCGCCAACATTCATAACATAACCTCCTTTCTTACAATTCTCATTATAAGTTATTAAGAAACAAAAAACAATAAAAAAGTTACGAAATTAAACTTTTTCTGTTTACAAAGTTTCGCGAATATACTATAATAGGCTTGTAAAGTTAAAATAAGTAACAAACAAAGGAGATTGAAGAATGGAAGGAAAAGTAAGAAATAATATAGATGAGTTGTTCTTATTTATATTAGGAAGTGCAAGAAGATTAGAAAAGAAAACTGTTGATGAGGAATGTGAACATCTTATAGGGTATGTACATTGCGCTAACGACATGGGGCTTATCAGCATGGATGAAGTGTACATGATATTTGATGTTACACATGAAGTGAAATGTGGTTTAAGAAAAAAATTGGAGGATTGAAGAATGAAGATTAAATTGCAAGGAATGAGAGAACAAGAAGCTATTGAAGCAAAAGATTTACAGATTGGAGATATTACAATCTGGAATTATGGAGCAAAAGAAAGAGTTATAGAAAAAGAATTTTCAAAAACAAAAAAGACAGTTTTTATAAAACTTAAACCTCTAGGAAGTGATGGCGTTTTTACTAGAAGAATGAAAGCCACAAGATTAGTTGGTATAGATTTGAATTTTAATAGAATGTGTAATAACTGTGCTAAGTTGAGAAATGGATGTTCTGGCGAAAGGAAAGATTACTACACAGCTTGCGTATTAAAAAAGGAAAAGATGAATTTCAAAAAAGAATTACTAGAACAATTGAATAAAGAAAAATTACATCTAGGTTGTTACAACATTGACGAAGATAAACTAACCGAAGAACAAAAGAAAGAAATACTTAAAGAGTTAAAAGATAGTAATTATGACTCTCATGATATTTTCTTTAAAGATATCGTTATCGAGGTTTTCTTAGTTGGTGATGAGATTGATCTAGAACAATTAACAAAACAAGAGTATAGAGAAAGATATTTATAAGAAGGCTTATAAGTCTTCTGTAATGCAGCCCAGGACGGTCACAAGCCCGTGTAAATGCAGAGTGAAGAATATCATAGCAGTACGTTGATATCAAAATAATATAATTATTGCTTTTAATGCATTTTTGAAATCACTTCCTCTATAAAATCATTGTAATTACCTTTAAAAGGACGTACTGCTGATATCAGAAATACAAGTAACGACACGACCAATATTTCATGAACTGGGTATTTTCCCAGTGCTTGCCTATTTATAAATATTAAGTAAGCAAGCACTAGTAATAATACTGCTAGAAAAAAAGATGAAAGGAGGCGATAGCATGAAAAGACAAGAAGTCGAAAATGATGTAGATGATTTAATCGTTAATTACTTGCAGTATATTAGTGATGAACGAAAGATGAGACTTTTAGACTTTATGAAAGGTATTGTTTTTTGTGAGGGTACCACAAAGTTGAAAGATTTTTTCTTTCAATAAGGAAGATGATTCTTCAAGTCAACGACACGGTTAATTAAGGAGGAGTTTATGAGAGGCAAGAGAGCTGATACACCTGATTTGAATATCAGGAGACTAGAGATTATCAGCAAAGGCTTTTTGAACAAGAAAGAGATCAGGGAGTTTGTTCCTTGTGGTCAAAAAAGAGCCAATGAAATTTATGATGAGATTAGAAAAAGTGTGAAGAAAGAGGGGTTTGAAAATCTTTCAGACGTCATACTCTCAAAAAGAATGTTAAAGTTTCTCGACTTAAGCATTGCAGATATTAGAGCAAATGCAAAGTATGAGCAACAGATGAAGGAGAAAAGTCAAGCATGAAAAAATTAAATGATAGAGGATTTGAAACATTGATGTTCATTGCGTTAATAGTAGCTATTGTTGTGGCTATTATAGCTGTCAATCATGTTCAAGAAGTACAGAGCAAGAAGTGGCAGAAAGAACAAGAAATTCAAATAGAATGGGAGGATTCTTATGAATGAGGATTTTAGAGAATGGTTAAGTGAACCAGATTATAAAGAATTTACATATAAGGGTTATCGCTGTGAGATAAAGAGAATTCCAGTATCTGGACATTTGTGTGGTTATGTAACTGTAGGGGAGCAACATCCTATTTATGGAAAAGATTATGGTGAACTTATGGATATCAAATGTCATGGAGGATTGACTTTTTCTGAAACAAAGGATGGTCAAACAAGGATTGGATTTGACTGCGCACATTGCACAGATTTGACACCATATTTTTATGAACATGACATGATCATTCCAGGGATGATCTATAGAGATATGGAGTATGTGAAGAAAGAATGTATGAAAATTGTAGAACAATTGGAGGGGGTAAGAAATGGAATTTAATTTAGAAATGTTTAGCTTAAATTTAGATGAAGCTACAAAATACATAAAGGAAAGTAAGGCGCTTGATGTAAAGTGTCGCTATCGTGTGGAAACCAACAAGAACAGTGAAACAGTTAAGGTTTATACAATTCGCAATGGAAAGATTATCGTTGTTACATGTTTTAAGAATGGTAAGTTGTCAAGTAAGAAAAAGGTAGAAAGAAAACATGGGGTATAAATGTACGCATTCTTTCAGGGACTGTGATGGTTGTGGAGAATGTAAAAAGCCCAGGAACTGTGAGTATTGTGGAAATGATGATGTTGATCTGATTGAAACAGAAATGGGATGGATGTGTCCCGAATGTTTTGATAAATATTTGGAGGAAGAGTGAATGGACAAATTAGTGATAAGCGTTGCAAAGACCAAGAATGATACACCATGGAAACCATTGATGATACCATCTGATCTTTATGATCAGGTAGAAACAATGGCTGAACAGGTTGGTATGAGAAAAGGATATCTTGCAATTGAATTATTAAATTTCGCATTAGAAAGAGTAGAGATAAAGGAGGAAGATTAAATGGATTTGAAAGTAAAGATTGGTTTTGATGAAAAGGCAGAAGATATTTTAGAAAGATTGATCAATGCTTTAGGTTGCAGTGTGAAGGCTACACCTCAAGCAGAACCAAAAAAATCAGTTGAAAGTATTTCAGATGTAGAAATGGCTGAACCAGTAACGGAAGACATTCCTGAAAGCAAAGAGGAACCTGTAGATTATGTTGGTCTAAAAAGAGAAGCAAAAACAATAGGTGTTCAGCTTGTTCAGATGAAGAAGAAAGATGAAGTGAAGGCACTTGTTGCGAAGTATGGCTATAAGAAAATATCTGATGTATCTGATGAGGATATCGTGAAGTTCGTACAAGAGTTGAGAACAATCAAGGAGGAAAAATAAGGATGAAAAAAGATATTGATCATTCTCAGAGATCTCATGCCATCCTAAGTGCAAGTGGTGCTGTTAGATGGCTGAACTGCCCACCATCAGCACTGATGGAAGCAGAACTTCCTGATACAAGTACAGAATATTCAAGAGCGGGAACACTGGCACATGAATTCTGTGATATTAATCTTAAAGAATATTTTCAATATATGTCAAAGTCCGTATGTACAAGAAACAGGAATAAGTTTAGAAAAGAAGAATCGTATTCTCAAGAGATGGAAGAACATGCAAAAGGGTATCTTGATTATGTTATAGAAAAGATAAAAGATGAGGATGCTTATGTTCTTGCTGAGACAAAGGTTGATTTTAGTGGATATGTGCCTGATGGATTTGGAACATGTGACTGTATCATCATACAGAATGATACATTGACCATTATTGATTTTAAATATGGAGTAGGTGTAAAGGTCAGCGCAGAGAATAATCCGCAAATGAAATTATATGCCTTAGGGGCAATTGATATGTTTAGTGAAGTCTACGATTTTGACAAGGTTGAAATGTGTATCTATCAGCCACGTCTTAACAATATTGATGAATGTATCAGCAGTGTAGAAGAAATTGTTGTTTGGGGTGAAAAAGTGGTAAGACCCACAGCTGAACTTGCAATTAATGGAAAAGGTGAGTTCAAGGGTGGAGATTACTGTCATTTCTGTAAATTAAGTGCAAAATGCAAACACTTGTGTCAGCATAACATGGAAGTTATCAAGGATGAATTTAAAGATGAATCAGGTACGCTTTCAACTGCATGCCTGACACCTAATGATTATGCAATGATCCTTGAAAGAATGAAACTGGTTAAGAATTGGCTGACTAAGGTAGAAGATCATGTCATCCATGGAATACTGAATAATGAACTGGAAATTCCTGGATATAAAGTTGTAGAAGGAAGAAGTATCAGAAAATACAGGAACGCAGATGAGGTCGCAAATAGACTTATTAATAACGGGTATGAAGAATCTGTTATCTATGAGAAGAACCTCTTATCACTTTCTAAGTTGGAAAAAGTATTAGGAAAGAAGACATTTACAGAACTGCTGTCTGATATGGTTGATAAGCCTAAAGGTAAACCAACAATTGCATTAGCAACAGATAAGAGACCATCTTATACACTTGATGTTGATTTTGAGGATGTATCATGATGCAACAAAAGAAAAAGATAGAAGAAATTAAAAAGAGGATCATTGAAGGCAGGATACGCAGCAATGACGAGCGTATTCGTAAATATAATGAATCCAAAGAAAAAAGAAAGAAGTCTTTAAAACTTCTAGACACATCACCCAATTTCTTTGTTGCTGCAGATGACAATGGGTTTTGTGTCATACATCTTGAAGCTTTTATGAGCTTTCCTAAATCAAAACAACAAAAATTAATAAATATATATAAATAAAGGAGATTATAAAATGAGCGAAAGAATTAGATTAAACAATGTAAGAGTAAGTTATTTAAATGTTTTTAAGGCAAGAGCGATGTCGGCTGAACAGGAACCAAAATTTTCAGCACAGATCATCCTGCCTAAGGATCACGCACAAGTGGAGGAATTTAAGGAAAAGATTCTAAAGGTTGCAAAAGAAAGATTTCCTAAGATCGTTACAGGGAATAAGATTCCATCAAAATTAAAAATTCCTTTAAGAGATGGAGATGCAGAATTTGATGAAGAGGAAGATTTAGAAGTCTATGGAGGATGCTATTTCTTCAACTCTAATAATAAGCAAAGGCCAACTGCATTAAATAGGGATAGATCACAAATTGCAGAAGAAGACAACATACTTTACAGTGGCTGCTACTGCAATGTTATCGTTGATCTATACGGCTATGATACGGCTGGGAATAAAGGAGTAGGAGCTGCACTTATGGGAGTTCAGTTCTTACGAGATGGAGAAGCATTAGGAGGACGCGGTGTTTCAGCAAATGACTTTGATGAAGTAGAAGAAGATGACGATGATGACATCATTTAAAACTCTACATATAGATATTGAAACCTATTGTGAACTTGATTTAGCAAAAGTGGGTGCGTATGCTTATGCATCACATCCTTCTTTTGAAATATTACTATTTGCCTATGCCTATGATAATGAACCAGTCAAATGTATAGATTTGCTGAATGAATCTATTCCTGATGAGGTCATCAATGATTTGACAGAACCATCAGTAATCAAAACAGCACATAATGCTAATTTTGAAATGACATGCATAGGTGAATATTTTATGTTAGATATAGAACCCAGTCAGTGGGTTTGTACCATGGTCATGGCGCTTCATATGGGATTGCCTGGATCACTTGCACAGCTTGGTAGCGTTCTTGGATTGGAGGAACAAAAGCTATCTGTAGGAACGTTGCTTATCAATTATTTCAGTAAGCCCTGTAAGCCTACAAAAGCTAATCATGAAAGATCAAGAAATTTGCCACATCATGATATGGATAAATGGGAAACGTTTAAGAAATACTGCATAAGAGACGTAGAAGTTGAACAGCAGATATTCTACAGGATAGGCTGGTTTGGTCAGCCTAATTTTGAAAAGGATATCTATATGCTTGATCAGGAAATCAATTCAAGAGGTATAGAAATTGATTATGAATTTGTTTCAAATGCCGTAGATATAGATACTTCTATAACAAATGGTTATCTTGATGAATTGAAAGATATAACTGGTATGTCAAATCCTAACAGCACACCACAATTTAAACAGTATTTGAAATCTAAAGGGATGGAGGTAACATCCTTTACAAAGGCTTTAGCTCCTATCCTTATGGAAGAAACAGATGATGCAGAAATCAAGAGAGCCATACAGCTTAAGCTTCTCTTATCAAAGACCTCAACTGCAAAATATATGGCTATGCTCCGTTCAGATAATGGTGATCATCGTATAAGAGGACTGTTCCAGTACTATGGTGCAAATCGTACTGGAAGATGGGCTGGAAGACTTGTTCAACTTCAAAATCTTCCACAAAATCATATAGAAGAATTAGATATGGTTAGAGAACTTGTGAAAGAACAGGATGTAGAAACTCTTGATCTTTTATATGACAGTGTACCTGATGTATTGAGTCAGCTTATCAGGACAGCATTTATACCTAAGAAGGGATATAAATTCATTGTTGCTGATTACAGTGCCATAGAGGCTCGTGTAATTGCATGGCTCGCAGGAGAAAAGTGGCGTATGGAAGTTTTTAGAAAAAATGGTGATATTTACTGTGCTTCAGCATCGCAGATGTTCAAGGTGCCAGTTGAAAAGCATGGTGTCAATGGGTATTTGAGACAAAAAGGAAAGATAGCCGAACTTGCTTTAGGCTATGGTGGAGGACCTGCTGCATTAAAAAGCATGGGTGCATTAGAAATGGGTCTTGAAGAAAAAGAACTTCCAAAACTTGTCAAGATGTGGAGAGATTCAAACAAAATGATCACTCGATTGTGGGGAGATGTTGGTGACGCTGTTATGGATGCCATAGATAATCCAAGAAGAGGAGTGAGATTAGATAATAAACTTATTGGATTCGCCTCGCTTAAAGGAATACTTATCATTAAGCTTCCTTCAGGACGAAAGCTTGCATATCAGGGAGCAAAGATCGTTGACAGCCCCAAAGGAAAGAAAATACAGTATGCAGGTGTTAATCAGACATCTAAGAAGTATGAATTAATTGATACATGGGGTGGAAAACTTGTGGAGAATATTGTACAGGCCATCGCAAGAGATTGTCTTGCTTTTGCAATGATGAAACTTAATGATAAAGGATATGACATTGTTGGACATATTCATGATGAAGTCATCATAGAGGCACCAGCAGATACAAAAGTTGAAGAGGTATGCAGTATCATGGGTGAGCCTCTAGAATGGGCACCAGGTCTTCAGCTTAATGCAGATGGGTATGAGACACCTTATTACAGAAAGGATTAGTGACAATGAAAGTAACACATGATAAACAATTGGATATTGCTACTGGAATAAACAGAAAACAAAAGAAATGGCATAATGAACAGATCATGTGGTCGGCTTTGGTAGAGAAACTATCGCATACGATAAGAACAAATGAAACTGCTGTGCAGTACAGAAAGATGAGCAAGACAGAAAAAGCTGAAATCAAAGATGTTGGAGGATTTGTTGGCGGCTATCTCATAAAAGGAAAAAGAACATATATTAAGTATCGTGATATCATCTGTCTGGATATAGATTATGGGGATATGAGCATATGGGAAAATTTTGAACTTCTCTATGGAAACGCAGCAGCTATTTATTCAACACATACTCATACACCAGATCATCCTAGATTGAGGCTTATTATTCCACTTGATCGACACGTTGACCTTGAAGAATATCAGGCAATAGCGAGGCGTATTGCTTATGATCTTGATATCGATGCCTTTGACAGTACGACATATCAGCCTCAAAGGCTTATGTATTGGCCTTCAACCTCAAAAGATGGAGAATATATATTCAGATATATAGATGATGAATTTATCAATGCAGATGATATATTATCTACCTATGAAGACTGGACTGATGTAACAGCATGGCCCTTTAGCAGTCGTGAAACCGAAGTTATACGACATGATATAAAGATACAGCAAGATCCTCTAGAGAAGTCAGGGCTTATAGGAGCCTTCTGTAGAGCATATTCAATTCATGAGGTCATAGAGACCTTTATTGAAGATTATATCCCATGTGCGATAGAAAATCGCTATACATATGCTAAGGGAAGTACTGCCGCAGGTATTATTACCTATGATGATAAGTTTTCTTATTCTCATCACGGGACTGATCCAGCAAGTGGTGTACTGTGTAATGCCTTTGACCTTGTCAGAATACATAAATTCAAGGATATGGATGAGGATTCAAAGTATGATACACCAGTTAATAAATTACCTAGTTTCAAGGCTATGGAGGATTTAATTGTTAATGATAACAGGGTCAAAAAGGAACTGATTCAATCAATCTCAAGTGAATTTGAAAAGGTTGAAGAAGTGGACGTAGATGAGAGTGAATGGGAATCAAAGCTTGAGATTACAAAACAAGGGACCGTTTCTTCATCATACAAAAATATTATGCTTATTCTCAGTCATGATCAGCAGTTAAAGGGCAAATTTGGCTTTAATGAGCTGTCTAAAAGTGAGGTTATAACTGGAGATGTACCATGGAGGAAATATAATCGCTTAGAAGAAAATATAACAGATAATGATGATGCTAATTTAAGGATCTATCTTGAAAATAAGTACAAGATAAGTGGAAAGGATAAGATATGGGATTCATGCAACAGCCTATGTCATGAAAACAAATATCATCCTATAAAGAACTATTTAGAGGCCCTAGAATGGGATGGGATAAAAAGACTTGATACACTGCTCATTGATTACTTTGCATGTGAGGATAACAGATATGTACGAGCTGTTACACGTAAGACACTGCTGGCAGCAGTAACAAGGATATATGAGCCAGGATGTCATTTTGATAATATGCTGACTTTGAAAGGTCCACAAGGTTGTGGTAAGTCCTCATTTTTTAGAAAGCTTTCATTAGGGTGGTTTACTGATTCAATAAAGGATATCAGAAATAAAGACGCTTTGGAGGCTTTGCAGGGCGTATGGATCGTTGAGATGGGAGAACTGACAGCCATGAAAAAAGTCGATGCAGAAACGATAAAATCCTTCTTATCTGGAACAGTTGACAGATTTAGAATGGCATATGGAAGAAGGACAAAAAACTATCCAAGACAATGTATTTTTGTGGCTACAACGAACGAAAGTGAGTTTCTTAGAGATAAGACCGGAAATCGTCGTTTTTGGATCGTCAGCGGGTCTAAATCAAAGAAACCTGATAAAGATGTGTTTTCTATCACAAGAGAAGAAATAGATCAGATATGGGCTGAAACAAAGGCTTTGTATGATTCAGGGACAGAGACATTATATTTAGATAATGAAATTGAGAAAGAAGCAGAACAGATACAGGAAAGCTATATGATGGAAGACCCAAGAACATCTGTTATCTATGATTATCTGGATAGATTACTACCTAAAGAATGGGACAGTATGGACCTATATGACAGACAGGCATGGCTTGAAAGTGATGCAGTAGGAACTGATGAACGTATAAAGGTATGCGCAGCTGAAGTGTGGTGTGAAGCACTGGGTTATGCAGATTTAAAGAAATTAAATCAATATGAGACAACTGAGATCAATAAAATCATAGACAGCAGAAAAGACTGGGAGAAACAGAAAGAACCATTAAATTTTAAGATATATAAGCGAAAAAGAGGGTTCAGAAAGGTGACACACCACCCGACACACACTAGTTAAAAAACGACACACCCGACACACATGGGCGAAAAAACACCCGACACAGATGACACACAAATTTAGAGAGTGTGTAGGTGAGTGTGTCATATGTAAAGTGTTAATATATAAGGGTTTTGATAGTCAAAGACACAGATGACACACTATTTTATATAGAGATATTAAAATAGGTAGTATATATAGGGTAATATGCCTATACACACCCCTGTATACGCGTGCGCGTGAGAACTGTGTCGTGATAAAAATTACAGGAGGGAATAAAAATGGGATGGAACAGCAGGAACAACCAGACACCAGAAAAAGAAATAGAGAGCTATCTGGTTAGCAGGATAACAGATCTAGGAGGAATGTGTCCAAAATGGACAAGTCCAGGAACAAAGGGCGTACCAGACAGAATCGTATTTATGCCAGAGGGACTTGTGGTATTTGTAGAACTGAAAAGAGAGAAAGGTGGAAGAATATCACCAATGCAGAAATGGAGAGAAAAGCAGCTTTCCAGTCTTGGACAAAAGGTTTTCTTCATACACACAAGGGAACAGGTAGATATGCTTGTTTCAGATTTGATGAAAGGTCAAATTCCAAATGAACTTTAAGCCTTACGCCTATCAACAAAAAGGAATCAACTGGATACTGGAGCATGAAAGATGTGGATGCCTATGGGATATGGGGCTAGGAAAGACAATAGTCACCCTGATAGCTGTAGAAAAACTAATCTATGACTATCTAGAAGTCAGCAAGATTTTAATCATAGCACCAATAAGGGTCGCAACCTCTACATGGCCAGATGAGATACGAAAGTGGAAAGAAGTATCTCATCTAAGATATTCAGTTGTAGTAGGAAGTCCATCACAGAGAAAAAAAGCCTTAGATACAGATGCAGACATCTACATCATTAATCGCGAAAATGTGGTATGGCTGATAGATAATCATAAATGGGACTTTGATATGTGCGTTATTGATGAATTATCAAGTTTTAAGAATAATCAGGCAAAAAGATTTAAGGCACTTAGAAAATATATAGGTCGCTGTAAAAGAGTTGTAGGCCTTACAGGAACACCAGCACCAAATGGATTGATGGATCTATGGCCACAGATGTATCTTCTTGATCAGGGAGAACGGTTAGGAAAAACGATAGGGCGATATCGTGAGAAATATTTTAAACCAGGAAGATCGAATGGCTATATTGTTTACGATTATATTCCTGTAAATGGTGCAGAAGAAAAGATATACGAAAGCATTTCAGATATCTGTATAAGCATGAAGAAAGAAGATTATCTGGATATGCCCACACGAAAGTATATTGATGTTGCTGTTGAACTTGATAGTAAGATCATAAAAAGATATAAGCAGTTTGAAAAGGAATCAATCATAGAATTCAGTCAGAATGAGACGCTTATAGCCAATAATGCAGCAGCCATATGCAATAAGCTTCAGCAGATTTCAAACGGTTCTGTTTATACAGAAAACAAGGAAGTCTTGGATATACATAATCATAAGCTGGATGCATTAGAAGACCTTATTGAATCAGCAAATGGACAGCCTGTTATCGTATTCTATGCATTTCAGCATGACAGAGATAAGATTCAGTCTAGATTTGATACATATGAAATACAGAGCAATGATGATGTAAGAAAATGGAATGAGGGACAAATACCAATCCTCCTTGCACATCCAGCAAGTATTGGCCATGGTTTGAACTTGCAGTATGGAGGAAGGATCATCATTTGGTATGGACTGACATGGTCACTGGAACTGTATCAGCAGGCTAATGATCGTTTGTATCGACAGGGTCAAGATAAGACGGTTCTTGTGTATCATATCATTGGGAAAGGTACGATTGATGAGCGAATAATCAAGGCCTTAAAAAACAAGGAAAATATACAAGATGCCTTGATTGAGTATATGAAAAATAAAATTGAAAATGTTAAGAAATGTTAAGGTTTTCTTAATAGAGAGGAGGTAAATCAGTGAAATGTAGAGAGTGTAAACATCTAGTTTCTAGTATGGCTAGGAATCGTGGTAGCAGTAGTATTTATTATTGTGCTATCGCAAGAACCGAGTGTCAGCCACAAAGAGAAATATCAAGAGTAAGAGGACCAGAGGAGATACCAACTAAGACCTCTCCTCGCTGGTGTCCTTTAAAGAAGGTGAAATAATGAGTGGAGATAGATTAGATTTATTAGCTCGTATTCAGGAGCTGGAGCAAGAAAATAAAACATTAAAGCAAAGAGATAAACCAGTTGTTCCAAAAGAGCAGTACGTTATTGATGGAACATATTATGTCTGCGAATGTGGATGGTTATTAGTTGAAAAAAAATTAGTTAAAGCTACAGGTGGTTCACAAGTTTTAAAAAGTATGAATTATTGCAGTAAGTGTGGTAGACCGATACAGTGGAAGGGGGATAAAGAATGAAAGAAAATGAAGTGTTTTTATCTCATGAAGAGCTTTCAGCATTTGATTCATTATTAGAACGTAAGGAAAATGGTGCTATTTTATCGGATGAAGAAAGGAAGGCTTACACTTCAATTAGAGATAAGGTGTCAGGAAGCTTTAGGGCATATAGTGTTGAAGGAGGATTAGTACTTGTAAAGGAGTGATGAAGAATAACTATTTTAAATAGCGTTAGCAAAATAATAAGATTTGAGTGTGAATGTTCTAATTGTAAAAAACAAATAGATGATGATTATGCTGGATTTGAATACCCTAATTATTGTAAATATTGTGGGCAAAAATTAGATTGGAGTGATGAATAATGACAGCGCAAGAAATGTTTGAAGAGTTAGGATTTAAACAAATAATATGTATTAATATGAATTCTAAAAAGCATAGACGTATTGTATATGAAAATATAATTGAAGACTATATTAAAATAACCATCAATTTTTTTGATGATTCATTTTATGCACAACTTTACTACAAAGAAGATGATGTTGTATTTAAGAATGTTGGAGGTTGTGCAATTTATAAAGAATTATTAGACGCAATCAACAAACAATGTCAAGAATTGGGGTGGATAGAATGAGTTTGAATGAAGAGTGCTTTAACAACCCACCTTTGAAGTTTGAAGAACTTAAAGAAAATATGTGGGTGTATGATAAAGATTTTGGAGATTGGCTTAAAATATTTTTAGTTAAAATAAGCGATAATGACAAAAAAATAATTAAAGCAGTTCCAACAGGAACTAATGAAATCGTAGTTAGAAATTATAAAGAGAACAGATTTTACAGAAAGCAGGTGGAAGACAATGATTAAATATTGTCCTGACTTAACCTCATATAAGGGAGTTAAAGCTATTATGGTAGGACAAGGGGATTTTACAAGACCAATACTTCATGCTTGTATTAAAGAGGAATGTGTAGCTTATAGTAGTGGGAAATGTTTGAAATATCACAATGCTGTAGAAAAGGAAGTGAAAGAGGATGAAATTAGACATAATTGACATTGATATTTTAAGAAGATTAGTTCGCAAAGAAATTGATAATCCAGAAAAGGGTAATAATTTAAGGGATCTAAAACAGTATGAATTTGATTTAAGACAACTTTTACATAAGTTGGAGGTTATGGAAAATGACTAACTTATTCATTGGAATAGTTCTAGGAGCGTGCTTAGGTGCGTTCCTGATGTGTGTTTTAATAGGAGGGAATAAATGATTGATGTATTAATTACGCTTGTTATAGGTGTATCTTGT
>CAJTTM010000041.1 GCA_910579135.1 uncultured Erysipelotrichales bacterium | reverse complement strand
TCAATCCTTTTTACTTGAATTTGATATTTTCATTTAATTTGTCAACAATCTGAGAGATTCATTTTGAATCTCTTTTAATATAAAAAATTCTTACTTTTTATGATAAGAATTTTATTTTTTTAAACATGATTCTCTCTCGATTAAATAACATGGTAATTGAATACGCATAGGGTTAAGGGAATCATTTTTTAATTGTGAATAATATAATAATTGAGCCCCTAACTCTCCCATTTCATATGCAGGAGCATAGATGGTTGTTAGTGGAGGTGATGTAAAATTAGTTGATTCAATATTATCAAATCCTACAATTGAAATATCTTCAGGAACACGAATATTATGATCATGAAGAGCGCGTAAAGCACCAATTGCGATAGGATCACTTGCTGCAAAAATAGCATCTGGTAAATTGTTAGATAGAATCATTTCGCTCATCATATTATATCCAGATTCACTAGTAAATTTATCTTCAATAATATAATTTTGATAATCCATATTATATTGTTGACAATATTTTTCAAAAGAAGTACGACGAGTATCAAGATATTTTTGGTGATCGTCATCATGCTCGATGCCTCCTAAGAATCCAATCTTTGAGTGACCTAAAAGATGAAAATATTCAATAACTTGTTTAACAGCATTATCAAAATCTAAAACAATACAAACTTCACTGCAAGGACTTTTTAAATCCATATCTAGTAAAATAATATTTTTACAAGCTGATTTTAATTTATGAATATATTCAGTACTAAATTTACCTAAACAAATAATTCCACTAACATCGTTGAGGGATTGAAAAATATTAATATCATCTGAAAAAATACGTTTAACAGCAATCTGATGAGGTTTTAAAAAGTTTTCAACACCTTGTCTTAAAGTTAAATAATAAGGGTCATTCAATTCCTCTTCAATTGAATACCATTGAACAATAGCGAATGTTGTTTTGTTTGTTTTCTTTGGTTTAATTATATATTGTAATTGTTTAGCAGCATCTAGAACAGCTTTTTTTGTATCTTCAGTTACACTAAGAGTTTCATCATTATTTAAAATACGAGAAGCAGTTGCTAGAGAAACTTGGGCTAAATCTGCTACATCTTTTAATTTTGCCATTTATATTTTCTCCTATTTACATGTATATTAAATGATATCATAAATTTATGCAAATTACTATAACAAAAGAAGTAAAACACAAAGTAAAAAACTGATAAATTTTAGTGAAAAACATTAATATAATTTACTAAAAAATATTGATTTTTTAATAAAACAAAGTATAATATAAAATGAAATAATAAATATATGGAGGAAAAAATGGGAAAACTTAAAGATATTATATTGGGAAGCTTAATAGGGACTATGGCTATAGGAATGTCTCCTATATATGTTTATGCAAATGAAACAATTAATGCTAGAGTAGAAGCACGTTACAGTTCTAATCGTATTTCTTGGAACAAAGCTGGAGATCATGATAGATATAACGTTTATAGAGTAGGTGATGATGATACAAAACTTTCTCTTATAGCAATAGTTAATGGTTTAGAGTATATTGATAATAATTCAGGAGTCAATACACAAGAAAGATATGTTATTAAATGTGCAGATGATGAAAGTGTTCAATCATCTATTGTGAAGGATGCATATAAGACAGGTATAGAAGCGGTACAAGGTCATGCTGCTGCCGAACTAAATAATTTTCATGTTTCGTTATTAGGTGGAAATGAAACATTTGATGGGACAAAGGTATTACAATTTTCTCAAAATATTAATCGTTTACAAGAACTAAAACAAGGAACAGTTTTGATTTCTTTTAGACCTGATAAAGAAAAGACAGTTAATAATAGAGAGATTTTGTTAAATGTTAAAGATAAAAAAGTTGTAACACCTAGTGATCATTATATAAATGGTTCTCCAAATCCTGCAAATTGTATTAGTTTTATGCAAGGGACATCAAATATATTAAGATATGATATTGGTAATGGTACTGTTCGTTATAATATCAATAATGCAATTGAGGAAAATGGTTGGACAACTTACGGTTTGACAACATATACAGAAGGAATGACTTCGTATTTTAAAAATAGGGTTAATGGAAAACAAGAGGCTAACTATAATCATCAAGGAAATTATCTTCATGATTTTTTAAATAATAGTGCTATTACAAACTTGAATTTTTTAACAATTGGTGGTGCTATTAATAACGGAACAAATACAGCGGGTTTTAAAGGTGAAATTGCTTATGTAACGATTACAGATGAAGTTATGTCTGAAAAGGAAATGGAAGATTATACAGCTGCTGTAACAAATAAATTAAATAAGATGGATGTTTCATTAGGATCACAAATTTCTAAAATGTTTACTGAAGATGTAGATAATACATGGTTGTTTGTTGGTGGTGAAGAAGTCCAAGGAAGTTATAATCATGTTCAAGGAATGAGAAATTATGTAAGTCATTTTGAAGAATACATAAGATGGACACAAAGTAGTAATACTACTGCTGGAAAACAACGCTTTGTTATGAATGCTGGGAAAAAGGGACAAACATTAAATGATATTATTAATCGTTTTGATTCATATAAGAGCAAATTTAATCCTAAAGCAATGGCTTATATGGTAGGGAAAGAAGATTATAGTCAAAATAATGTAAGACGATTTAAAGAAGAACTAAAACAGTTTATTACATTATCTTTATCATTAAGAAATAATCAAGGTTTTGCTGTTATTCAAAAACCACATACAGTGAATAATTCGCAAACAGATAATATTATTGCAAAATATTATCAAGCTATTGATGAGGTTGTAGAAGAGTTCACAAACGCAAATAATGATCAAAGAATAGTAGTTGTAGATCATGATGTAACAGATGAATCATTGAAAGATGGTTTATTGAATCAAAGAGGTCATTATAACATAGGTCAACAATTATGTGAGGCAACAATAAAAACAACAAGTCAATATCCTTGTACTGTTGGTGTGAATTTTAACCTTGAGAGTATGAATAACGTAGAAACATATGCTAAAGATATCAAACCAATAGTTAAGAGTACAGATAATTCTTTAGAAATCAAGATACCATCATATAAAGATATTCAAGAATGGAGTTATGTCTTAACTTTAGATGATAAAACAATAACTGATGTAGTTGAAAATGAATTTGTTATTTCTTCGTTAGAGAAAGGATCAAAATACTGTTTGAAAATTCAATCAAAAGATGGAAAAGTACAAATAAGAACAATGAGTGGAATAGTTGGCGATGGTCAAAATGCAAGTGTTAAGAGACAATCATTGGATCATTTACAAGAACAACTAAAAAATAAAATGGATAACGATGATTCGTTAACATGGATGTTTATGGGTGACTCTATTACTCATGGGGCTGCATATAATTTGGGACAAGATACAATCGCTCAATCTTTTGAAAAGTATTTAAAGGATGATTTAAAAAGAACGAATGATGTTGTTATTAATACAGCAGTTTCTGGAGCAACTATTGATATAGCTGGAAGTTCAACACTAGCAAGTATTAATGAAAGATTGAATAATTATAATCCTGATATTATTTCTATTATGTTAGGAACAAATGATTCAACTGTATTATCATCAGAGCAATATAGAAGTCAATTACAATCACTTGTAAGTAAAGCAAAAGCAAAAACTGATATTGTTATTTTAAGATCACCTTTACCTACACAATGGGATAGAAATACTAGGTGTAGGGAATATACGCAGGTTATGAAAGAAGTAGCTAGTGAAATGGATTGCATTTTTATAGATCAATATACACCATTCCATGATGTTGTTAGTAAATATCCATATATGTATCAAGATCAATATTATATTTATGGAGATAATTGTGTATTTGGTCAAGGTAAAGCTCTTCATCCAGGAGCAAATGGTCATTTAATGATGACAAAGCAATTTATTGAAGGAATTGGTATTTTAGATGAAGATACATTTATTCCTAATCTATTCATTAAAATGCCATTTAGTTCTATAAAAGATACAACAACAAGCTTAACTTTTGGTATAACAACAAATTCAATATCATTTGATACAGAACAATTGAGTGGAGTCAAAGATATTAAGTTGTCAGTTCAAGTGGGTACAAAAAAATATGAAGTGAGTGGAGATAGTGGAGTATTAACTTTAGAAAATCTACCATCTCATCAAAAGTATCAAGTTGCTGTATCAGGATGTAGTACATCACAAGCACAATTAATTTCTTATGAATCACAAAATATAGAATTAGTTGATAAATCTGAATTAAATGATCTTATTCAAAAATGTGATGAAAAAGACTTAAGTGTTTATACTACAGTTTCAAAAGAGGCATTTGAAAAGGCATTAAATGCTGCTAAAGCTATATATGAAAAAGCAGATTCAACTATAAAAGAAATTAATGATGCCGTTATCTCTTTAAATGATGCTAGTAAACAATTAGTAGTTGCTACAAAGATGGAAGTGGAAATAAGCGATTGTTTATCTGTAAGTGATGTAGAACAATTTAAAACAATTATTAATGAAAATGCTAAAGTTCAAGAAATAATTAAAGAAGCTTCAGAGCAAGGGCAAAAGATTACATTAAAAGTGACTTTAATTGAAAAAATAGAAGAAGTTGATATTGATTTAGGGTTATTAAAAGATAACGAAAAAGCTTTTGGGCTTTATAACTTACAAGCTATATTAATGGTAGATGATGAGCAAGTTTATGAGTTAAAAAATGTTAATATGCCAATTGATGTGAAGATAGGTGTTCCTAACAAATTATTGGATGATGAAATAAAATCATTCTATTTGGTTGGTGGTATAAACGGTGAATATCAAAAGATTGATTTTGAAAGTAATGAAGATAGTATTGCTTTTAGTGGATATATTGGAAATCAGTATACATTTATATATGAAAAGAAAGCAAATGAGGTTGAAAAACCATCAGAAGATGATAAAGAGCCAAGCAAGCCATCAGAGGATCAAAATAAGCCAAATGAAGATGACAAAAAACCTAATAATCCAAGTGAAGATGATAAAAAGCCAGATGAAACAATTAAAGACAATGATTCAAATTCTATCGATTCAGATGTTTTAGGAAGTAAAATTGACAATGTTGAAACAAATAAAAAAGTAGATGCTGATAACCAAAATAATAAGACATTAAATGGTGATAAGCAAAATAATAAAACATTAAATAAAGTACAAACTGGAGACGGATATCAACCATTATTATTTATTTTTATGTTTGCTACATCATTAGCAATACCATTTGTTTTAAAAAAGAAAAAAAGGGGATAAACAATGAAAAAGAACCGAATAATTAAAATTTTATTGGTGTTTATGTTATCACTATCAATCATAGCAGGAGGAACTAACTCTTATGCTGAAGAAGTGATGTTGGAACCAATGATACAAATAGAAAATAAAAAATTTGATAAAACTCTTGCTACAGCAAGAACAAGTAGTGAAGAATTAAATACATCAGAAAATTTAACAAAAGTAACAAGTGCTATGAAATCTGGAAGTATAACTTTTAGATTTAAATTCAATGTTGTTGTTAACAGTGAAAATACATCTGGTGCTAGAGTTAATGGACTATTGAGTGCATCTAACAATACAACTGCAAACCAATATGCTGTTTTATATGTATTGAGAAATGTTAATGGTCAAGAAAGTATTGGATTTGAAAAGAGAGCGGCAGCAGGAGGTGCAGGTGTCCATACTTATAGTATTCCATTAAAATCAGGAACGCTTAATAATACGAATTGGCATACTCTAACTTATACATTTAAAGAAATTGATGATTCAAAATCTAAAGCAACAGTTTATTTAGATGGTGATGTAATAGATACAGCAGATGTCACTTACAATTTCTTTAATACAATTAAGAATAATCTTAATACTGTAACTTTAGGTGGAGTAGATATTGGAAGTAATACATTAAAATATGATGTTGATGGATCAATGGATATGGTTCAAATTCATAGTGAAGTTCTTAATGAAAATCAAGTTAAGGATTTACATAAGTCAACTGATGTTGTAGAACTTCCAAAAATGGTAAACTTATGGCAAAAGGGAACATTAATTAATTCTGGTGAAGAAGGAGATGATCCAAATGGTGTTGCTGTAAGTATGTATAGAATTCCATCTATTGTTAAAACAGATAGTGGAAAACTTATTGCAGCAGCAGATGCAAGAAAATATCATTATAATGACTGGGGAGATATTGCAACAGTTGTAAGAACAAGTGATGATGATGGAAGAACTTGGAATGAAAATAATGTTGTTATAGATATGCCTACAAATAGTAATTTTGATAAAAGTAGAGATTTTATTGAAGATGGTTATTATCCAAATTCTAGACGTACTCAATCAGCCATTGCTATAGACCCTGTTCTTTTACATGCAGATGGGACAACATATTTATTTGTTGATATCTGTCCAGAGTCAAATGGGGCTATAGATGCAACAACAACAAGTGCATATGAAAATATTAAAGGAAAATGGTATTTGAATCTTTATGATAGTCAAAACAACCGATATACTGTTAAAGAAAATGGTGTTGTTTATGATGGAAGAGGAAATAGAACTGATTATGTTGTAGAAGGGTACAATGCAGAAACATTAACAAGTACAAGTAATGGACAACTATTAAAGAAAGGTGTTAATGCTGGAAATATTTATTTAAATGGTTCAGGAAATAAGAGCGGGGAATTACATGTTTTAAAAACTGTTTTCGTTTGGATGTTCACAAGTACAGATGATGGTGAAACATGGGATCAACCAAGAGATTTAACACCATATATTAAAGAAGATTATATGAAGTTTGTAGGAACAGGGCCAGGTGCAGGTATTAAGGCTAAAAAAGCTGATGGGTCAACTCGTTTGATTTTCCCAATTTATTATACAACAAATGGTGTGGGAACAAATTTAGGAAGTCAAAGTTCTGCAAATATTTATAGTGATGATGGTGGAAAAACTTGGACTAGAGGAGAATCTCCTAATGATGGTAGAATTATTAATAAAGGAACTGATGAAGAAAGAACAATTACTTCACAAACTTTAAATACTCAAAAAGGTGATGCAGCATATGAATTAACTGAAAGTCAAATTGTACAATTAGAAGATGGCAGATTAGTTCAATTTATGAGAAATACTTCTTATATAGATACAAAGAGAGACTATGGTGTTGTTCAATATGCAATTAGTGAAGACTGTGGAGAAACATGGGGTCAAGTTTATGATACAGATATTCGTGAGCCGTTCTGTCAGTTATCTGCGATTGCAATTAAAGCTGATTTGGATGGTAAAGGAGTAAAAGAATACATTGCGATTTCTAATGCAAGTGGAGATGCAAATAGTACAAAAACATTAACAACTTCTAAAAAAGCAAGAAGAGTTGGACATATAAGATTATGTGAAATGAATGGTGAACAATTGAATGTTAAATATGATAAAACTATTGATGATGGTGGATTTGCATATTCAAGTTTAGTTCAATTAGATGAAGATCATATTGGTATTGTTTATGAGAAAGAGAATTATATTATGCGATATATGAAAATTAACTTTGATTATCTTACTGATAAAAAAGTTAATGTATTCTCACCAAAAATTGAAAGCATAAAAATTGATAATGAAAATAAAGTTGTTAAGACTGGTGATGAATTAAGAATTAAAGTATCTTTTGATCAAACAGTATTTATGGTTAATGGAACAACACTTCGTTTAAACTTAAGGATTAATGGTATTGCAGCAAATGCTGAATATGTTTCTGGATCTGGAACAAATGAATTGATCTTTAAATATAAAGTGAAAGATACTGACCAAGGAGAAATTGCAGCATCTGTTGAAAGTGATGCAATTATTGATACAGTTTATGGTCAAGCTTTTGATATAGAAAAGAATAATAATAAGTTATATACTATTGCCAATATTGGTAATGATCCAACAGATAAGTCAAGAGATATTACTGTTGTTAATGCTGGTGGAAGTGCTGCAATAAGTTCAACAAAAGCCTTAAATGCTAAAGATAACGATCCTTTATCATATTGGGTTTCAAATGCAAATGGTGCTTATTTTGTCGCTAATTTAAAAGGTCCATCAGTAGTAGATGGTATTAGATATTTACCACGTCAAGGTAATTATGATGGTAGAATTACAAATTATACAATTTCTGTAAGTTCAGATAATAACACATACAAAAATGTTGCAACTGGAACTTGGATGGCATCTGATGGATGGAAATCAGTTTCATTTGAGCCACAAGAAAATGTGCAATATGTTAAGATAACAATTACTGGTACAGCAAAAGCACCAACAACGTCAACTGCTTTAGCAAGTATTGCAGAAATGTGTGTAACTGGGACATCTACAGCTATTAAAGATAACTTAGATGCTGAAATTGTATCTCGTTATAGTACAGTAAGATTAAGTTGGAATGATGTTGTATCAGCAAATCAATATGTTATTTCAGTATCAGATAAAGAAGATGGAATATATGAAGTTATAAAAACAATTAATGCTGATAGTTATAATGAATTTATTCATGAATGTGGATATGGTAAAGATAATTATTATAAGATTGTTGCTAAAAATGATGATGAAATCTTAGATGAACAAATTTTACATGATAGTCAGGTTAGTTTAGATGCTTTAAAAGGTAATTCGATTATTAATAAGACATTTGAAGAAGGAAATCAAACATTTGATGGACAAAGAATAGAAAATCTTCAAGACAATGATATTAACTCTGATAATAAATCACTTCAAGATTTAAAAAATGTAAAGTCTGGATCAATTATTGTTAAATTTAAACGTGCTTCAACAGATAGCGGAGATAGTGCAATACTTGGTATTAATAATGCAACTTCTGATTTAAGAGGAAATGGAACATATGCTTCATTGGCTATCTTAAATAATGATGTTTTAAAAATTGTTTATGCAAAATCTGGTTCACAAGCAGCATTTAATGATTCACCTTTAAGTAAAGATGAATGGCATACAGTTGTATTGTCTAATGATTCGAATCAATATCGTTTAACGATTGATGGACAAGAAGTGAAAGTATTATCAGTTAGTGGAGGATTTGAAGTATTCTCACAAATAACAACTTCAATTAATAGTGTTACAATTGGAGGGCAAAACGGTATTAGTAATTTTAAAGGTGAAATTGAATATGTATTAGTTACTGATGAGATTCTAACAAGTCAAGAAGCTATGGATTTGACTGCTGGCTATACATCAGTAGTAGATAAGAGTGAATTAGTAAAAGCTATTAATAGTACAAAGGTTATTAATCTTCAAGAATATACAAATTCATCTGTTAATAAATATGTAGGAGCTTTAGAAAGAGCAAATCAAATTAATGATAAAGCAAGACCATCTCAAGAAGAAGTGGATAAGGCAACAAATGATTTGATAAATGCTATTGATGGGTTAATTAGACTTGAACATGAAAATAATACAGTTTATGTAACTCCAGTTACAATAGATGATCAAGTTAATAAAGTTGTTGTTGGTTTTGCAGATTTAGTAGAAGCTGAAAAAGTATTAAAGAAAGATGCATCTGCTTTAGATGTTGTAAGAAAATCATTGAATAAAGGTAAATATGTTGAGGTTGTAGCAGAATCATCAATTCTTCCGTTATCAAGTTTAAGTGATGAAATGAAAGCAAAACTTAATAATTATCTTGTAGATATTGAAAAGGATAAGGATACAGAAATTTATCAATACTTTGATGTTAATCTTGTTGTATATGAAAAAGATAGTCAAGATGCTTTAGAAAAGAGAGAGATTGCAAGAATTGGAGAAACATCATTATTATTAGACTTTGAAATGATTTTAGATGAACAGTTAAGAGATAAAGAGGTTTTCATTTATAGATTACATGATATTGATGGAGATGGATTAAAAGATATTGATGCTATTTATGTAACAAAGGAAGATGGAAAGGTTGCATTTGAGAATCATTTATTCTCTGAATTTGTAATGGTAGTAGAGAAGAAGAAAACAACTGATGATGTTAAGCCAGAAACTCCTACAACTCCAGATGATGACAAAAAACCAGAGAATCCTACAACTCCAGACGATAACAAAAAACCAGAGAATCCTGATGGTGATAAGGATCCTGGAGCGGATAATCAAAAACCAAATGACTCTGATACAAAAGATGATATTTCATCTTCAGTATTAGGTTCTAAATTGAATACAAAACAAAAGGACAAACAAAATAATACTTTAGTATCCAAAAGACAAGTTACCACTTCTGATAATACATGCTCTATTGAATTGTTAATAGGATGTATGGGAATCGCAGCTATAGTTTGCTTTGTTGTTGGTAAAAAGAAAGAAACAAGATAGAAGGGAGCTATATATGAATAAAAAATTATTAAAAGTAGGAAAAGCAGTAGTTGGGACTGCACTGGTAACAACATTATTAACACAAGGCTATTCTATTATTGGTGATGTAACTGCTAAAACAAGTAAAATAGCAGATGAATTAACTCCACTAAGTTTAATTAGCAGTGGTGATTTTGAAAAAACTAATACAATTTGGAAGACAAATAATAGTTCTATAGTTAATGAAAATGGAAATCGTTTAGGAAGAATAGGTCAAGGAGTATCTGATGGATCCCTTCTACAATACGCAAATGTTAAGCCAGGGAAAAAATATAGACTAACTGCTGATGTGAAAGTCAGTTATAGTGGAACAGGTGACACAAGCACTATGAAAGGTGTTTTCCTTAGTGTTAAAAATTCATCATATAGTTATGATAAGGCAGTAGAAATGAATAAAGGACAAGTTGCTGAAAAAGCACTTCAGTATACAAATGGAGAATGGCGAAAAGAAACAATTGAGTTTACAGCTGGGGATCAATATGATGTTGCGGTTGGACTTATTAAATGGACTGATGGAAATGTTGTTGGTAGAGATGCAATTGTAGACATTGATAATGTTGTGTTAACTCAAATTGATAAAGATGCTGAGTATAACTATGTATGGGAAGATGATTTTAATGGACAAGAATTAGATCAAAATATTTGGGGATATGAGTTAGGTAGAGTTCGTGGTAATGAACAACAACATTATACAGACAGTAAAGATAATGTTTTTCTTAAAAATGGAAAGCTTGTTTTAAAAGTAACAGACAGAAAAGTTGAAGATCAATATTTAAATCCTGTTGGTTCAGCTGCAAGAAAAGTAAAGTATGATTCTGGAAGTGTTAGAACAGCAGGTAAAAAAGAATTTTTATATGGACGTATTGAAATGAAAGCTAAGTTACCAAAAGGTAAAGGTGCATTCCCTGCTTTTTGGACATTAGGAGCTAACTTCAATTTAGATGGTGATATTTCAAGTCGTCAAGGATATGGTTGGCCTGCTTGTGGTGAAATTGATATTATGGAAATGATTGGTGGAACAATTAGAAATGATGAATCAAATGAAGGAAATCAAAGTAATAAAATTGTTTATGCAACACCACATTTCTATTATGCAAATGGAGATGTAGATAAGGATGGAAGTTATTCTCCATATGAACTAGGACGCTCTATTGGCATGGATGATGATTTTAATGATGAGTATCATATATTTGGAATTAATTGGTCAGAAGATAGAATAGAGTGGTATTTAGATGGTGAAATCTACAGTACAATAGAATATGATCAAAGTGATGCACGTATTAGAGCTTTACAAGCATGTTTCAATCAACCGCAATATATTCAAATGAATTTAGCAACTGGTGGAAACTGGGCAAAAAATGCTGGTAATCATTTAGCTGAGGATAATACTGAATTTGCTATTGATTGGGTACGCTATTATCAAAATAGTGAACAAAAAGAATCTTCTGATGAATATTATAGTGATAGTCCTGTTATGAATGGAATAAAGAATGTTTCTATGATAGAGGGTGAAACACCTGATTTAGTAGATGGAATTACTGTTACAAATATTGGTAATAAGGAATATGTTGTAGATTATTCAATAGAAGATGAATTTATGTTTAATAATTCTGGAGATTGTAAAACATCTGGAGCATTCTTAAGATGTGAAGGGGTCAATGATGTAGATAGTTTAAAATTATTAGAGCCTGGAGTATATAATATTTACTACACTGCATATCCAAAAAATGCAGTATTTAGTGGAAAAGTAACTCCAAATCATAAACTTCAAAGACAAGTTGCGACATTAACAGTATTAGATAAGAATGATTTAAGTGCTATAAATTTATATGGTAGACAAGGAATCACCGCTTTTAAAAATCATCAATTAAGTGAAGTTGAACTTCCAAAAGGATACAAATGGACTAATCCATCATCAAAAGTTGATGAAGGAAAAATATATTCAGCTAAATATATTAAAGAAAGTGGTAGAAATATTGTTAATATTGCAATAAATCTTGAAGAAATTTTGATTGATTCTCAGGTTGTTCCAAGATTGAAAGAAGCAAAAGCTTTAGCTGATCAAACAAACGTTTATACAGTTCGATCAATAGAAAGGTTAAATAAAGCAATTGCAGATGCAGAAGCTATATTAGATATAAAATATCCAACACAATCTGAGATTAATAAAGCAACACAACTTATAAATTCAGCTATTATGAATTTAAAAAAGAATTAAGTAAAAAGTATTTTTCTAAATTTTATGAGAAAGAGCATAACCAAATTGCATCTTAAAACGATGGGTGTGTTATGTTCTTTTCCACATAAAGAGATTGATATAAATTATAAATAGGTTAAATGGAGGTTATATTATGGATCGTGAGATTAGTCAACTTATATGTTATGCATTAGAGCGTGGTATGATTAAAGAAGAAGATATTGATTATTCAATCAATTTAATATTAGATTTATTACAATTAGATGATATTTGTTTTCAAAGAATAGAAGACTATATACCTGAATGTACATCAATATTAGAAAAAATTCTTGATTATGCAGTATTGAAAAACATCATTGAAGATGATATAACATCAAGAGATCTTTTTGATACTCGTATTATGAATTGTATTATGCCTAGACCAAGTGAAGTTGATAGAAATTTTAGAGAGAAATATAAGATATCACCACAAGATGCTACAAATTATTATTATCAATTATCAATAAATTCACAATATATTCGTAAAAATAGAACAGATAAAAATATACGTTTTCAACAATATTATAAATATGGATTAATTGAAATAACAATTAACCTTTCTAAACCAGAAAAAGATCCTAAAGAAATCGCAAAAGCAAAATCAATAAAATCAAGTGGTTATCCAAAATGTTTATTATGTAAAGAAAACGTAGGATTTAGTGGAGACTTAAAACGTGCTGCAAGACAAACACATAGAATTATTCCAGTTGCTTTAGAAAACCATCAGTATTATTTACAATATTCACCATATGTTTATTATAATGAACATTGTATTGTATTTAATGAATTGCATACACCTATGACAATTAATCATCAAACATTTAAACATTTATTTTCTTTTTTGGATCAATTTCCACATTATATGATTGGTTCTAATGCTGATTTACCAATCGTAGGAGGATCGATTTTAACACATGATCATTATCAAGGAGGGTGTTATACATTTCCTATAGAAGGAGCAGAAATTATTAAAGAGATATCATTAAGTTCTTTTCCACATTTAAAAATAGAAATTGTAAAATGGCCTTTATCAACAATAAGGATAACTTCATTAGATAAAAATGAAATCATCTCTTTTGCGGGATTAGTATTAGAAAAATGGAAGAAATATGAAAATCAATTATTAGATATTATTCCATTTACTAATGAAACACCACATAATACAGTAACTCCAATTGCTAGAATGAAAGATAATGAATATCAATTAGATATTGTATTAAGAAATAATCGTACAAGTGAAGAATATCCAGATGGTATTTTCCATCCCCATCAAAATCTACATCATATCAAAAAAGAAAATATTGGTTTGATTGAAGTGATGGGATTAGCTATTTTACCAGCAAGATTAAAAACTGAATTACAGTTATTAAAAGAGTGTTTATTAGGAAATAAGAAATTTGATGATTATGAGATTTTAAAAAAACATAAATCATGGTATGATGAATTAAGAAGGAATGAAATTGATGAAAGTCATATAGATGATTTATTAAAATTAGCACTTACAAGTCGTTTTGTAGAAGTGTTAGAAGATGCAGGTGTATTTAAAATGAATGATGAAGGAATTCATGCTTTTATTGATTTTATAGAAAATATTGAAGGAGGAAATAAGGGATGATTGAAGTCATTAAAAGATTAGATAATAATATTGATATTATTTCTATGAAGAATGAAAAATTAGAAATTGTTGTTTCTAATTATGGTTGTACAATAATGAAGGTCTTGATGGAAGATAAAAATGGAAATATTGATGACGTTGTATTAGGGTATGATGATTTTAACTCTTATCAAACATTAGATGCTTATTTAGGGGCATTGGTTGGAAGAATTGCGAATCGTATAAAAAAAGGGAAGTTTTCATTAAATGGTGAAGATTATACTCTTGCCGTAAATAATGGTCCTAATCATTTACATGGAGGAATTAAAGGTTTTAGTTATCAAGTTTTTGATTATGAAATTAAAGATGAGAAAACAATTGAATTTCATTATTTATCAAAAGATGGAGAGGAGGGATATCCAGGTAATCTTGATTTTAAAGCCATTTATCAACTGGTAGATGATACACTCACTGTTGAGTATGTTGCTTCGACTGATAAAGATACAATTATCAATATTACAAATCATTCATATTTTAATTTATCAGGAAAGAAAGAAAATATTTATCGTCATTTATTAGAAGTTCATGCTGATCGCTTTGCTTGCATTGATGGAGATGGACTTCCAACTGGTGAAATAAGAGAAGTTAAAAATACCCCATTTGACTTTAATGAACCAGCTTATATTGGAAATAAGATTGAATGCGAAGATGAACAATTAAAATTAGGAAATGGTTTTGATCATCCATTCCTATTCTCTACAAAAGAAAAGCAAGTTGTCTTAAAACACGAAGAAAGTGGTAGGTGTTTAATCGTTTCTACAACATTACCAGGAGCCCAAATTTATACAGCTAACTTCTTAGATGGACGTTTAGGTAAGTATGGACAACATTATTATAAAAGAGATGCTGTCTGTATTGAAACACAGAATTTACCAGATGCTATTCATTTAGAAGAAAAGCCAACAACAATATTAAAGAAAGGTGAAGTATATGATGAAAAGACATCATATCAATTTAAGGTAATAAAATAATGAAAAAAGCTAGTTTAGTTATAAAAGATATTCAAGAAAATAAATATAATGAGAAGTTAGGTGAAGTGTATGTTGATTCTTTATTGATACCTCATCAAAAGGAAAGATATATTGAAGCTATTGACAAATTTATTTCTTTATATGGAGATAAAGAAATAGAAATCTATAGTACACCAGGACGTAGTGAGGTTTGTGGTAATCATACAGATCATCAACATGGTGAAGTTTTAGCAGCTGCAATCAATTTAGATGTTATTGCGATTGTAGCGCCTCATGATTCTCATATTAAAATATTATCAGATGATTATGATATTGAAGGTATTGTTATTAATGATTTAGAAAAGAGAGAAAATGAATTAGAAACATCTGAAGGATTAATTCGAGGTGTTTGTGCAAGATATTTAGAATTAGGGTATCAAATTGGTGGTTTTGAAGCTTATATGACAAGTGATGTTTTACAAGGATCGGGGTTATCATCATCAGCTGCTTTTGAGGTTATAGTTGGAACGGTTTTATCTGGATTATATAATGATATGAGCATTGATCCAGTAACGATTGCTCAAGTAGGACAATATAGTGAAAATGTTTATTTTGGGAAACCTTGTGGATTAATGGATCAGTGTGCTTGTTCTGCAGGAAGTTTAATTCATATTGATTTTAAAGATAATGATCATCCAATAGTAGAAAAAGTTAATGTTGATTTCTCAGAATTTAAACATAGTTTATGTATTGTTGATGTGCATGCTTCTCATGCGGATTTAACTGATGATTATGCATCTATTCCTGCTGAAATGAAAGAAGTAGCAAAATACTTTGGAAAAGATTTTTTAAGAGAAGTTGATGAAAAAGAATTTTATAATCATTTACCAGAATTAAGAAAAGCAGTAAATGATAGAGCTATATTAAGAACTATTCATTTATTTGAAGAAAATAAAAGAGTTGAAAAAGCAGTTCAATCTTTAAAGGATAATCAATTTGAATTATTTAAAGAAACAATTAAAGCATCCGGGGAAAGTTCATATAAATATTTACAAAATATTTATTCTAATCATGATGTCAATAATCAAGCTGTATCAATTGCGATTGCTCTGTCAGAAGAAATATTATTAGATAATGGTGTTTGTAGAGTTCATGGTGGTGGATTTGCAGGAACGATTCAAGCTTTTGTAAAAGATGAATTTGTTGAAATTTATAAAAAAGAAATAGAAAAATACTTTGGAGAAGGTACATGCCATATTTTAAAAGTACGTAAGTATGGTGGAATGAAAGTTTTATAATTCATAATATCACAGAGTCAAGGCTCTGTGATATTTTTTCTGTAACTTCTAGTTGCATATAATATAAAAAGCTAGATAATTAATAAAAAAGTATGTAAAATAAAAATTAAGGAGTGTGATAATATGTTTTGTCTTTACTGCGATCAAGAAATTATAATAGGAAATAATACAAGTGGGGCTCAAGGAAGTTAATCATACTTATTTAGATACTGAACGAAAAAATAATAGTTTTCTTTAATTATGATTTTATTGAGTGGTATTATTCCAATTGCAGTTTTTTTATTTTTTGATTAGAGAAAGAGATGAAGAAACGGCTAGGATTGTTTTGATAATTGCTGTTATAAGAGGGAGCATGTATATTTTTATGTTTTTGTTAAGTATTTTATCTTTTCTTCTATAGTGATAAAAAACATAATAAAATATTTATCATAATAATAAAAACAATAATTTTAAAACTTATTTTTTATCATGATAAAAAAAGTTGGAAAATATTATTGTTTCATGTATAATAAAATTAAGAGGGAGATGAAAGTATGTATAAAGGTTTAGAGCCATATTATAAGATGGTAGAGTTTTTAGGAGCTGCTTTAGGAGAAAACGTTGAAATTGCTTTACATGATTTAACAAGCGAAGAAAGAGAGGTTGTTGCTTTAGCAAACAAACATATCTCTGGAAGAGAAATAGGAGCAAAGTTATCTAATTTATCATTACATTATTTAGAAACAAAACAATATGAAAAGAAAGAGTATGTAGTGAATTATAAAACTGCAGGACCAGATGGGAAATTATTAAAATCTGCAACATATTTTATTAAGGAAGAAGGGAATGCTTTTCCAATTGGTATGTTATGTATTAATGTGAATATTTCTGATTATGAATACATACAATCTACACTAAAGAGAATATTAGGAATCAAAGAAAATAAAGATGTTGAATATAAGATGGAAAATCCAATAGAAATCTTATCATCACCACTTGATGAAATGGTTGATATCTATATTAAAGAATGTTTGGAACAAATGGGATTCCCTAGTTATTTCTTAGTTGAAAGATTAAATGTTGATGAAAAAATTAAAGTTGTTAAATATTTACAAGAAAAAGGAACATTTAAAGTTAAAGGAGCCATTGTATTGGTTGCTGAAAAATTGGCTGTTAGTGAACCAACAATATATCGTTATTTAAAGAAAATGTAGGAAGGAGACATTTATGCAAGAAGTCGTTTTTGTTAGTGGTCATAAAAATCCTGACAGTGATTCTATATGTAGTGCAATAGCTTACGCAGATTTTTTGTTTAGAATAGGTCGTTATAATGCTGTACCAGTAAGACTTGGTGAAATTAATAGAGAAACTGAGTATATTTTAAAGAGATTTAATACTGAAATACCTGTTTTACTTAAAACGGTTAAGCAAACAGTAGAAGATTTAGATTATGATAAAGTCACAGTTTTTTCTAAAGAATTGACCTTAAAAACGGCATGGTCTTTAATGAAACAACAAAATTTAAAGAGTGCACCTGTATTAGATGATCATAATCACTTAATGGGATTGTTATCTACATCTAATATCATTGAAGGATATATGGATGAATGGGATAGAGATGTTTTAAAAAAGGCTAATACTCCTATAGAGAATGTTATTGATACTTTAGAAGCAAGAGTTTTACATTTAGATAGAAAACTAAAGACAATTACTGGAGCTATTCATATTACTGCAATGAACTCTAAAGAAGCACTTAAACGTGTTGCTAAGGGTGATATTGTTATTGTTGGTGGTGATCGTGAAAAAGCAGTAAGAAATTTTATTAAAGGTGAAGTTTCTTTGATTGTTTTAACAGGTTCATTTGGTTTAAAGGATGAGTTATTAAAAGAATGTATAGAAAATCATGTGAGTGTTATTAGCACATCATTTAATACTTTCATGACATCACAACAAATTTTACAATCATTACCAGTAGAATATGTCATGCAGAAAGGAAATATCACTTCATTTACAACTGATGATACTGTAGATTATGTAAAAGAAGTCATGAGTGAAACAAGATATAGAAGTTATCCAGTTGTAGATTTTACTGGAAAAGTTGTAGGATCTATTTCACGTTTTCAAGTTTTAAATGGAATGAGAAAGAAAGTTATACAAGTTGATCATAATGAAAGAACACAAGCTATTGATGGTATAGAGGAAGCAGAAATATTAGAAATCGTAGATCATCATAGAGTTGCAGATATTCAAACTGTAGGACCTGTTATGTTTAGGGCTGAACCTTTAGGTTCAACTGCAACTATTGTTGCGAAATGTTATAAAGAACATGGTGTTGAAATCCCTAAAGATATAGCAGGATTGTTGCTTGGAGCAGTGATTAGTGATACGTTATTATTTAAATCACCTACATGTACTCCAACTGATACAAAGATTGCTAGAGAATTAGCACAAATTGCAGGGGTCAATATTCAAGAATTTGCAATGGAAATGTTTAAAGCTGGAACTTCATTAGTAGGTAAAAGTGTTGAGGAAATCTTCAATCAAGATTATAAGAAATTTAGTTTTGGTGATTTATCTGTTGGTGTTGCTCAAGTGAATACTATGGATTTTGAAGGATTTATGCCATATAAAGAAGAAATGCTTGGATATATGAGTAGTGTTGCTAGAGAAAATCACATGGAATTTACACTATTATTATTAACTGATGTTATTAATGCAAATAGTGAAATCTTTGTGGCTGGTCCAAGATCTGATTATGTTAGTCAAGCTTTTAATGTGGAACTTGTCAATCATCAGGCAAGTTTACCTGGAGTTATTTCTCGTAAGAAACAAGTTGTACCAGCAATTACAAATGTAATTATGCAATAGATCGTCTTATGACGATCTTTTTTGATTTTTACCAATAATGAGCATAGAAACTTCGTTATAGTTAATGAAAGGAGGATTTATGAATGATAAAGAATTAAAAGATAAACTTTATCTTTTATCTCAAGGAGATTATCAAGCTTTTGAAGATATTTATAATGAATTAAAAATTCCCGCTTTCACTGTTGTTTATAGAATGACTCATGATATTCATTTGAGTGAAGATATTATGCAAGAAGTCTTTATAAAATTATATTATCATCCTTTTGATGTAGAAAGACCTAGAGCCTATTTCTTTAAAATGATATATTATCAAACTGTTGATAGTTTAAGAAAGATAAAGAGAGTTGAAGATATTGAGGAGTATTCTTTTATTGGAAAAGAAGATAATTATGTTTATTTAGATATAGAAGAAGCACTTACTTATTTAAAGGAAGAGGAAAGAAATATTATTATATTACATCTTAATGCAGGTTTGAAATTTAAAGAGATTTCTGAAATACTACAAATGCCTCTAGGGACTATTCTTTGGAAATATCAAAAAGCTTTAAAAGAACTCAAAAAATTATTAAATGGAGGTTAATTATGAAAAAAATATTATTATGTTTGTGTTTTGTATTAGCTATGATAAGTCAAGTACAGGCAAAAGAACAGTATTATTATGGTTATGGAATGGTTAATAATATAGAAGAGTATTTTAAGAAAAATGGTGTTCCTGATAATGTTTCTTTTTTTTATGAATATGGTGGGGAAATAAAAGATGATGGAACAGAATGTTCATGGATATTAATTGGATTAGTGAAGAATGATCAAAAACATAGAAATCAAATTCTTTCATTAATGTCTTCAAACTGTCGTATTGAATTTAAACAAGGAAACTATTCTTATCGTGAGAGAGTAAAAAATTATAAGAAGTTAGTTGGTTTAAAAGATGAAAACATGAAAAATATTGTTTTTATGAAATCCAATGACAAGATTTTAGTAGGCGTTGATGAAAAAAACATTAAAACTTATCAACAAAAGTTAGAAAAGGAATATGGTAAAATCATTGAAGTTGTAAATGATAATACAATTGGTTATAAAGATAGTACTATCATAGAAGATATACCTAAAGTCATAGACGAGGAATTATTTATAGATAATTCTTCATTTCAACCTATACTGATTTATAGTTGTGCGTTTGTTTTTCTTCTATTATTTTTCTTTTCAAGGTTTTATCACTTAGAATTTATAAACGGAAGATTGATTTTTAAGAAAATAATTACAAATAATTATATTAAGGATAAAATAACAGGAAGTTATATTGTGCCAAGTAAGACATTAGATGAAAAAATACTAAACAGGAGTTAGTGTTGACAGGAGCGATTCATGTTATTCTCTGCTTTTTTATATACAAAAGAAATAATAACAAATTAAAGAAAAGTATATATTAAAAATTGAGAGTATAAAAAGCAGTAAATGTATAATTAGTGGCTTCTTTTGGACACAATGTCCAATGACAATTTTGTTTGATATCCTTATAATAATTTATAGAAGTCTATATTTTCATATTATGAAATTATACATTTAAAAAAAGAAAAAGCCTCTTTTTATTAGTATAGAATAATAGGAGGTCAAATAAATGAAAGCTAAAAATCAAGATATTATGTCCCTTATTAAGTCTATGACTTTATTTCATTCTCCT
>CAJTTM010000040.1 GCA_910579135.1 uncultured Erysipelotrichales bacterium | reverse complement strand
TCCCAACAAGTTGGGACATTATCAACCTTGGTACATTAAGACATTATCATATTTGGATCAGAAATGCTAAAAAAATTTTTTATACATTTGTTGACAATTTAATTATATTAATTTATAATATTTTATGTAAAAAGTAATAACTTATATTTATGTAACTATTAAATTAGGCAAAAATATCTCGATTTTATGAGTATGTTTTTGCCTTTTTTTATTCAAACTGAGAGGGAGACTGAAATATTTATGAAGATAACTAAAGTATTAAATAATAATGCAGTTTTAACAGAATATAATAATAATCTAATAATATTGGTTGATTCAGGAATAGGATTTAAGAAAAAACTAAATCAAACTGCTATTGTTAAAGATTCAACTCAAAAATTTATACTAGCTAATAATCAATTGTCAGAACAAATTGTCAATACATTGGAAAATACACCAGTTGAATATTTTGAACTTACTACTAATATATTTAGACAAACAGAATCAGTTTTACGAAAAAAAATGAATCCTAATTTACTTTTTATTTTGATTGATCACATTTCATTTACCATAGAACGTTATCATAAAGGCATTATACTAACAAATGCATTGTTATATGATATCAAAAGATTATATCATAAAGAATTTACCATTGGTCAATATGCTGTTGAACTCATTAATACAAAAATGAATGTTAGTTTAACAGAAGATGAAGCTGCTTTTATTGCTATGCACATTATGAACAACGCTTTAGAAAACCAGAAGGATAACACAATAGAAAAAATGATGAAAATCGTTCATCAGATTTTAAAAATTATTGAGTATCAATGTAGTATAGATTTAGATGAAGAAAGTTTAGATTATTTTAGACTGATTAATCATTTAAAGTTTTTTGCTCAAAGAGTTATTACGAAGGAAAGTACATACTTTAATGAAGGAAATTTATTAGAAGATTTGAGATATCAGTATAACAAGGCATATAGCGTTTCATTGATTATACAAAAATATATTGAAAAGGAATATGAATATCGTGTTTCTGAGGAAGAGATTACCTATTTAACTATTCATATTCAAAGAGTAATACATTCAACATAAAGTTGATAGGCAACGTTTTAGAACTGCAGACTAAAATGTTTATATATCTATTACCCTAGGAAATAGAAAATAAAGCCTAAAAAAGGAGGAGAAAAAATGAAATATGAAAAACTATGTAAATCAATTGTTTCAAATATAGGAAACAAATCAAATGTAGTCTCAGTAACTCATTGTATGACAAGATTAAGAATTGAAGTACAAGATACTGGAAAAGTAGACTTAAATAAATTAAAGAATCTTGATGGAACATTAGGGGCTGTCCTAAAAGGAAATCAAGTGCAAGTGGTTATTGGAAATGAAGTTAATGCTGTTTATAACGATTTTGTTGATTTTATTAATGGAACATCAAAACAAAAATCAGATATTAAACTTTCAGAGCGTATTTTAAATAACATTTCTGCGATTTTTAATCCATTGGTTCCTGCACTTGCTGGATCAGGTCTTATTAAAGCATTATTAGTTGTTTTGAAAATGTCAGGATTATTAAGTGCTGAAAGTGAAACTTATATTGTACTAAGTACCTTATCTGATGGGATATTCTATTTCATGCCTATGGCTTTAGCTTATTCATCAGCCAAAGTATTTAAATGTAATCCATTTTGTGCAGTTGCTTTAGCTGGAACATTAATGCATCCAAATTTTACGAATCTAATAAGCGATGGAACATCAACAGTTCACTTTTTATCGATTCCAATTAATTTGATTGCCTATAATGGTACAATCTTGCCTGTTATTTTAGGTGTATGGTTTATGTCATATGTAGAAAGATTTATTGATTCAATTATGCCAAAGGCACTTAAAATTGTCTTTGTACCAATGATTACTATGCTTATAGCTATTCCTATCACATTAATGGTAGTAGGACCTACAGCACAGTTCGTTGGAAATAACCTAAGTAATGTACTTAATTCACTAATTCAACAAGGTGGAATATTTGCAGGCATTATTTATGGTGCACTTCAACCACTTATCGTAGTATTAGGTTTACAACATGGAATGCTTCCGATTCAAATGGATCACATTGCTCGTTTAGGTTATAATAGAATCTCTCCTATCACAGGAAACAATAACTGTGGACAAGCAGGAGCATGTCTTGGTGTTATGTTAAAATCTAAAGATCCTAGAACTAAATCTGTAGCATTAAGTGCATGTCTTGGTGGGGTAATGGGAATTTCTGAACCAGCTATTTATGGGGTTACACTAAGACTCAAGAAACCTTTTATTGCAGCAATGATTGGTGGAGCTTGTGGTGGTGCATTTAATGCACTCTTCCAATGTCAGGCGTATGCAATAGGGGGACCTTCATTTGTAACATTAGCAATGTTTATGAGTGAAGAAAATCCAATGAATGTTGTTTATGTAGCAATTGGATTTACTATTTCTTTCGTTGTGGCTGCAATCGCTGCCTATTTATTAGGATTTGAAGAAGATGTTGAAATAGCATTAGAAGATAAAGAGCAAAGTGGTTCAATTGTAGTTGAAGCTCCTATTACTGGTGATGTTGTTTCATTATCAGAAGTTAATGATGAAGTATTCTCTTCTGGCACAATGGGAGAAGGAATTGCTGTTATGCCAAAAGATAAAAATGTTTATGCACCAGTTAGTGGAATTATTAGAACTGTATTTAAACCTGGACATGCCATTGGAATCGTTGGTGATAATGGTGAAGAAATTATTATTCATATGGGAATAGATAGCGTTAAACATGTAGGTGTAGCTTTTGACACAAAAGTAGAAGTTGGTGATCATGTTGTAAAAGGGCAGCTTATTAGTACTTATGATTATGAATGTTTAGTTAAGGAAGGAATAGATCCGACTGTTGTTATGGTTATTACAAATAGTAAAGACTTTTCTGAAGTTACAACAAATAAAGAAAAAAGAGTAAAAAATAATGTTCCATTATTGATGTTACAGAAAGGATAGATTTATGAAGAAAACTTTTAAACCCAATTTTTTATGGGGTGGAGCTATTGCTGCCAATCAATGTGAAGGTGCTTGGAATGTTGATGGTAGAGGGGCTAGTGTTGCAGATGCAATGACAGCAGGAACAAAGGATATTCCTAGAAGAATCACTTTGGAATTGGATCCAGATGCATATTATCCAAACCATGAAGCAATTGACTTTTATCATAGATATAAAGAAGATATTGCATTATTTGCAGAAATGGGATTCAAATCATTGCGTTTATCTATTTCATGGTCTCGTATTTACCCAAACGGGGATGAATTAGTTCCTAATGAAAAAGGTCTACAATTTTATGAAGATTTATTTAAAGAATTAAGAAAATATAATATAGAACCAATCGTTACATTATGGCACAATGAAACACCATTGGCTTTAGCTAAAAATTATAAAGGATGGGCTTCTAGAGAAGTTGTTAACTTTTTCGAAAGTTATAGCAGAACTGTGTTTGAACGTTATAAAGGATTAGTAAAATATTGGATTACTTTTAATGAAATTAATTCATTAATAAGACCGTTAGGTAACTGGAATCATGGGGCAATTATACATGAAGGGACAGAATATTTTATAGATCAAGTTGATGAACCAAATATGCGTTATCAAGCCTTACATAATCAACTTGTTGCCAGTGCAAAAGCTGTAAAAATAGCTCATGAAGTATCAAAAGATTACAAAGTAGGTTGTATGATTTGTTATATTACAACGTATCCAGCAACTTGTAATCCTAAAGATATTCTTCTTGCTCAAAAAGAAGATAAAATAAGAAATCTCTTTTGTTCAGATGTCCAAGTTTTCGGTGAATATCCATATTATATTAAGAACTATTTTGAGGAAAATAATATTTCTTTTGAAATATTTGATGGAGATGAGCAGATATTGAAGGAAGGAACTGTTGATTATTATACATTTAGCTATTATATGTCAGTGTGTATTGGTACAGACAATTCGCGAGAAAAAGTAGATGGAAATATTATGGGTGGATTAAAAAATCCTTATTTAGCTGCATCAGAATGGGATTGGCAAATTGATCCAGAAGGATTGCGTTGGACTTTAATTAATGTTTATGATCGTTATCATATTCCTATTTTAATTAGTGAAAATGGATTGGGAGCCTTTGATAAAGTAGAAAAAGATGGAAGTATCCATGATAATTATCGTATAGATTATATTGCTAAACATATTAAAGAAATGAAAAATGCTGTTGCTGAAGGTGTTGATTTGTTTGGATATACACCATGGGGATGTATTGATTTAGTTAGTGTGTCTACTGGTGAAATGGATAAAAGATATGGTTTTATTTATGTGGATAAAGATAATGATGGTAATGGAACTTTAGAAAGAAGTAGAAAAGATTCATTCTATTGGTATAAAAAAGTTATTGAAACAAATGGTGAAGAGTTATAAATCTTATTTTCTCCCTTTTATAACTCAAAATAAATTAACATAGATAAAATAGTATATATTAATTTAATATTAAAATAAGAGGTATTAATTATCAAATTATTAATACTTCTTTTTTATTCACTATCATTTTTTGGTGTTTTGTAAGTTTTAGTATATAATTGTAAATAAATGCTATAAGTTTTTGTGATTAAATTAAGTTAAAAAATAAAGTTTATGAACTAATAATTGATAATTAAAAATAAGAGATTTCAAAAATGACTGTATCATTTATCAGTAGAACAAGAAATCTCTTTTTTACTTAAGAACAATATTCTAAATATCTTAAAAATAACATATTAGCAATAAGAAAATAATGTACACTACAATAATATTCATTATTGAAATAACCAGTTTGAAAAGTGCTTGTCTTAAAACCAATATACTCATCAACATATTGAGATAAAAGATTCTTTTTATCAATTGCTATACCAATTGTTGGTATTTTCATTCCTTGCAATGCTTTTGCTAAAGTCACAACTATCTCATTATCACCAGAAAAAGAAATAAGAATAAAAATATCATCTTTTGTAGAATATCTAAGCACACTATCTATTTCTGTTTCTCCTTCAATAACATAGATAGTTTTTTTACAATAAATAAATTCTCTTTTCAATTCTTTGGCAGTATGACGCTGTACATCACCTGTACTATAAATATAAATATGTTTTGCATCATTGATTAATTGAAGAATTTTATCTAAATCTCTATTTTTCATCATATCAACAGTTTCTCTTAATTCATCTGTAACATTATTCAAAGTCTGATGACTAAATTTACTTTTTTTATTTAAACTCCATTTCAGATAATATTTAAGTTCACTATAACCATCTAAACCAATCTTTTTAGTAAAACGAATAATAGTAGAATGTGATACATTACAAGCTTTTGCTAATTGTTGAATAGACATTTTTTGGCATTCTTCTTTATGATGATAAATATATTGCCAAATATAAAAGTCATTTTCATTAAGCTTGTCATAATTTGTATGAATTATCTCTTCAAGTGTCACTTTGTATCCTCCTCTTATGATAATCAATATATTTAGCTAAGATAAAATCAATTAATATAAAGTAATTTACTAGTCCTTCATGACGAGGACCTAAAGGATTATATATATTTGGGATATCAACATATAAAGGAATATCAGCTAATTGCGAAAGAGTATTGTTTTTTTTGGCGGTAATAGAAATAATAGTAACATTTTTTGCTTTTAATTTTTTTGTAAAGTTAACAATATATTTATTTTCACCAGAATGGGAAACCATAAAAACAACATCTTGATTGGTAATGATTTCTTCATAAGCATATGTTTCATTCATAGTACGAATAGAATATATAAGTTTTCCTATTATCAAAAATGAGCGCTTTAATTCAGAAACAACATTATGTTGAATGATACCTGTGCTACAAGCATATATATTTTTAGCATTTCTAATCAGTTCAATAATATTATTTAAATTGCTTTCCTTGATTTGATTCATATAGTTTAGATAGCATTGATAAGTATATTCAGTACCTGTTTGTTTATGTTGATTCGTAGTATTATCTATTTTTAAATAAACTTTTAGTTCACTATAACCTTTCAATCCTAACTTTTGTGCAAAACGCATAATTGTTGTTCTAGAAACATGTGTTTTCTTAGCAAGTTGTTCAATAGGCAAATGTTCACATTCTTTTTTATGTGATGAAATATATTTCCAAATATGAACATCATTATCACTTAAAAGATTATAATTTTTGTCAACTAATTCTTCCAATCTCATAGTTCCTTACCTCTATCATTTTATTATCTAATAGTATATCATAGACAATAAAAAAAAGTCTATAATATAATTTTTGAATAAAAAATACCAATGTAATCAATATTTTTTGCATGTGAAATTTCACATGTAATGTGATAAATAATAGAAAATGGACCTTTGCCCTAAAACATATAAAAGCATTGTTTTTTATTTTATAAAGGCTTACTATGAATATACAAATGGAGGAGAAGAAAATGGAAGAAAAAAAATATTCAATTACAGTTGCAGGTGGAGGAAGTACATTTACACCAGGTATCGTTTTACTATTATTAGATCATCAAGATCGCTTTCCAATTAGAAAAATTACTTTCTATGATAACTATGCCCAAAGACAGGAAATAGTTGCCAAGGCATGTGAAATTTACTTGAGAGAAAATGCTCCAGAAATTAAATTTAACTATACAACTGATCCTAAAGTAGCATTTACTGATGTTGATTTTGTTATGTGTCATATTAGAGTTGGCTTATATGCAATGCGTGAAAAAGATGAAAAAATACCATTAAAATATGGTGTTGTTGGGCAAGAAACTTGTGGACCAGGGGGAATTGCTTATGGTATGAGGTCAATTGGAGGTGTTATTGAAATTCTAGATTATATGGAAAAATATTCACCAAATGCTTGGATGTTAAATTATTCTAATCCAGCTGCTATTGTTGCTGAAGCAACAAGAAAATTACGTCCAAATTCAAAGATTTTAAATATTTGTGATATGCCAATTGATTTAGAAGAAAAGATGGCTAATATGATAGGATTAAAATCACGCAAAGAAATGTCAGTAGGATATTATGGATTAAATCATTTTGGATGGTGGTATAAGATTGAAGATAAAGAAGGAAATGACTTAATGCCAGAGATTAGAAAACATATGGCAACTAATGGTTATGCTGATGCTTTATCAAAAACAAACCAACATATAGAACAAAGTTGGATTGAAACATTTGCAAAAGCAAAAGATGTTTATGCATTAGATCCAGAAACAATTCCAAATACTTATTTGAAATACTATTTATATCCTGATTATGTTGTTGAACATTCAAATCCAGAATATACAAGAGCAAATGAAGTTATGGATCATCGCGAAAAAATTGTTTTTGGTGTATGTCGTGATATTATTGAAAAAGGAACAAGTAAAGGCTGCGGGTTTGAAGCAGATGCGCATGCTGAATATATTGTTGATTTAGCTTGTGCGATTGCTAAAAACACAAAAGAAAAAATGTTATTAATTGTTCCAAACGAAGGTGCAATTGAAAACTTTGATAGAACAGCAATGGTTGAAATTCCTTGTATTGTAGGTAAAAATGGTTATGAAAGAATTGTCCAAGGAGCTATTCCACAATTCCAAAAAGGGTTAATGGAGCAACAAGTATCTGTTGAAAAATTAACAGTAGAAGCATGGATTGAAGGGAGTTATAAAAAGTTATGGCAAGCTATTACATTGTCAAAGACTGTACCAAGTGCTAAAGTTGCTAAATTAATTTTAGATGATTTAATTGATGTAAATAAAGATTTTTGGCCAGAATTAAAATAATATGAAATGCTATACTAAAAATATAATTTTTGGTATAGAGTTTGTACAATTAATTATTACTTTTAAATTTATTTAAAAAAGTGGACAAAAGAGATGTGTAGAAAATAAAAGGATAGATATATTGAGAAATAAATAGTTAAACAATATAATTTATTTATAGATAGACATTGTTGTATGATAATGGAAAAGGTTAGAGTGCGTAGCTCTAACCTTTTTCTAGTGTTTATAGTCATTTCACATTGGACTGCTTATCACTATAAATGTTTAATTATATTTGTGATAATAAATATAATTAAATAAGTTTAAAAATATGAAAGCGTAACATATATAGTTAGAATGATAATTGATAGATTAATTATGTTGTATCTATTCAAAATTAATAATTATTCTATATTTTCTAGTTTATATCATTATTAGGTGAAATTTAGCAGTTTTCCAAAAAAATTGGAAAAAAAGATAACTTTTCACATATCAGTAAATTTGTTAATCTATATATAGAATTAAACAAGTTTATTTCTTTGAAAGGTGTTGATAACATGAAAGAAGACGAGTGTGCTTTGACTATTGCGACGGTTGGCCAATCAAAATCTTTATTTATTCAAGCAATAGATGAAGCTGAAAATGGAGAATTTCAGCTTGCGCATGTCCATTTTCAACAAGGGGAGAAGTTGCTTGATGATATGAGTTATCAACAATTTATGCAATTTTCACAGATGAAAGAAAATTATCTTTATTTGCATATACAAAATCATATTGCAGCAACAGAGATTATGAGGTTATTAGCCTCTAAATTTATAAAACTTTATGAAGAAAAGAAAGGATAGGAGTTATGGAAAAGTTAAGAGAATTTATTGAAAATAAAGTATCACCACTTGCAAGCCGTATTGCTGGGAGTCGCTTTATTACTTGTTTGATGAGTGGTTTTTCATCAATATTAGGATTAGTACTTATTGGATCGATAGCATCCTTAATTAATGGATTTCAATATTTTGGTATTGCAGAGTTTTTACAAGAATCTGGAATAGGTTCATATTTATCTTTGATTTCAACTTTTACAAATGGAAGTATTTCTTTATTGTTGGCATTTACAATTTCATTAAGTGTGGCAAGAAGAGATTTTGATGAGTTAGAAAGTCGTATTATTGCATTGATAACAGTCATTTCTTATTTAATTGTTTCACCACTTATTCAAGGAGAAAATGGTGCAGGTGTTTCTATGCAACTTTTAGGTGCAAGAGGAATGTTTGTTTCTATGATTTTTGCATTTATCATCCCTGCTATTTATTTGTTTTTTATTAAAAGAAATTTAACAATTAAAATGCCAGAAAGTGTTCCGCCATATGTTGAAAAGTCTTTTAAATCTATTGTTCCTGCAACAGCAATTTTTATTTTAGCAGTTATGATTGCTTATGGTTTCTCAATGACTTCTTATGGATCAATTCATACATTTATTTATACAATTTTAGAAAAGCCATTCAAAGCTATTAGTGGAAACATCCATGGATATATTTTGATTACTTTCTTAATTCAATTATTTTGGTTCTTTGGTATTCATGGTGGTATGACTTTTGACGCTATTAAGAATACACTATTTACACAGGTTGCTCTTGCAAATGTTGCTGCTTATGGTGCAGGAGAACCATTAGAAAACATTGTTACAGTTGGTTTTTCAGAACTTGCTGGTTCTGGATGGGCACAAGGAATTGGTTTGTTGATATGTATGATTTTCTTTTGCAAAAGAGATGATTTTAAAACTATTGGAAAAGTATCTATGATTCCTCAGTTATTCAAAATTAGTGAACCAGTAAGGTTTGGTGTTCCTACAGTCTTTAACTTTACATTAATGATTCCTTTATTATTGACACAACCTATTATTGAATATATTGCATATTTCTGTTGTAAGATAGGCATTTTAAGTTATCCAAGACTAGCTTCTGTTGGAAATGTACCAGTTTTATTATCAGGTTTTTTACAAGGTGGTATTAGTGGAGTTATTTTCCAAGTCTTTGCAATTGTATTAGCTGTTTTGATTTTCCTCCCATTTGTAAAAGCATATGAAAAGCAAAGAAATGAAGAAGATAAAGAGTTAGAAATATAAAAAATCATGTATGAAAATGCATGGTTTTTTTATAATCACATAGAATAATAAGATAGAATCATGTATAATGAGAGATATATTATGATGGAGGAAAATTTATGGATCATCACTATCAACAAATACTATCAATGCTATTGAACTATGAATATGTATCTACTCAAGAACTGGCTGTGACACTCCGAAAGACGAATCGAACAATACGAACATATCTCAAAGAACTTAATGAGACTTTAGGGAAACATGGTGCAGAAATTTGTAATGTATATAAGAAAGGTAATCATTTAAATGTTTTTGATGATGATCAATTTATGTTATATATATCAAAATTACAATTAGATTGTACAGATTATAATATTCAAGAAAATAGAATTTTAGAGATATTTTCATGCCTGTTTTTTAAGTATCAATACGTAAAACAAGAGGAACTTATGGATTTAATGATTGTTTCATTAAAACAATTAAAAGATGATCTTAAGATTATTAAAAAAATTCTTCATCAATATCATTTGACATTAGAAAATAAACCATATTATGGGATGACAGTTAAAGGTCTAGAATCTCAAAAAAGATTATGTATGTTGTATATCTATTTTACATATTCCAATAGTTTTTTTACACAACATATTTCACAATTTGATTCGTTGTTTCAATCAATACATAATATTATTTTTTCATCTATAGTTAATCAAAGTTATCATATGACAGATGATCATTTAGAACAGTTTGCTTTAAGTGTGATATTGGCTATTTATAGGTATCAAAACCATCATTTTTTAGAACAAATAGAAGTATCAGAACATCATAGTGCTATTTCTCATATTGCACTTAATATCACATCATTAATACAAAAGATATTTAATATCTCATTAGATCAACAAGAAACAAAATATATGATGATAGAGTTGTTAGGTAAGGAAAATAAGATGTTAGAGAATAATCAAAATATTTCTGAAAGCATTGAACATCTTGCTTTAAGTATGATTCATAATATAAAGAAATATTATGGTATTACATTAATGAACGATTTTGATTTAATTATGTCACTATGTTTACATTTAGAACCATTATTATCAAGAATTCGTTATAGAACATTTTTACATAATCCACTTACACAAGATATTAAAGCAAATTTATGTCAATCCTATGAAATGGCTATTGTTGCATGTGAAATTCTCAATCAAAAATATCATGTTATTTTACCAGAAGATGAAATTGCATTTATTGCATTATATATAGATTTATCTTATGAAAATAGCATAACAGATATACATAAGAAAAATATATTATTTGTTTGTTCAAATAGTGTAGGAACTATTAAATTTCTTAAAGCAAAATTTTATAAAATGTTTGGGCAATTTACTCAACAATTAGACGTTATAAATACAATTGATTTAGAAAACTATCAATTAAATTCTTACGATCTTATATTTACAACAGTTTCATTAAACTTAAATATCAATAAACCTATTATTAAAATAGAAAATATTATGGATGAAAAAGATTTTGATAAAATGGAAACACATCTCACAAACCATTTTGAGATAGAGAGATATATAAGAAAAGATTTCTTTTTTAATAAATTAGATTGTTTAAATAAAGAACAGTGTTTAAAAAAAATAATTCATAATATTAATCAAATAGAGTCATTACCAGATCAATTTGAAGAAATGATTTTTAAAAGAGAAGAATTAGGCTCTACTGAATTTGGTAATGTCATTGCTTTACCACATCCACTATATCCTATAACGAGTCATTCTTTTATTTCTATATCTATTTTAAAAAAAGCAATCATTTGGAATAATCATAAAATAAGAATTGTTATCTTAATGTCAGTATCTCATCAACAGAACATTATAGAAATAGATGATATCTATCATATTATTTCTACTATTCTTTCTCATAAAGTTCTACAAAATCAATTAATTCACGCATCTTCTTATGAAGAAGTATTATCATGTATAAAGGTACAATTATGAAAAAGATTTTAATTGTTTGTGGATCTGGAGTTACATCTTATTTATTGGCAGAAGAATTAAATCATATGTTGATTTCTGATTATTATGTCTATAATGCAAATGTTTCATTTACATTAAAAGATTATCATTATTTTCATTTGGTGATTGTGGCACCGCAAGTAAGCTTTATGTATGAAAAGATAAACCAATTATGTAAAGAGGCTCATATTCCATGTATCAAGTTAGATTTTGATGAATACGAGAGTCAATCTATTAGAGAAAAAATTATTAATGAATTATCATCTTATGAAGATAAAAAGTTAAATATATGTTTGGTTAAAAGTGATCATTCAGGATATTTGGCACAGCTATATGTGAATAAAATGAAAAAGAGCTTGCAAAATCAAAGATGTGATGCAGAAATATGTATAATGAAATATTCTCAATTTCAAGAAGATTGTTGTAATTATGATTATGTTTTATTTGAGCCACAACTTATGTATCAATATGAAAAGAAAGATCGTCACTTATTAATTAGATCATCTGATTTTCATTCATTAAATGTAGATGCACTTGTTGATGAGATAATCAAGTGATTATTTCCAGATGTTTTGGAAATTATTCTCTCTTTTTATAATTCCTTTCAAGATTATAATGATAAATATGGAGGTAGATTATGAAATTAATAATAAGAGCAGATGATTTTGGAATAACAGATAGTGTAACATGGGGAATCATGAGAGGTTTGAAAGAAGGTATAATAACAAGTACAGGAGTTATGACAAATATGCCTTCCAGTGAAGTCGCTTGTCAACAAGCAAAAAAACATCCTGAATATTGCTTTGGTCAAGATATCAATATTGCAACAGGAAAAAGTGTTGCAGAAAAAGAGTTTCTTCCAACAATGGTAGATGAGAATGGTTATTTTAGACGTTCACCAATTATTAGAAAGATGATTAAGGAAGGAATAGAACCTTTTCCATATGAAGAAGTAAAGACAGAGATTAAAGCTCAAGTCAATAAATTTATCAAGTGTGTGGGAAGAAAACCAGCATATCTTAATGGACATGCTTTTAGGAGTCCAAATTTTTCACAAGCATTAAAAGATGTCGCTAGTGAATATGATATTATATGCATGGATGAAGTTGTTGAAAAATACGATTTAGAAAATAAAGGATTTTTATCTAGTGGGCGTTTTCAGCAAGGATGGTATCATATGCCTTTTGAATCATTAACTCAACTTCATACAGATGCTGAATCATTCTTTATTGAGCATGTTAATGAATTATTAGGTAGAGATATTTCTTATGTGATTTGTCATCCAGGTTATATTGATCAAGATTTAATGGAATGTTCTTCATTAAATCTTGTAAGAATGCGAGATTTACAATTATGTCTTTCTCCAAAAGTAAAACAACTATTAGATGACAAGGGAATTGAGTTAATATCCATTACAGAATTTTGCGAGTTCTATGATAAAAATCAATAATATAAATAGAAATGAACTTCTAGCTTTGAATAAACAAGAGAAGTTCATTTTTTATTTTCTCAGTTATTTCAATTAAAGATAGAAATTCTCTACTATTGAGATATATACTTTTATTTTATAAAGTATATTATCTATTGACAATAAAAAGGAATATGTTAAACCATTTAGTACGAAATCGTACTAAAGGAGAAAGGCTATGATTAATCAAGTTAAAGAATTAAAGGAATATACAGCATTATATCATGAGATAGATAATTTTTTTCATGCAATATCTTTAAAAATAGGAATATCAGACAGTGCCTTTTTTGTATTTTATACACTTGCGCAAATAGGAGAAGGTTGTCTACAAAAGGATATTTGTGAAATGAATATGATATCAAAACAAACAGTTCATTCAGCAATAAAAAAATTAGAGAAAGAAGTTATGCTTTATATAGAACAAGAAAAAAAAGAAAAAAGAATTTATTTAACAAAACAAGGGAAGGAATTTGTTAAACAAAAAATATTACCTATAGTTGTATGTGAAAATGTGGTCTTTGAAGAAATGAGTGAGTTAGAAAGACAAGAAATTGTACGTATAACAAAGAAATATTTGATTAATTTTCAAAAAAAGGTAAAACTCAATGAAAATTCAATTATCTGATCACTTTGATTATCAAAGACTTCTACGTTATACTATACCATCTATTATTATGATGATCTTAACATCGATATATAGTATTGTTGATGGATTATTTGTTTCAAATTTTGTAGGTAAAATTCCTTTTGCCTCTCTTAACTTAATGTATCCATTTATTATGGCAATTTCAACTATTGGATTCATGCTGGGAACAGGTGGAAGTGCTGTTGTTGGAATTGCTCTTGGGGAAGGAAAAAAAGAAAAAGCAAACCAATATTTTTCTATGATTATTTATATTGTGGGAATAACTGGAATAATCATTTCAATTATTGCGATTATCTTTATGAAAGATATTGCTTATCTTTTAGGAGCAAGCGATCAAATGATTGAATATTGTACTATTTATGGAAGAATCATTGCTGCTGGATTAACGGCTTTTATTCTACAAGTTGCTTTTCAAAGTTTTTCTGTTGTTGCACAAAAGCCAACATTGAGTTTAAAACTTTCTATTGCTTCAGGATTAACAAATGTTGTTTTAGATTATATTTTTGTTGTTGTCTTAAAGTGGGGAATCTCTGGAGCAGCTTTTGCTACAATTATTGGACAAGTGGTAGGTGCTGTTGTGCCTCTCATATATTTTTATAGAGAAAATGATAGTTTATTACAATTAACAAAAACAAAACTTTATGGCAAAATTTTATTAAAAGTCTGTACAAATGGTTCATCTGAATTAATGACAAACATATCATCATCAATTGTCAATATACTATATAACTTTCAATTAATGTCATTAGCTGGTGAAAATGGTATAGCAGCTTATGGGGTGATTATGCATGCAGCATTTATTTTTTCAACCATATACATAGGATACTCAATAGGAAGTGCTCCGATTGTTTCCTATCATTATGGTGCAACTAATGATAATGAACTTAAAAATCTTATGAGAAAAAGTCTTATCATTACAGCAATTGCTGGGTTAATGATGACAATACTTGCAGAGTTACTAGCACCAATTTTAGTTAAATTCTTTGTAGGATATGATCAAGAGCTTTTTATAATGATATGCCATGGCTTTCGTCTTTATGCTATTTCATTTATTATTATGGGATTCAATATATGGTCATCAGGTTTTTTTACTGCATTAGGGGATGGAATAACATCAGCTATTTTAGCCTTTTTAAGAACACTTGCTTTTCAGGTCATAATTATTTTGATATTACCAATAATTTTAGGATTGAATGGGGTGTGGTTGGCAATTGTTATTGCAGAGCTATTGGCTTTAATGGTTACAATTTACTTTCTATATAAAAAGAAAGATAAATATCATTATATATAGAAAAATAAGAAATAATTAATAGAACTGTTTATATAGTTCTATTTTTATCTTTAATGAAATCTAGAAAATAGTTGATATAGTCAATATAATTTAAATTTTTTATTTAATATAAGAGATGATAAATAAAATTGTATAACGTTAGTAAATAACTGTAAAAATACAGTTAATTACTAACAGAGATACAGATATGTTATATTCATATTCTAAGTGTATTGAAATGTTTGGTACAGATAGAAAAATAAAGCAAGCTATAGATGACAAACAAATTTTTAAAATTGAAAAAGGAATATGTTCAAATACAAAATATGTATCAGAGTTAGCGATTATTAGCACGAAATATCTAAATGCTATTTTTACATTAAATAGTGATTTTCATTACTATGGACTAACTGATGTTATTCCAGATTTGTATTTTTTAGCAATTTCAAAAGAGATTACAAAAATATGAGATAAAGGGTTAAACAGAAATTTGAAAATAGTAAAATGTTGGATTTAGGGACTATTAAAATGAGATATAATTATAGAAAGATGATTAATGAATTAAATATTCAAGTTGTTCAGGAATATGCATATGCTTAACCAAAGACAAATATGATATTAGAAACTTTACAATTGGAGATTTTATAATGATTAAACTTTTTAGAATCGTTAATTTATGTTAAAAGTTAATTGTTTTTATATGGTGAATGTAAGTGGAACTATAGATGATTATATTAATCAAAAAAATGATAATTTTTTTAATTGAATTATAGTATCATAATAATAAAAGATTTAAATTATTTCTACATATTTTATGTTATACTATATTTAATAATGAGGTGAAAGAATATGGACGATATTATATTTAAAAAAGTATGGGAAGATGAAGTTATGTTTGAAGTCAATGTTCTAGTTAAAACAGAACGTATGAATGTTAATCAAAACTTTTATATGACAGAAGAAATATTAAATAAATTATGTGAAAGCCTATCTGAGTATAGTTTACATCATAATGAAGAAAAAGAGATAATTATTAGTCATAATGTATCAGATGACTATCCAATAGTAAAAATGAAATTACTTCCAGTTGATGAAATAGGAAATGTTAGTATAGATATACATTTTGCATACGATGAACATGTTGGTTATATATATTATTGTAATAGTATAGTTGAAACAAATTTAAGTCATTTATCAATATTATCAGAAAAACTAAAATATCTTCTTTATGAAGATTTAGGTTATGAAGTTTATTTGAATAGTTTTAATTCTTAAAATTATTAAGGAATGACAGATTTATGGAATTTAAAGAATTCTTAAAAAAGATACCTTTAATAGATTTAAATCAAATGGATTTATATAATATAACTTCTCTAAAGAAACAATTATTATTAATAAATAATAAAGAATTATATGTTTCAAATGAATCTTATATTATAGTTCCATATTATATTTTAAATCATCAAATATACGAATTATATGAATTTAATTTATATATATCAAATGAATATAAAGATGTATATAATTATTTAGAAGATAAAGTAAAGAGTAGAATTGAAAACATACCCCTTGATATAATAGAGAGAACCAAACATTGTTTTATAGATGTATATGGTAAAAGCCTATATAATATATATCGAGAACTTAAAGATTATCTAGATTTTATAACAAATTCACAAGAATTTTCTAATAGAGTAGAGGAAGCTTTTAATCAAGAATTTGATCAACAAAATTATCTGTCATACAAGCTTGTACATATCTTATATTTTTTTGATATCCTATCATATGAAATACATGATATAATGATTTATAATAGAAGGAGCTATTATGATTATCAATAAAATGGCTATTAATTTAGATTATTGTCCTAAATATAATGAGATAGAAAAACTTTTTATTGATATATTGGAAATAGATATAAATTATTTATCTATAGAGTGTACAATAATAGATGATTGGTGTTTTACAAATGAAAAAGAAGTTTCTAAAGTTGAATGACATAAAATGAATAGTAAAATATATAATATTGAATTATATGAAAATAAAAAAAGTAAAGGCATTATGACAATAGAGGAAAAGAATAGTACTTGTCAAATTGATATGTATGTAAGAAAAGATATTTCTTATAAGATGAGTCTTAAATTTGTTGAAAGAATAAAAAGTATATTTGACTCATTTATTTATATAGCTTTTGGAGATGATTTTTTAATAGAAGAAGGTAATCAAATAGAGGATATCATTTCATCATCTAGTGGTGTAAAATTATGGGTGTTTCCTTTAGATAGTCATGAAGAAATTATACGCAAATTAAAGCAATGAAACAAGTTTCAGGTTCATTAAAACTTGAATTAGCACAAGATTTTTTGGATATATTGATTACTTATTTTTTTAATAAGATTGATGAAGAACAAAGGTGTCAATATTTATAGGATTTGTCTTTGTTTATAGCTAAAGATAAGAAATTTCAGATTGCATTAATTGATTATGTAAATAATAATATGTTCACAAAACATCAAAAATGGAAAGTATATTCCTTGTTAAAATAAATTTATGTATGTGTAGAATGTTATGAAATAGAAGAACATATATATTTAGAAAATATTTACAACTGGGTATTAGATACGATGTTTACAAAAGATTTTTTTTGATTATTCGTATTGTTATCAATTCTCACATTTACTTAACAATATCATAAATAATGAAGAACAAGTATATCATGATATAATTAATCAAATAGATTTAGATAATTTAATAACTGTTAGCAATATGTAGTACATATGGATTTGAATTTAATAAATATAAAAAATTAACAATACAATTCTTAGATTTAATAGTAAAGAGTTTAAAGCTTAATAGCGATAATGAAAATATAATTATAGATGTGTAAACAATAGATTCTCATTTTAGAGATATAGGGACATTATCTATTTTTATAAAATAAAAAATTTATATAGCTGATATTAAGAAGAAAGATATAAGGAGGAAATCAATATGTTACATTTTGAAAGAGAAGTAGACAATCCTGTTTTTATTAATGAAATGTTGAAGATGTTTCATCAAGTGAATATAGGGTTAAATGATGAAGATGGATATCCATATGTTGTACCATTAAATTATGGATATGAAATGGATGAAGAAAATTTATATGTATATGTCCATTTTTCAAAAAGAGGACATAAATTAGATTTAATGAAAAAGGATCCTCGTGTATGTTTAGCGTTCAATGCTTTTCGTGATTTTCCAGACCGTTCATGGAAAAAACATGTTCACGATTATCGTAGTGTTATTGCGAAAGGTACAATTGAAATTATTGATGGTAAAGAAGATTATGATACGTTTAAAAAGGGATATGATTTATTATATACTTGTAACAATAGAGAAATTAAACCATTAGAAGATAGACCGTCAATTCCACCAATGTATATTGGAAAAATAACATGTCCAATGTCTAAGGTAACTGCAAAATCAGAATTTCCTATTAGAACAATAGAAGATGTACCATTTCTAAATGTGTATGAAATGCCAGATGATGAAACACCATTTGATCTTTCAGATATTATAGCTAAAAAGAAAAATAGTAAAAAATAGAATAGATAATAAAAAAGAATGTTTAATTAGTAGAAACATTCTTTTTTTATTGAAATATAGATAAAATAACTGCTATTGCGGATGTAAAAGCAACAATTATAAACATTATTGTATAAGAAGACATCCCCGCAATACTTCCCCATAGAGTCACACCAATAATAAAACCAATATCACCAGCTGCAAAGAATATTGCATTTCCTAACCCAGCTTTACTATCTGGTAATCTATTGATAATAATTGTATTGATTAATGGTAATATTGCTCCTGAAGAAAAACCTAATATTAATCCAATGAAATATAATTGATATAAAGCATTAGTTTGAGATATACCAAATAGACATAAAGTTATTAATAAAGAAAAGAGTAATATACTTTTTTCATTACCTAGTTTTTTTACTATTTTATTCATTGTAAATCTTGAAATAATAAGACCTATAGCACTCATAGAAAAATAGAAACCAATATCATTAAATTCTTTTTCTATTGCATATAATGATAATAGAGAAGATGGAGCTGCATTCGTAAGATTAACAATAAAGAGAATAATAAATGGGAGAAGGATAGAAAACCAATTTAACTTTTGATTATCATGAATTTGATTTTTCTCTTCAATATTTTTAGAACTTTCTTTTAAAGAAAAAAAACCTAATAAGGCAATCATTGCAGTTATTAAAACAACAATAAACAAAGACTGAAAACCAGTATATTTTTCTCCTAAAATCACAAATGCTATCATTGGTCCAACAACATTAGCTAGAGAGCTTGTTAATGATGAATATCCAATCCCTTCTAATCTATATTCGATAGGTATTATCTTAACAATATATGTAGACATAGATGTAACTGCAATACTATATCCAAAACCTTGTATTCCCCTTAATGCAAAGGCTAACCAATACGAATCACAAAATACATAGATAAAAGAAGCAAGAACCATTAAAGATTCTGAAATAATTAAGGTCTTTTTAATTGAGTAATGATCTAATAAATAAGAACTTATAAATCTAGCAAATAATCCAGATAAAGCAAATATCGAAGCCATCATACCTGCATAAGTATCAGAACCAGATAACTGTTTTGCAAAAATAGAAATAACAGAAATTAATAAATAAGGTCCTCTATATGTGTCATAAATAATAATAGAACACTGAAAATATATTGTTTTGTCCAAAGTTTTTTCATACTTTTCCTCCTTGATTTCACAAACATTATATGATAGCATCGTATATAACTCAAATATATAAATATTGATGAGGTGATAATTAAATGGTTATGAGTATGAATAATTTAAAAATATTTGTTGAAGTAGTCAATAATGGAAATAATATTACATTAACTTCTCAAAAACTATATATTTCTCAACCTGCTGTTTCTAAAGCTATAAAAAATATAGAAACAGAACTTAATATTCAATTATTTAATAGAGATAAGAAGACAGGATTGAAACTAACTCCTGTAGGAGAACAAATATTATTTCATACAAGATCTTTATTGCATGAAGAAGAGGAAATCTATCAAATTGCAAATGATGAAAATCACTTATTAGGTGGTACATTAAGAATAGCCTCTATACCTTTTCACACCTATTCTCTTATAGGAAAAAGTATAAAGATATTTAAACAAAGGTTTCCATATGTTAATATTAAATATGATGAAGTAACAACAAAACAAGTGAAAGAAAAAGTATCACAATATGAAGTCGATTTAGGAATGACAGTTTATCCTTTTGATGAATTTGAAACAATTAAACTTTATGATGATTCAATGATTGCTTTTTCAAAGAAAAATATTAATATTAAAGAATTTGATTTTAGTCAATTAGATACAAATGTAAAAGTTTGCCAATCAGGATTAGAAGTCATACAACCAGTTTTAGAAGATAGAAATCTATTTCACATTGAACAATTTGAAATTTATTCATCTCCAATGACTGTCAAAGTATTTGTGGATGAAGGATTAGGTATAGGAATTGTATCAAAAAGCTTTATAGAAAATATAGAGGATTACCATATTTATCCAGTAAAACCATCAATAAGTAGCGATGCTGCTATTATATTTAATGATTATGATAATCTTACACCTGCGGCTAAAGAATTTATTAAAATTATTATTGAAACAATGAAAAAGAGGCTGTAACGAAATAACTTTTTTAAGAAGTTGATTTCATTCAGCTTCT
>CAJTTM010000039.1 GCA_910579135.1 uncultured Erysipelotrichales bacterium | reverse complement strand
AAAAAAATTGCGAAATAAAGTTTTAGGAGATTGAGTTAAGATTCAATCTCCTTTTTAGATACCCTATATTTTGGACAAAATGTCAAATGATAAGTCTGATTTATACTCTTATAATAGATTTATAGAAATCATTTCTTTTTATTAGTATAGAATCATAAGGAGGTATAAATCATATGAATCTATTAGATACAAGAAAATGATTTAGATATTATAGACAAGATAAAGGAATAAAAATATATCTTAAAGTGCTCACGAGATAAAAGAAAAGATTCTTAAATTGTGGTTTAAGAATCTTTTATCTTTATTTAGGAACTATTATGTTTAGTTTTTGTTTTTCAACAGAGACTTCGATTGGGAAAGTTGTACCTTCTTCTCCATCAATATCATAAACAAGCTGAGAGTCACTTTCTATTTTTATATAAGGAGCTTGTAAATAATGAATAAAAGGGCTATCTAATAAATTATTTGTTGTATAATCTTTTATGATACCAATCATATCTGCTGGTGAACATTTTTTTATAATAAGTAAATCTAATAAACCATCTTGGATATTAGCATCAGGTGTAATTCCTTTAATGCCACCAACTTGAGAAGTATTTGTAATCATGAATAAAGAAGCTTCTTCGTAAAACTCTTCTTTATCGGTTATAACATGTAAATACATATTTGTAGATAGTTGTTTAGGTAATTGTCTTAATCCAGTTACATAATAGGCTAAAGGACCAAAAACAGCCTTTTCCTCTTTTGTCACTTGAAAACTAATATCACTAAACATTCCACAAGCTATAACATTCGCAAAATACTGGTGGTTAACTTTACCAATATCCACTTTTCTGACATTCATATCTTTTATCATTTGAATAAATTTTTTAGTGTTTTTTGGAATATTTAAATGAGTCGCAAAATCATTGACAGTTCCTCCAGGTATAATTGCTAGAGGAATATTTGAATGACTTTCTACTAATCCACTAATAACTTCATTAACTGTTCCATCACCACCAAAACTTATAATGAGATCATAATCTTTTAAAGATAAACATTTTTGATAAGCATCATTTTTCTTCTGAGTATAAAAAACATCTATTTGATTAAGAACTTGTTCTAAGATAAGTTGACCAATCATTTGATTAAGTTTTCTTTGTACTTTATTTATTCCAGCTTTTGGATTAATAATAAACAAACATTTCATATATCGATCTCCTTAATATTATTATTTCTTCTTATTTATATTATATTCTATTTTCATATAATAAACAATGTAAAAAAGACTAGACAAATGTACAAATAATTCTTATGATATAAACGGAGGTTTTTATATGAGTAAATATTATGCAGTTAAAAATGGTAGAAAGATAGGAGTATTTAACACTTGGGAAGAATGTGAAAAACAAGTTAAAGGATATTCAAATGCTATTTTTAAATCATTTTCATCAAAAGAAGATGCATTAGCGTTTATAGAAGATAAAAAAGTGATAGAAAATATAGAAGGTATTATTGCGTATGTAGATGGAAGCTATAATGTAAAAACAAAGGAATATGGATATGGGTGTGTTATTATAGAAGGTGGAAAAGTCATTAAAGAAATATTAGGTAAAAATAAAGATATTGATTTGATGAGAAATGTTTCAGGAGAAATACAGGGTTGTTTAAAAGCTATTGAATACGGTATAGAAAATCATTATCCTTTTATTTGTATTTATTATGATTATACAGGTATAGAAAAATGGGCAATTAAGGAATGGAAGGCTAATAAAAGGGGAACAATAGAATATCAAAATAAAATACAGCAGTACAATCAAAAAATTAATATATCATTTATAAAAGTGTTAGCTCATAGTGGGGATTATTATAATGAAAGAGCTGATAAACTCGCAAAGAAAGCAGTTGGTATCCTTGAGTGAAAGAATAGTTGTTTTTGATATTGAAATATTAAACAATGATCCAACGAGTATATGTTCTATTGGAATCATAGAAATGGTAAACCTTGAAATAGTTTCTACATATTACTCACTTATAAGACCTTATTCATTAAAATATGAACCAGTAAGATATCATATACATCATATAAAACCTGAAAAATTAAAGAAAGAAAAAACATTTAGAGAAGTATGGGAAGAAATTTCTCACTACTTTCAAGATACTATAGTTGTGGCCCATGATATTAATGTAGATATGCTTCATTTAAGAGAAACTTTAAAGCGAGAAAATATTACTTATCCAAACATAAAGATGTCTTGTACCAATGTTTTAGCTCATTTATTACATCCTCAATTAGAAAAATATAATTTAAGTGAACTTGCGAAATTATATGATATTTCCTTTCAATCACATATGGCATTAGAGGACGCTAAAGCGTCTGCATTGATTCTTAAACAGATGATTAAAAATGAGGGTGCAGAGAGCTTAAAAGAGTTACATATGAAATATCATCTAGCATTTGGAGAGATGAAACATAATTATTATAGAAATATGATTTCAGCAGAAACTGTTCAATCTATTAAAGAACTTCCACAAAATAAAACAAATGATTTATATCATTCAGTTGTTTGTTTTACAGGAAAATTATCCTTGCCAAAAGAAATCATAGAAGAAAAAACAAGACAAGTCAGTGCCTTACCAGCAAATCATGTAACAACTCAAACAAATATACTTGTGGTTGGAAAACATAATTACTCAAAAGTAAGATATGGAAAAGAAAACAAAAAAGTCCTAAAAGCTTTAAAGCTTATAAGACAAGGGCAAGATTTAAAAATTATTCATGAAAATGAATACATTCGTTTATTGAATGAAAAGCGATAATGACCACTGATAGGTGTATGATTACTATAAGAAACAAGAGCATCTTCTTCAAAATGAAGTTGATTTGCATTTTGTCTATAATTTAGTTTTATATTACAAATAATTTATATAGCTGTAAAGCCACCATCAACAGGTAAAGTGATACCAGTTATATAACTTGATTTATCACCAGCTAAGAAAACATAAGCATTAGCTACTTCTTCAGGTTCAGCCAATCTACCAATTGGTTCTTCACTAATCATTTGATCTTGTACTGATTTTGGTAAAGTAACAATCAATGGAGTATTGATAAATCCTGGCGCTATAGCATTTACTCTAATTCCTTGATTAGCTAATCCTTCAACACTTTCTTTTGCGAGTATTTCAGCAAATTGGGTAATACTGACATCTATAAAAAGCAATAATTATATAGATGCCCCTCATATTGCAGATTTACTTACAAATTTGCTTTTTCCTTATCTTAAAAATAAATATGTTATAAGAATAAAAAGTGGAATAGATTTAAAATAATGGGTCTCTAAAATCCAATAGGTTTTGAGGTACCTTTTTAAGTGGGGGAAAATAGTTATGTTTAGCTAAAGTGATTTGTTTTTATTAACTCTTTTTAATAAGAATAGTATAAATGGAGTATCTTTAATAATATCTAAAAGCATAATATTAACAAAATATATATATATAAAATTATTATGGTATCACAATTTGTATATACTCATTTATGTTTTGTGATGAATGTAGTTTTTGTAAAAATATTATGTCATGAAGAATTTGTTTTTTATGGTAAGGAAGAAACGATAAGTGTTCCTCTATAAAATTTAGAGTGCCAAAAATAAGACTTCGTTAAAATGTGGAGTCAGGATTTTACCTCGTGAAGATTTAAATATTTTGGATTATATAGGTTACACCTTTTTTGTTCCTTGAATCAGAAACAATACCAATATGTTTATTGGAAAAACAACAATATCACTAGCTTACTATTAATCAATTTGATAGGGATTGGTTGTTAGTGATTTTCCATAATGTTTAAGAAAACATTAAATTTTTGATTCTCCTAAAATCAATGTTAGAATCAGGTTTGCTGATATTGGGATCATCTTTAAGATGATTTTTAATATCATTATCAACTAAAGATTTGAAATTAATTCCTGCCTCCTTAAAACTACGCCATATAACACCATTACAAACCCCTTCGCTTTCAGGAGAATAATTTCCTGAATAATATTCACTATGATAACGAGGATGTCTTTTCGCTTCATTTTTATCTCCTTGTAATATATCTAAAACATCATCTCTCCATTTTGATTATAATCAAGATGGCTTAAATAAGTCTCTATATGAAAATCCTTATTTGTATAAGAAAAGTGGAAAATATAATCATTCATATACCTATAGATAGTTTCAATAATAAAAAGACAAAAACTAATTCCTATAATAAATAATTTCTTCATAACATTCATCATTTATATTATATAATAAAAATATGTATTTCTAATGTAAACTAATATTTATTGTTTTTATAAAATTGTTGTGATAAAATAAGCTTAAGAGCAAAACTATTGAAAAATAGTGACGCAAAGCTAAAGGGTCTTTAAAATGACAGCCAGTTGCAATTCCTTTTTTAGCTTTGGGTTATACAAAGCTTTTTATTTTAGAGGAGGTTAATATATGAAATCTAAAATTATAGTATATAACAATATAGAGTTATATCATTTATTACAACCAGAATACAAAGTTATTCATATTAATGAAGATGTGGAATCATATATTCACGACGCTTCCTTACTTATTATAAATGAAAATGACAACTATGAACAATATACTCATTTCATACCTGTAATCATTATATTAAAAGATTATGACTCTAAAATTGTACATGACGCATATCGAAAAGGAATTGTAGATTATTTATGTATGCCATTTGATAAAACGATTCTTCTTACAAAAATAAATAGAAACTTACTTTGTGAAAAAGAAAAAAAGTCATTTAAATCTAATGGAAATAGTAGTTTTCATTTAAATGGTAAAAAAATAGTAAAGATTCTAGAATATTTAGAAATGATATTTGATAGTGTAAGATTAATAGATGCCGAATTATCTTTGCAATATATATTAGATGAAAATCATCAAATATGTAAACTTCCAAATAAATGTTATGAATTTTGGAACCATAAAGACAGATGCGACAATTGTATTTGTCAAAAAGCATTATCTACAAAACAAAAGCTTTCTAAATTTGAGTTTTTAGATGATAAGATTTGTCATGTTGTGGCTGTAGGAATAAATATTAATGATAAAACTTATGTTTTAGAGTTATTAACAAAAATAGATGATAAAACAATTTTAGACGGACATGGTAAAGATAAACTGATACAACGTATCTCTGAACATAATAAGAAATTATATATTGACGCTTTAACACAAGCGTATAATCGAAGATACTATGAAGAACAACTATGTCATCTTAAAGATATAGAAGCTGTTGTGATGTTGGATGCAGATGACTTTAAGTATGTTAATGATAATTATGGACATGCAGTAGGAGATAAAGTCTTAAGGAAAATAGCTTCTATAGTCATGTCACATATACGTAGTACAGATTCTTTTGTGAGATATGGTGGAGATGAGTTTGTGATTGTTTTTAGAGGAATACCATATGAAGTTTTTGAAAGAAAATTACAACAAATTAAAGAGCATGTTCATCAAGCCTATTTTGAAGAAGCACCTGATTATGAATTTTCTATCAGTATTGGTGGAGCATATGGAAAGGGATGTGTTGAAGACATGGTGAATTTTGCAGATAAATTAATGTATGAAGCAAAACAAACTAAAAATAGTGTGAAGATTGATAAAATGTATGAGTAATCCAAAAAAACTTGGGTTATTGTGATTTCAAAGTCTATTTGAGCTTGGAGTATAAAATACTTCAAGTTTTCTTTTTGGATAAAATGTCCAATGACAAGTATGATTATATAACTTTATAATAGATTTATAGAAACATTTCTTTTCGTATCATGAAATTATATAATTAAAAAAAGAAAAAAAGAGCGATACCAAAAAGAGGAAGATATAATTTGAGTCTTATTGATACACAAGAAATAAAGAAAAGTTCAGAATATGAAGAAGTTCTAGAAAGTTATATGATTTTCATATGCGAAGGAGATTATCAGGATGAAGATACAGTATTAGGAAGATTAATACATGATTTTCATTGTATTGATCCAAACGAGATGTATAGTGAAGTATTAAAAAATGGGTCAAATATTATAAAGAAGAAAGGAAAGGTGTGATGGAAATGTGTGAGATATGAGATCAATTAAAAGAGATGGGAAGGATTGAAGAAAAGATAGAAGGAAGAATAGAAATAATAAATTTACAATATTTATAATTCATCAATTATAGTGAAATCAATTTCAAGTGAATAGACCATATAATGTGGTCTATCAATTATTTAAATCAAATGTCATTTTAATGAAAGATTATATACAAATCACTGTAAAATTATATATTCAAATTTATGTTATGCATTGATAGGCTGAATAAAAATCTCATTATTTTTTTGTTTTTTTAATAATATCACCATTATTTTTATCAACATATACAAGATAATGTCTTTTATTAATAGTATATTGAATTTCATATCTTTCTTTATTGGAATTAACTTGAATATCATTGATAGCTTCATTATTAAGATTATAAACACTTAAAGCTATATCAATAGCGTTATCTTTACTAATACACTGACTTGTTTCCATTGTATAATAATCTTTAGATTTAATTACACCATCTTCATCAATTGTATATATATATTGCCTTTTATTATCGTTAAATTCTAAATAAAAAACATTATCTTCTTCATAAGCTTTAGAAAAAGAAACTAACTTTTCATTGGTTTCAGCATCTTTTATAGCTGCTTTTTTAGCATCGTTCAATGAAATTGAATGATGGGTACAACTACATAATATTAAAGATAGAAAAGATAAAAAAATATATTTTTTATTCATATTTTCACCTCATAAAAAGTATATCCTTCTTTTTTTTGATTAATCTTTAAAATGACATTATTTTTAAAAATGTTTTTTTATAATGAGTTTGTGGGGTGGGAAAATGATAGTATATACAGAGGTTACGTATTTTATTAATGCTTTACTTCTTTTTTTATCATTTGAAATATTAGCTTTTCTATGTAATATACGAATGACCAAAAAAGAAATACTAAAATATATTTTGACTTTTAATATTTCTGTAATATTAACTTATATTGATTTATTTGATGGTTTTCTCATCTTGTATTATTTAATCTTATGCTTGTTTTATTTTAAAAAACAAGCATATATCTTTTATCCAATTTTTATCTTTATTTATATTTCAATGTTATCTTTTTTTGATTTATGTGTTGATGGTATGATTGTATTTCAAGAAGTTTTAATTGTAGAAGGCTTTAATATATCCTCATTATTTACCATTGTGATTATAGCTTTGATTGCTTTCTATTTTTATATTTATTATTGTTCTTTGTTATTGGAAAGCAAAAATGATTATGTAGATATATTTATTGGTAATAAGCAATATAGAGGATTTATAGATAATGGAAATAAGGTTTACTATAAAGGTTATCCATTAATATTCTTCAATAAAAATGTCTTAGATAAATATAAAATTATAGATCGTATTCAAATTCATACAGCTTTAAAAGAAGATACAATTGAAATTATTGAAATTGAAGAAATGATTGTTAATCATCAGACGATACATCATTTATATGTTGGTTTAATTGAAGAATTAGAATATGATTGTATTTTAAGTCCAAAATTAATGGGAGGAATATTATGATACTCAATCGTTTAAAAGAATGGTTTTTTCAAAAGAAAAGTTTATATTATATAGGCAGGCATGATATTTTGCCTGCCCCTCTAAAGGGGAAAGAAGAAGAAATGGCTTTAAAAAAACTTCAATCAGGAGATGAATATGCAAAACAATTATTAATAGAACATAATTTAAGATTAGTTGTTTATGTCGCAAAAAAATATGATTCAATTCCTTGTGGAACAATTGAAGATTTAATTAGTATTGGAACAATAGGACTTGTTAAAGCTGTGAATACATTTAACTTAGATAAAAATATAAGACTAGCAACTTATGCTTCAAGATGTATTGAAAATGAAATATTAATGTTTTTAAGAAAAAATAACAAAGTTAGACAAGAAATATCTTTAGATGAACCCTTAAATGTTGATTATGATGGAAATGAATTACTCTTATCAGATATAGTTGGTACTGATGATGATATAGTACAAGGAGAAATAGAACATAATGATCATAAAGAAAAGTTTTATCAAGCTTTAGAAAAATTAAACCCCCGAGAAAAACAAATATTAATGATGAGATATGGATTGGTAGGAAATGATGAATTAACACAAAAAGATGTCGCTGAAATCTTAGGGATATCACAATCTTATATCTCTCGCTTAGAAAAAAAGATCATAAAGAAATTAAGAACTAAACTTAATGATGAATAATGTCTAAAGATGTTGGCTAAACTCTTGATGAGGAGTGAGAGTCATGTCAAAATACAAAGTAGAACTTAATGGATTTGATATAAATAAATGTGAAAAATTAAATCATCAACAAATGATGGAATTGTTAAGTGATTATACAAAAACTAAGGATGAAAAGATTAAAGAACGATTAATATATGCAAATTTAAAATTAGTCTTATCATTAGTCCAAAAATATCATCAAAGAATAGATAATCTAGATGATTTATTTCAAGTTGGTATTATTGGATTAATAAAAGCGATAGATCATTTTGATGTTACATTAGATCTACGCTTTTCTACATATGCGGTCCCTCTTATCATAGGGGAAATCAAAAGATATTTAAGAGATAATTCACCAATGAGAATACCAAGATCTTTAAGAGATATAGCCTATAAAGCCCTTATGTATACAGATGAATTTACAAAAGAAAACAATAGAGAACCAACAATCGAAGAAATCTCTAATAAGTTATCAATAAGTAGAGAATTATTGTTAGAAGCCATTGGATCGACATATTCAGTTACTTCTCTGTCTCAAGAAATACAAAATGATGGAACTAGTGTTGATTTAGAAAGTCAAATCAAAGATACAAGGAATAATTATAAAGAAGTTAATAATAAATTAGATTTAAGTAATGCCCTTAAACATTTAGATGAAAAAGAAAATTTAATTATTAGACAAAGATATTATGAAGGACAAACGCAAAGTGAAATTGCAGATGAGCTATTTATTTCTCAGGCTCAAGTTTCACGTATTGAAAAACAAGCATTGAAAAGATTACAGAAATATATTTAAAAATAAGACATATAATAGAATGGTGATGATATGCGTTTTATTTGTATGCAAAGAAAAGATGTTATTAATATGAAAACAGGAGGTAAGATTGGATATATTAGTGATATTGAAATTGACCCTGTTTGTAAAACGATTCAAGCTTTAATTGTAGAAAAATTTTCATTATTTAAACTAATTTGTTTTTTTAAAGGTCCTCCCTGTATTATTATTCCAGTAGATAGAATTATTAATATAGGAGAAGATGTAATATTAGTAGATATTGATTGTGAGGAAACTATCATATAGATGATGGTTTCATATACTTATTTATCAAATTTTAAGAAAATTATTAAATTATCGTTGTATTCACTCTTTTTTTGTTTTATAAGTTATGTTATAATAAACAAAGAAGTAGAAGGAGGACTAATATCTATGGATAAAGTAAAGAAATGGTTTTTTGAAGAAGAAGATGCAGAAGAATATGATAATGATGTTGAAATAGATACTGAAGAAACAGCAGGTAAGACAAGTTTATTTGAAAAGGCGAAATCAAGTCGTACAAGTGATGCTATGAAAGCATTAAATGCAAATAAAGATAGTCATTTAATTTTGTTTGAACCAAGGGCATATGGAGAAACACAAGATATTGCAAACTTTTTAAAACAAAAAAGAGCTGCTGTAGTGAATTTACACCGTTTACAAAAGGAACAAGCAAAAAGAGTTATTGATTTCTTAAGTGGTGTTATTTACGCTATTGAAGGTGATATTCAACAAATTGGGCCAAAAATTTTCTTATGTACACCTAAGAATATTGGGGTTTCTGGAAATATCACAATGGATGATTCTGAAGATGAGGATTAAGTATTAGCTTAGCTAATACTTCTTTTTTGATGTTAGAACATTTTAAGGGGGATGAAGTCTTTGTCAAGAAAGTCCTTGATTATTGTGATCAGGCTTTATATAAGCAAAGACTTATTCTTACAAAGTTTTTAAATCCCCATGAGATTGATATAGTAAGAAAAGTAGTAGGTCAAGGTGAAATAAAGTGTTTAGAATATGGTGGCTTTGTTAATAGTGAAAATAAAAGAATGATAATCTGTCCTAATTTTTATGAGATTGAAAAGAATGATTTTGAAATTATTGTTGTAGAGATTATCTATAATGATCATTTTGGAAAACTTTTACATAAAGATATATTAGGAGCATTAATGAATTTAGGAATTGAAAGAAACTGTATAGGTGATATTGATGATAAAGGGAGAATATGTTTTGCTTGTACAAAACAAAGTTACCATTATATAAAAGAACATTTATTACAAATAAAAAAATCTAAGATTCATTTAAAAGAGATAGAAGAAGAGATAGAAATTAAAAGAGAATATGTTCAAAAAACATTTATTGTATCAAGTTTTAGGATAGATAAGTTGATTTCTGTATTATTTGGTGTTCCAAGATCAAAAGTCAAATCGTATATTAGCTCAGGATATGTAAAAGTTAATCATAAAGAAGTTGCAGAAGTTAGTTTTTTATGCCATAATAATGATATAATTTCTCTAAGAAAACACGGTCGTGTCAAATTAGTGGATGAACAGAGAACAACAAGACAATCTAATCATGTTGTTAGTGGTTATTTTTATAAGTGAGGTGGATTTTGTGAGTTTTAAAAAGCAGTTTCATGGTTATAACAAAAAAGAAGTAGATGATTGTTTAAAAGAGTATCAAGAGAAGTTAGATATTCAAGAAAAATTAATTGAGAAGATGAAAGAAGAGCTTGAAGATATTAAGACTCAAAATGCATCACTTGCTCATAAAGTTGATATTCATGAAAAAACAAATGAAGAGATTGCTAGATTGGCATTAAAAGAAGCAAGTAATTTAATAGAAAAAGCAAAGCGAAATGCAAATATGATATTAAAGGAATCAATGGAGTATGTAAGAAGTTTGCATGAAGATATTGATTTGTTTAAGAAAGAAGCTATTGATTTTAGAAAAAATGTTGTGAAAATGCAAGAAGATATGCTTGAAACTATTGACAAATCTGAAATTTTTAGTTTAATAGAAGAAGAAAACAAAAATCGATGAAAGAGACTGTTTATAGATGGAACTGATAGAGAGCTTCGGGTTGGTGAAAAGAAGTGAGGAAAGTCTATGATGTATCACTCTTGAGTGTTTTTCTGAAAAAAGTAGGAAAAATCGTTACACTGCGTTAAAGTGGATATCTTATGATATAAAGGTGGTATAGCGCTAGTCGTCCTTTGTGGACGGCTTTTTTATTTAGAGAATAAGAAAGGAAAGGGTGGCACAATGAATTATAAAGATACGTTATTAATGCCAAAAACAAATTTTGAGATGAGAGGGAATCTCCCAAAAAAAGAACCTAAGTATGTCGAAAGATGGAAAGAAACAGACATGTACAACAAGGTTATTAAACAAAATGAAGGTCATGATGATTTTGTATTCCATGATGGTCCTCCTTATGCAAATGGAAATATGCATACTGGACATATGTTAAACAAAGTTATCAAAGATGTTATCAGCCGTTACAAAAATATGATGGGATTATATACTCCATATATTCCAGGATGGGATACACATGGATTACCGATTGAAAATGCAATTCAAAAACTAGGTGTAAACAGAAAAGCTATGTCTACTGCAGAATTTAGAAAAAAATGTTATGAATATGCATTAAAACAAGTTGAAAAACAAAAAGAACAATGTTTAAGAGTAGGAACATTTGCAGATTATGATCATCCATATTTAACACTTAATCCAGAATTTGAAGCTAATCAAATTGATGTCTTTGCAAAAATGGCTATGGATGGATTGATTTATAAAGGTAAGAAACCAGTATATTGGTCTTATTCAAGTGAATCAGCTTTAGCTGAAGCAGAAATTGAATATCATGATATTAAATCACCTACAATTTATGTGAAATTCCAAGTTGCAGATGGAAAAGGTATTTTAGATAATGATGTTAACTTCGTTATTTGGACAACAACTCCATGGACAATTCCTGCAGATCATGCAATCTGTTTAAATGCGAATTTAGATTATTGTGTTGTTGACAGCGAAAAAGGAAAATTATTATTCTTAGAATCTAAGTTAGATGAATTATGTGATAAATTCAAATTAGAAAAACGTGACATTATCGCAAGATATAAAGGTAGTGAATTAGAAAATATTACAACTTATCATCCTTTTACAGGATTAGCACCATATTATGATCGTACATCATTAATTATCTTAGGAGATCATGTTACTGATGAAGCAGGTACTGGATGTGTACATACAGCTGGTGGTCATGGTGTTGACGATTTTATCGTTGCTCAAAAATATGGTTTAGAACCATTATGTCCAGTTGATGAACAAGGTTTCATGATGGAAGAAGCTGGTGATTTCTTAGTTGGGCATCATACAATGGAAGATACAAAAGATAAAGATGGAAATAAAGTAGATAGTGCTAATAAGATTGTTACATTAAAATTGGACGAATTAGGTGTCCTATTACATATGGAATGGATTACACATAGTTATCCACATGATTGGCGTACTAAAAAACCTGTTATCTTTAGAGCAACTGCTCAATGGTTCTGTTCAATTGATAAGATTAGAGAAAAACTATTAAGTGAAATTGATGGGGTAGAATGGTTAAATGAATGGGGTCATGTTCGTATTTATAACATGATTAGAGATCGTGGTGACTGGTGTATTTCAAGACAAAGAACATGGGGTGTACCAATTCCTATTATCTATTGTGAAGATGGAACTCCAATTGTTGAGGAAAAAGTTTTTAAACATATTTCTAATTTATTTAGAGAATATGGATCAAACATTTGGTTTGAAAAAGATGAAAAATTCTTATTACCAGAAGGATATACAAATGAACATTCACCAAATGGTATCTATAAAAAAGAAAAAGATATTATGGATGTATGGTTTGACTCTGGATCATCACATACAGGATGTATGAGAGAAAGAGGATATCGTTATCCAGTAGATTTATATTTTGAAGGTAGTGACCAATATCGTGGGTGGTTTAACTCATCATTAATTGTTGGAACTGCTGTTTATGGTTGTGCACCATATAAAACTGTATTATCACATGGATTTGTTTTAGATGGTAAAGGAAATAAGATGTCTAAATCTTTAGGAAATACAGTTGATCCAATTAAAGTTGTTAATCAATATGGAGCTGATATTTTAAGATTATGGGCAACTTCAGTTGCATATCAATCTGATGTTCGTATCAGTGATGAGATTATGAAAGGTATTTCAGAAAGTTATCGTAAGATTAGAAATACAATGAGATTCGTATTAGGAAACTTAAATGATTTTAAATCAAGTGATTTAGTAGATGTTGATACTTTAGAAGGTGTAGATAAGTTTATTCTAGCAAAATTGAATGAATTAGTTTCAGGATATGAGAATGCTATGGATAGATATGATTTCTCAGAAGCTAACCAATTAGTATTAAATTATTTTACTAACTTATTAAGTGCATTTTATATGGACTTTACAAAAGATATTTTATATCTTGAAGAAGCAAATAGTTTAAGAAGAAGACAAGTACAAACTGTATTATATTATAATGCCAAAATGATGATGAAATTACTTTCTCCTATCTTAGTCTTTACTGCAGAAGAATTGCATGATCATTTTGATTGTGATGAAGATAAGAAGGAATCAGTATTCTTAGAAGATTATCCAAGTCAATTAGAGATCAAAGATAGTGATGTGATTGTAGCATATTATGAAAAATTCTTAAATTTAAGAAAAGATGCTTTAAAATCTATGGAAGAATTAAGAGCTGAAAAAGTGATTAAATCTAACATGGAAGCAAAATTAACAATCTGCTTAAAAGATGAATATCAAGATATGAAAGAATTAATTCCTTCATTAGCCCAATTATTTATTGTCGCAAAAGTAGAAGTTGTGAGTGAAACTGATGGATTAGAAGAATTTGATAGTGCTTATATTAAAGCTGAAAAATTTGTTGGTGAGCAATGTCCAAGATGTTGGAACTATTTTGATAAAGAAGAAATGGTTGGAGAATTATGTCCACGTTGTGCAAGAGTATTAAAGAAATAGAAATGGTAGTTTTACCTACCATTTCTTTTTAGGGAAGATAAAATGAAGAAATATTTAGGACCTTTGATGCTATTAAGTGCAGCTTTTATTTGGGGGAGCTCATTTATAGTAATGAAAAATGCAGTTGATTTTCTTACACCTAGTGTACTATTATTTGTTAGATTTTTTCTAGCGTCAGTGATTTTATCAATAATGTTTTATAAACCATTAAAACAAGTAACTAAAGAAAATATTAAAGGTGGATTTATATGTGGAACATGTTTGTTTATCGCTTATTACGTTCAAACAAAAGGTCTAGCACTGACAACTCCAGGTAAAAATGCCTTTTTAACTGCAGTTTATTGTGCAATTGTTCCTTTTCTCATTTGGTTCTTTGAAAAGAAAAGACCTGATTCTTATCATTTTATAGCTGCTTTTTTATGTATAATAGGAATAGGCTTTGTTTCATTAGATGATCAATTGAGTATGAACTTAGGTGATTTATTAACATTGATAGGTGGATTTTTTTATGCACTACAGATTATCTTTATAAAGAAATTTTCTCATCAATGTGATGGTAGAGCCTTTACTGTTATTCAATTTTATGCAAGTACCATATGTTCCTTTGTTATTGCTTTATGTTTTGAAGATCTAACGATCATCTCACAAATTAAATCTGATATTTTCTTTCAATTGTTTTATCTTGCTTTTTTTGCAACAGGATTATGTATGTTGTTTCAAACTGTAGGACAACAAATGACAAGTGAATGTAATGCATCAATTCTATTAAGTTTAGAATCAGTATTTGGTGTTTTGTTTTCCGTATTATTTTATAAGGAGGTGTTAACATTGAAAATAGTTATAGGATTTATTATTATATTTATTGCAATTATTATTTCACAGACAAAATTATCTTTTTTACATAAGTCTAGTAAAATAGCAATCATATTATGTGTTCTTTTTAGTGGAATAACAGCAAGTCATGTAAAAGCTGATACAACTATGAGTGTATCTGCACCCTATGCATATGTTTTAGATGTTTCAACTAACCAAACCTTATATAGTAAAAATGCTGATGTAAAAATATATCCTGCAAGTATGACAAAAGTTATGACAGCATTAGTTGCTTTAGATTATATGAAAGATATGGATACAGTGGTAAGTGTAGATAAAGTTGATCTAGAAGGATTATGGGAAGCGGGAGCTTCAGTTGCGAATTTTGAAGTTGGAGAAAAAGTGAATTATAGTGATATTATACATGGTATTTTATTACCATCAGGTGCTGATGCTTGCAGAGTTGCAGCAAGAGTTTTATTTGGCAGTGAAGAAAAAATGGTTAAAGAAATGAATAAAAAGGCAAGCCAATTAAACTTGAAACAAACTCACTTTATGAATACAACAGGATTACATGATAATAATCATTATACAACAGTGAGTGATATGGCTATTATTACAAAAACTGCTTTAAAGAATCAATTCTTTAAAAAAGTTTTTTCAACAAGATATTATCGTACTCAAACAACAAATAGATATATGGCTTCAAGTATTTTAAAATTTCATTGGCATTCAAGAGCAAATATAACTCATATTATAGGTTGTAAAACAGGGTTTACTAATCAGGCTAAATCATGTTTAACTGCTTTGGTTCAAAGCCAAAATCATGATATTGTATGTGTCTTTGCAAAAGAAAAAAGCAGTGGAGATTATGTAGAAGATGCTAGAAGAGTTAAAAATTATTGTCAAGCAAATTATAAAGAAGAAACTTTATTTAAGAGTGGAACAGACTTTGAAACAATTAATATTAAAGATGGTGTAAAAGAGAAATATACTATTACTGTTCCTTCAGATATTAAGGTATTAGTAAAAACAAATGAAAATACTGAAGATTATGTATTAGAATACATTGGTAAAAAAGAAGTTGTTGCTCCTACTGTAAAAAACGAAAAGATTGGAAAGCTCAATCTCAAATATAAAGATCAAGTACTTTCAAGTTATGATGTAAAGATGAATGAATTTATTGAAGAAACTGATTTTGCGAAACTTGTAAGATTTTTTAAAGCTTATTCATTGTATATTATTATTGGGCTTGTTCTTATTTTAGCTTGTTTTATTAGATGGAGAATAAGAGTTAATAGAAAAATGAGAAATCATAAAAATAGAAAGAAATATTAAACCATTAGGATCATATTTTAATGGTTTTTAATATTTTTCTTGTAATTATAAGATAATTGTACTAGTATATAATCTATATTATAGAAAAGGAGGTAGTCTACGTTAAGTAGCAAAGAATGTACGGTCTATTGATCGGAATTAACGCCTGTGGACTAGAAATGAGGAAGAAGCAGGAAATTTTTGTTAACTGATGTAGCATAGAATTATGGTACAGATTATTTTAGCGATAATTATTATCGCACTAGGTATTTTTATTTTTAAGGTTTATCCTATTAAAAGGGTACAAACAAAAGATATTGTAATAGCTGCAATATTTGTAATGGTTGAACTTGTATGTAAAAGGTTTTTAACAATCATGATTCCATTGTTTGGAGCTGAAAGTTTAAAGGTTGGTTTTGAATATCTACCATTGATGATTGCAGGATACTTCTTATCACCAAGTTATGCTTTTTTGATTGGATTATGCTGTGATTTTATTGGATTGATATTGGTTCCCACTGGTTTTCCATTTTTTGGATTTACACTGGTAACTATTCTTGTGGCAGTTATACCATCTCTTATTAAAGAGAATGTGAAAACATTAAGTGAGAATAAATTGAGATATTTTGTAGAAGGATTCATGGGTGTTTTATTAATAGGAGCTATTTCTTATATCATGTTTCTAGAAAATATTAAGATCAATGATACAATTTATACGTTAACAAATTCTAACAAAATAATTTTGATTTCTATTTGTTGTCTAATACTGATTGCTTTTGTTATTCTTATTGAAGTATTAAAAAAGAAAATTAATGATGAAGAAGCAAAAGAGTTTTCAACTTGGATATTATGTGTGACTTTAGTAGAAGTGATATGTACATTATGTTTAACACCACTATGGTTAGATATTATGTATAGTATTCCATATGTTGTTTCATTATGTATTCGAGTTGTAAAAGAATGTGCAGTATTACCATTAGAAGTTTTTATAGGATATAGTATTATTAAATTAATGAAAAGAGTTATTATAAAAACAAATTAATATAAAATAAGAGGGATTTCATAATTGAAATCTCTTTTTTTGTTTATTTTTTTAATAATTGTTAATGCTTTATAATGAGGTGAAAATATGAATAAAAACGAATATGATAAGATGGCTGAAGAGTTAAAACCTCAAGGTCATACAATGAAAAACTGTTTTAATGCCTTTTTATATGGGGGTATTATTGGTGCAATAGCACAAGGGGTGTTAGAGCTTTTTATGAATATATATCATTGTAGTGAAAAAGAAGCAACACCTATGATGATTATTACACTCGTATTTGTTGCTTGTTTACTTACAGGACTAGGAATATATGACAATATTGCGAAAAATGCTGGAGCAGGAACATTTATACCTATCACTGGATTTGCCAATAGTATGTCATCTAGTGCTTTGGATTCAAAAAGTGAAGGATTGATATTTGGTATAGGAAGTAATATGTTTAAATTAGGAGGAACTGTTATTACTTATGGTATAGTATCTTCATCGTTGTTAGGAGTGATCCGTTATGTCATCACGCTTTTTTGGTAATTCATGTTTAATAGAGAATGTTTATATAGATTCTTTTGGGATTAGCGCTGGGGTTCTTGAGGGAGAAGGACCATTAAAACAATATTTTGATAAAATATATGAGGATCACTATTGTGGTGAAGATAGTTATGAAAAAGGCGAACGAAAGATGATGGAAGATGCTTTAGAGATTTGCCTTCATAAAGCTAATAAAAGGGATACAGATATTGATTTATATATTGGTAGTGATTTATTAAATCAAAATGTAACCTTTCATTATTTAACAAGAAATATTCCTAGACCATCATTTGCAGTTTATGGAGCATGTTCTGGTTTTGCATTATCATTAGCATTATCATCACTACTAATAGATGCTCAATACCAAAATAACATCATGAGCCTTGTTTCGAGTCATAATGCGACTGCTGAAAGACAATATCGTTTTCCTGTAGAATATGGAATACAGAAAAAAGATACAACCACATTTACTGCAACAGGTGCAGTTGCAACCTTATTAACCAATCAAAAAAGAGATGTTAGAATAGAATCTATAACGTTAGGAAGAGTTATTGATTATAAACAAAATGATCCAAATGATATGGGAAGAGCTATGGCTCCTGCTGCCTATGATACAATCATGACTCATTTTAAAGATTTAAATAGAGGTTTTGATGATTATGACTTGGTTGTTACTGGTGATTTATCAGATTATGGACATAATTTATTATTGAAGATGTTTGAGGAAAAAAGAATATATCCTAAAAATTATGATGATTGTGGACGTATTTTATATGATATAAATAATCAAGAAGTATTTCAAGGAGGAAGTGGATGTGCTTGTAGTGCCATGGTTACAATGGGATATTTATATAATCAATTAATCAATAGAAAGATGAAAAGAATACTTGTTGTATCTACTGGAGCACTTCTTTCACCTATGATGACATTCCAAAAAGATACAATTCCTTGTATCGCTCATGCTATATCATTGGAGGTAGACAAATGAATTATATACTAGCATTTCTTTTTAGTGGCTTTGTATGTTTATTAGCACAGTTTATCTATGAAAAAACAAAACTGACACCAGGACATATTTGTACATTATTTGTTGTGATTGGTTCTTTCTTAGATTTATTCCATATTTATGATAAACTTGTAACAACTTTCCATGCAGGTGCTTTAATTCCAATTACTAGTTTTGGTCATTCTTTAATGCATGGAGCTATGGCTGCCTGTGAAAAATATGGAGTCTTTGGTATTGCGATGGGGATTTTTGATTTAACTGCAGCAGGTATAAGTGCAGCTATTGTTTTCTCATTTATAGTTGCGATAGTATTTAAACCAAGATCATGAATAATTCCTATGATTTAAAACATCGTATACTGAATTATCAAGGAAGATTAATACATATTTATTTTTTCGCAAGTTTATGTAGTGATGCTCTTATTTCTAGATTAGTAGAAGGAATTGAAGCAAAATATGGAAAGAACTTAGAAAATTGTTTAAATATGGGAGATGTAGATATTGTTAGTACAAATGAAGTTCAAAAGATTCAATATAGTTTAGCTGGAGGAAATTGTGTTGTTGTAGATGGCGAAACAACTTATTTAATTGATACAAAAAACTATCCTAATCGTTCTATTGAAGAACCAGAAACTGAGAAAAGTGTTAGAGGAGCAAAAGATGGATTTAATGAATCTATTTTAAATAATACTGGTTTAATCAGAAGAAGGATGAAAAGAAGTGATATTGTTTTTTCTTTACAAACAATTGGAACAAAAAATCCAATTGATATTGCAGTTGTCTATATTGAAAGTAAAGTTGATCAAAAGATATTAGAACAATTGATGCAAAGAATCAAAAAAGTGAAAGCTCAAGAATTAATTATGAGTGATAGAGCATTAGAAGAATTAATATTACAACAAGGTTATAATCCTTTTCCGCTTGTTAGATATAGTGAAAGACCTGATATTGTAGCAACTCATATAGATCATGGACATATTGCAATTATTTGTGATACCTCTTCATCTGTTATGATGCTTCCTACAACTATGTTTGAAATATTAGAACATGTAGAAGAACATAGACAAACACCACTTATTGGAACATTTATAAGACTTATTCGTTTAACAGCTGTCTTTTTATCTATTTATTTAATGCCTATTTTTATGTTATATACATCTTTTAATAAATGGAATATTGAATTTTTTGTTCAAGTTATTATTGTTGAATTATCTATAGAACTTTTAAGAATAGCAACTATCCATACACCCGAAGCTATTTCTAATGCAATGGGGATGATAGCAGCTATCTTGCTTGGTCAATTTGCGATTGATTTAGGATTGTTTTCTGAAGAAATATTGCTTGTTTCTTCAATTGGGGCAGTTGGTGGATTCGCAACTCCCAATTATGAATTATCACTAACAAATAAATATATAAAGATCATGATGATTTTATCAATTGCATTCTTTAATATTTATGGTTTTATTCTTTTTAATATTTGTTTATTTATATATTTAGTAAGATTAAAACCACTGGGTGTTCCTTATTTATATCCACTCGTTCCATTCTCATTTAAAGATTTATTAAATTTTATTATAAGAAAACCAAAATCAAAAAGATTATAGAAAGGATTGATAAGAAATCAATCTTTTTGTTTTACAATGAAAACAACGCAAATATATGATAATCAACTTTAATATTAAAAATATATGCAATATAAAAGAAATAATTGAAGAATTTTCAATGATTTTATGCTATAATCATGCAATGTGAGGTGATTAAAATGAGTTATGAAGTCACTTTGGAAAATTTTCAAGGACCTTTGGATTTGCTTTTACATTTAATTAAAGAAAAAGAAATGGATCTAGAAACACTAGATCTCTCAGAATTAACAGATCAATATTTAATGTATATAGAAAAAATGAATGGAAATCAATTAGAAGCTATGTCTGAATACTTAGTTATGGCTGCTACTCTTGTGGAAATGAAAAGTAAAATACTTCTTCCTAGAGAAGAGGTTACTATTGATGATGAATATGAAGAAGATCCAAGAAAACAATTAATTCAAAGATTAATTGAATATAAAAAATATAAAGATGTTCTTGATGAATTTAAAGAATATTATGAAAAAAGAAAAGAATTACATACAAAAGCACCATCAATGATGGATGATTATGTTGTTGATACAACAAATGCGATTCCTGAAGGATTAGAAGTATATGATTTATTAAGGGCAATGCAAAAGATGTATCAAAGAAAAGCATTAACAATGCCTCTAGAGTCTAAAATTGCTAGAGTTGAAATTTCTATTGAAGAAAGAAGTGAAGAAATCAAACGCTTTTTTACACTTCATAAGAATCAAAGAATTGATTTTGAAGAATTGTTTGACAAACCTAATCGTAATTATTTTATTGTTACCTTTTTAGCTGTTTTAACTTTAGTGAAAGATAAAGAAATAGATATTGAACAATCAACAAATTTTGATAAAATATATTTGAAAGGAAGGTCTTAATGGATAAAAATGAATTATTATCAATAATAGAAGGAATGCTTTTTTTATCTGGGGATGAAGGCCTTTCTATTAAACAATTAACTCAAGTTTTAGAAATCACTAAAAAAGAAGCGACACTTTTAATGGATGAATTATTTGAAGTCTATGAAAACAAGGAAGTTAAAGGAATTGATTTAGTCAATTATGGTGGAATTTATAAACTTATTACTTTATCAAAACATCATGATTACTATATAAAGATGATTGAACAAAATGAAGCGACATTATCTAATGCAGCTTTAGAAACACTTGCAATCATCGCTTATAATCAACCAGTTACTCGTTTGAAAGTAGAAGAAATTAGAGGTGTAGGTTGTGATGCAATGATTAGAAAATTAGTTGCGAAAGCTTTAATTAAGGAAGCAGGAAGAGAAGATACACCAGGAAAACCTATCTTATATGAAGTCACCGATGAATTTATGGATGCTTTTTCTCTTACAACTTTAGATGAATTGCCAGAATTAAAAGAAATCAAAGAAGACTTTGATTCTGATGATATTTTTAATACAAAATATACAGAAAAGAGGCTGTAACGAAATAACTTTTTTAAGAAGTTGATTTCATTCAGCTTCTT
>CAJTTM010000038.1 GCA_910579135.1 uncultured Erysipelotrichales bacterium | reverse complement strand
CATCAATCCTTTTTACTTGAATTTGATATTTTCATTTAATTTGTCAACAATCTGATAAAAAGGTCTAAAAAGACCTTTTTATTTAATCTTCTATTGATAAAAAATCAACTAAAATATTATTTAAATATTTTATTCCTAACGCTGTTGTTTTTAAATAATTTCCTTTAATAACTAACATATTTAAATGAAAATATTTATCTATTACATTTTGATATTTTCTTATAAAATCAATATTAAAACACTGATTCATTCCTTCTATATCAATACCTTCTATTAATCTTAAACCCATCATAATTTTTTCAAACAATTCATCTTCATTATTTAATTTTTCACTTTGGTATAAATAATGATGATTGAAATATTGAGTTAAACTTCTTGTATTTTCATAACGATAATGATTTTTTAAAGAATGTGCACCTAGTCCAATTCCTTCATAATCTTCATCATGCCAATAAACAAGATTATGATAAGATGGTTTTATCTTATAATAATTACTCACTTCATAATGAATAAAATCTTTTTCTTTTAAATATCTATTAATTTCATCATACCAATAAGCATCTTCTTCATCATTTAATAGTTGATAGTTTTGATTCTTTAAAAGTGTATGATCTTCTAAAATTAATGAATAAATCGATACATGAGAAATATCAAGCTTATCAATGATATCTATATCTTCAAAAACATGATGAAGTTGTTGATTGGGTAATCCATAAATCAAATCAATATTTATGTCTTTTATTCCATACTGTTTGACAAGTTGAATGATTTCAATAGCCTTTTGACTAGTATGATATCTTTCAATACGAGAAAGTAAATCATCATGAAATGTTTGAACTCCAATACTGATTCTATTAATATGATATTTTATAAATAATTTTATCTTTTCTTCATCCATGGATTCAGGATTGACTTCAATACTATATTCTTTGACATTATGACTAAATGGTTCTAATAATTTCAATAACTTTTCTAATTGATGAAATGATAAACTGCTAGGAGTTCCTCCTCCTATATATATCGTATCATAATCTCCATATATTTTTTTATCTTCTATTTCAAAAGATAATGCATCTAAATAACGCTCTGCCCAGTCATGTTGATAAAACACTTTACAAAAATCACAATATGAACAAATATGGTCACAAAAAGGAATATGAACATATAATGCTCTCATAGTCCAAATTCCTTTGCTAAACCTCCAAGGGAAGTTTCTTTATATTCGGATGATAAATCTTTTCCAGTATCTCTCATCACCTTGACAATTGTATCAAATGATACTTTATTTTGTCTTACATATCCTAGTTGCTTCGCAAGTAAAGCTGCTGCAAATGAACGTAAAGCCGCAAAATTATTACGTTCAATACAAGGAATTTGTACATAACCTCCAACAGGATCACAAGTTAATCCTAAATTATGTTCTAATCCCATTTCAGCTGCATATTCAATAAGTGAATTATTAAGTTCATTATTCCATGCCATCATAGCAGCTCCCATTGCACACGCTGAACCAATCTCTGCCTGACACCCTCCATCTGCACCAGATATAGTTGCGTTATGTTTAATGATATTTCCAAACAATCCGCCTACAGCTAAAGATTTAATCAAATCACGTTTATGTATTCTCTTTTGTTCATGACAATAATACAAAAGAGCTGGAACAACACCACTTGCTCCACATGTTGGAGCTGTCACAACCATTCCTCCATCTGCGTTTTCTTCAGCTACAGCATAAGAATAACTCATAATAAATAAACGTTCACGATCAGCTTCTCCTCTTGTATTCATTGCTTGTTGATACATAGATTTAGCTACTCTTTTTAATTGCAGTTTCCCTTGTATAGTTCCTTCTTTTTTTAAACCATTTTGAACACTTTTAAACATTGCATTTACAATCTTATATAAATAACCTTCTATATCTTCATCTTCAAATTCCAATACATAATCATATAAAGAAATCCCTTTTTGATCAACATACTCTAATATTTCTTTCATTGTATGATGAGGATATACTGATTGGTGTTCAATATTCTCTCCTTCAAAACGAATACTTCCCCCACCAATAGAATAAATCGTTTCACAAGCGATTTCTTCATCATCTTTAAATATATGAAAAATCATTCCATTAGGATGTTCTTTTAAAGCATCAGCTTTAAAAGAAATCTTAACAGGTAATGGATCAAATGTTTTTTCAATAATCCAATCTGTTAAATGCCCTTTTCCAGTCAAAGCTAAAGAGCCATGCAATTCAACATGAAAACGATTAGCTTCAGGATACATCTTTAATATCTTTTGAACAGCTCTTTGTGGTCCCATTGTATGAGATGAGGAAGGTCCAACTCCAATTTTATATAGTTCTTTCAACGATTCCATGATTATCACCTTTCATTTTTAAAATAAATAATTCTAATCCTTTATAGCGATCAACTTTTCCTGTTTTGATAGCTATATCCAATTGAGATAACTCATCAATCTTTTCTAATAATTCATTTAAATCAAAATTACCACTATCTTGACGAATATATCTTAAACGGTAAGGATTAATAGAAAGCATACTCGCTATCTCTTTATCATTATAACCTTTTCTATCTAAAAACTTCACCTGATATAATAAACGCAAAGAATTTGCAATCATAACAACCAATTTAATTGGTTCCTCATTCTTTATGATTAAATCATTATAAATCTGAAAACATTTCTCTAAATCCTTATTTAAATAGGCGCTTGTTAGCTCAAAAATATTTTCTTCTATCTTTTTTGTTACTAATAAATCAACAGCCCTCTTATCAATATGTGAAGTATATAAACTTAATTTTTCTACTTCTTTTGATATCATCAATAAATCATTAGGCATTCTAGATAAAAACAACTCTAAAGCATCATCATCAATTTGACAATTTCTTGCTTTAATCGATTCTCTAACTGCTTTATATAATTGTTGATCTGTTAATTTCTCACATTGATAAAATTGACAATTTTTTCTTAAAGTTTTAACCACTTTTTTTCGTTCATCAAAATCTTTAACATCACGATAAATCACAAAAAGTGTCAGCGGATTATCACAAGAAATATAATCTAAAAACATCTTAATATCATTTTCAGTTATTCCTTTTTGTTTTTGGGTTGTTAAAAAAAAAGGATTCTTTACTAAGACCATCTTATAATCACTAAAAAAAGGTGGTGTCAAAGCATCATCAATGATTTCTTTCATAGAAGTTTCATTGCACCAATAAGTCACTATATTCATGTTTTCATCACTAATGTTATATTTCTTTTGAATCGCTTTTAACTTCTTATCAAGCAAAAACTTATCATCACCATAAAGAACAAAATTCATCAATCATCACCATAAAACATTATACATGAAATCACTCAAAAATGTAATATAATTTCTTATAAAAACATAAATGAAACATTCCTATTTCATCTGTCCTTAAAATCATGATTCCTTTTCTTTTTAAACGTTTAATAACTTTATCACTAGGATGTTTATATAAATTATTCTTTTTTACTGAAATCATCGCAATTTGAGGTTGAATTAATTCAAATAATTCAACTCCACTACTTGTTTGACTTCCATGATGAGAAACTTTTAAAAAATGAATATCTATATGTTGATATTGTTCAAGTAAATCTTTTTCAACCTCTATAGAAGCATCACCCATAAATAAAAAATGATATCCATATAATTTTAATTTCATTAATAATGATTGATCATTAGAAGAAGAATATGTTTTATGAGTATTAAGCATTTCTATTGTTAAATCACCAATTTGTCTTTTTTCTTCATATTGTTTAATAACATGTTTCACATTAAAATTCTTTTCTAAGGATTCAAGGGCACCACAATGATCATAATCATTATGAGAGATATACACATAATCCAATGAATCAAGACCAATAGAATGAAAGTATGGAATCAAAGTTGTAGTTGCTATATCATAGTTTCTATCTCCTCCTGTATCAATCAATACACTACCTTGAAAAAACGGCAAACGAATCAAACAACAATCCCCTTGTCCTACATCAATCATTGTTACTGTTGCATACAATGGATATTTTCCATAAATTAAAAAAGCTATCATCAAAGCAATAATAAGACTATGTTCTTTTAAACATTTTAATTGTAATTGACGTTTCATGATGATTTTAGCAGCAATATAATAAAAGATAATGATAAATGATAAAGTTGGATTTCTAAAAATAATATAACTATCAAATAACGAGGTGAATTGAATCATTTTATTTAATAACGATACCATTATAGATAAAGGTAGTTCAATAAAAGGAAGAAAAGTAGATAATATAATCACTTCATAAAATAATTCTACAAATAAAGTCAAACACATTGAAAATAATAAGGAAAAAATATTAATTTTGTTTTGAGTATAAATAAGAAAAGGTATTGAAAACAAATAAACATAAAACTCTGAATATTTTATATCTTTACATAATAAAACAAAGAAATAAATTCCAAAAGAAAATAGAAATGAATAATTATATAAATAATAGGGATTCTTTAATAAAAAGAATATAAATACTATAGAATAGATATCTAACATATTAAGATATTCTTTAAACAACTCATATAAAACAAGCATATAGAATGCTCTAAAAAGAGAAATAGAATAAGGAATATGAGTAATATAATAAAACAAAAAAATATATACGATCCAATCACAATAATTCTTTTGAATAAAAAAAGACAATAATTGTCTTAATAATTTCTTTAAATAAGAGAGATGCATACCAGATAAAGCAAACAAATGAATAATAGATAAATTTAATAATTGATGATAATCATCTTCAATATATTTATCTTTAACTCCTAATAAAAATAATCTTTGATAACTTCTTGTTTTTTCATTATGACTCAATCTCTTTTCAATAAAACTCACAAAATTATCTTTATGTTCTAATTTTAAAACTTTAACGAGTGAAGCTTTAATTTGGATATCATGAGATAAAAAATAAATTTCTTCATCATATCCATAATCATTCTTTTGTTTTTGTATTGTCAGTTGTTTGATTTTGAATTGAACTTCATCTCCATATTCAAATGATTCTTGATGATAAACTTTTACATTTTGATGATCACAACTCACAATACAATAATTATCCTTTGCTTCAATAACTTTTCCTTCTATAATAGAATGAAATGATAAATCATACTGAGGTTTAAAAATTAATATTAATAACACAGAAACAATAAACAAAAAAGCAGAAATAAAAGATGTTTTAGATATAAAGAAATATAAATAAAATAAAAAAAGGAAAATAAAGATATAATTTAACATTGATAAAACTAATAGAAATAAAGCTATTGCATAATATATCAAATGATATCTTATAGACATATTAAATCTCTCAATCTTATAAATGTCTTTTCTCCTATTCCTTTTACATTCTTAATATCTTCTAAACAACTAAATCTTTGCTTTTTTCTATATTCAATAATTTTAAGTGATGTTTTTTCTCCTATACCTTTTAATGTCATTAATTCTTTTTGACTCGCACGATTTAAAGAAATAGCATCTTTATTCTTTATAGGAAGATAAATAGATGATTCATCTTTAACTTTCCTTTTTAAATCTAAACATTTTAAATTCGCATTCTTTTGAACACCTACTTTTTGAATCAACTGTTCAATAGTAAGTACTCCTTCATACTTATATTCTCCTGTTTTTAAAAAAGCCCCTTCTAAAGTGACAACACTATAACTCTTTTTCTCTTTTGGTTTTAAAGTAGGTGTCTTAAAATCATATAAAACTGAAACAAACATAATAACTAATAATCCAACTATTTTTAATTTCTTCATTTTTACCTCCATAAAAAAAAGAATCCTAAGATTCTTCTCTTATAATATGTAAATGCTCATATGCCTTTTGAGTTACAATTCTTCCTCTTTGTGTTCTTTTAATTAATCCTTTTTGTAACAAATAAGGCTCATAAACATCTTCTAATGTTGTAGGTTCTTCACCAATACTAGCAGCCAAAGCTTCCACTCCAACTGGTCCTCCTTGATATCGATGAATAATACCTAAAAGATATTTTTGATCAACTTCATCTAATCCTAATTCATCTACTTTTAAACGTGTTAATGCTTCTACTGTACGCTCTTTTGTAATCACTTCATCTCCATTATATTGAGAGAAATCTCTTACACGTCTAAAAAGTCTATTCGCAATACGTGGTGTACCTCTTGATCTTTTCGCAAGTTCTTTTTTAGCACTATCATCCATTTCCATATGATAGACTTTACTTGTACGATCAATAATAGCACTTAGATCTTCTTCATTATAATATTCTAACTTTGAAATAATACCAAAACGATCTCTTAAAGGAGCTGATAAATCCCCTGCTCTTGTCGTTGCTCCTACAAGAGTGAAAGGCGGTAAATCAATACGTACTGAACGTGTTGATGCTTCTTTTCCAATAACGACATCTATTGCATAATCTTCCATAGCAGGATAAAGCATTTCTTCTACAACTTTATTCAATCTATGAATTTCATCTATAAATAAAACATCACCTGGTTCTAAAGCAGTTAATATGGCAACAAGATCTCCCGTCTTTTCAATACTTGGTCCAGTTGTAATCTTAATATGTGTTCCCATTTCATTTGCGATGATCATTGACATTGTTGTTTTTCCTAAACCTGGAGGTCCATATAATAAAACATGATCCAATGTTTCATCTCTCATCTTCGCAGCACCTACAAAGACTTTTAAATTATTTTTTAAATCTCTTTGACCAACATATTCATCAAATGTAAGAGGACGTAAACTACTTTCTTCATCTTCATAATGTTCGTTTGTATCTAAGATATCTCTATCCATAATATCCTCCTTATAATTTCACAATTAAACTCAATGCCTTTTTCACATACCCATTAGTATCTAGTTTTTCATTAGCTAATTTAGACATCGCTTTATCAACTTCACTTTGTTTATAACCTAAAGCAATTAATACCTCTATAGCCTCATCATATTCAGGTGTAGATAACACAATATCATTTACACTACCTTTAAATTTACCTTGTAAATCTAATACAATTTGTTGTGCAGCCTTAGGACCAATACCTGGAATTTTCTTTAAATAAGTAATATTCTTAGATTCTATAGCACTAATAATAGCTTGTACATCACCCGTTGCTAAAATACCAATAGCTGTTTTACAACCTATTCCTTTTACTAAAATTAACTTTAAGAATAAATCCTTTTCTTCTTTTTTTTCAAATCCAAATAAAATAATATCATCTTCTTTAACTTGTTGATAAATATAAACAATCATCTCTTTCCCTTTTTGAAAACGATATGGATTAGAAACATAAACAAAATAACCAATACCATTATTCTCAATAACAATATGATCCTTAGATAATTCTATAATAATACCTTTAATATAACTATACATAAAAAAACCTCTTTTCAATTAGTAACATTCTATCATATTTTATATAAAAAGAAAATAGGACAAAAAGTCCTATTCAAAAAATTCAAATTCATAATCTAAAATACGTACAGTATCTCCACTTTGAACACCAGATGCTCTTAAAGCCTCTTCTAATCCAATATTACGCATTTTAATCGCAAAACGTTTAATACCATCATCATTATATAAAGATGCCATAGAAACAATCTTCTCAACTCTCTCACCAGTAACATTCCAATAACCATTACCTTCATTATGAATTTCAAATCCTATTTCATCATCACCTTGATATGTATATAACACACTTTGTTCAATCTCTTCATCCTCATCTTCAAAATAAGGAGTCTTTTCTAATAAGTCTGCCGCTGCATAAATAGGTAAATCAACACCCTCTTTAAGCAAAGCAATAACAGGAAATACTGGAATAGAATCTCCAACTTTTTCTTTAAAACGTTTTAAATTCTCTTCTGCTCCATCTTCATCCATCTTATTTGCAACAACAATTTGTGGTCTTTCTAACAGACGATATTTATATTCCTCTAATTCCTTATTAATCAAAACAAAATCCTCATAAGGATCTCTACCTTCACTACCAGCCATATCAATCACATGAATAATAACACGACATCTTTCAATATGCCTTAAAAATTGATGACCTAAACCTTTTCCTTGACTTGCTCCTTCAATTAACCCTGGTAAATCTGCCATAACAAAAGATCTTCCATCCTTTGCCTGAACAACTCCCAAATTAGGAACAATTGTTGTAAAATGATAATCAGCAATCTGTGGTCTTGCGCGAGTCACTACAGACAAAAACGTTGACTTTCCAACAGAAGGGAAACCAACCAAACCAACATCAGCTAAAAGTTTTAATTCACATACCAAATTAAACTTTTCCCCTGGTTCTCCTCTTTCACATATTGTAGGAGCAGGATTACGACTAGAAGCAAAACGAGTATTACCTCTTCCACCTCTTCCACCTTTCGCAATCACAACAGTTTGCTTATCACGAGTTAAATCAGCCATCTTCACCCCAGTATCCTCATCATAAATAACAGTTCCTACAGGTACTTTTAAAATAATATTAGCTCCATCACTACCATGCATTTTCTTAGCCATACCATTCATACCATTTTTAGCTTTATATTCTTTATGATAACGAAAATCTAATAAAGTTGACAAAGAAGTCGTAGCTTCAAAAATAACACTTCCTCCCTTACCTCCATCGCCACCTGAAGGTCCACCTTTAGGAACATAAGCCTCTCTTCTAAAAGCAACAACTCCGTCTCCACCTTTACCAGCTTCAACATAAAATTTTACTTTATCTACAAATTTCATTAAACTTTTCCTTTCTAGCACAAGTTATAGTATTAATAAATCATTTAAAAAAATCCCTTTATAAAAAGGGATTAAAATACTAAGCAGCTGGATAAACAGAAACTTTCTTTTTCTTTTTTCCTAATCTTTCAAATTTAACAACACCATCTACTTTCGCAAATAATGTGTCATCTCCACCTTTACCAACATTTACACCTGGATGAATCTTAGTTCCTCTTTGTCTGTAAATGATTGAACCTGCTGTACAAAATTGCCCATCAGATAATTTAGCTCCTAATCTCTTAGATTCAGAATCACGACCATTCTTAGTTGAACCTACTCCTTTTTTAGAAGCGAATAATTGTAAATCTAATAATTTAAATTCCATGGTTTATACCTCCATCCTCTTGATTTTTATATATTGAGGTTGAGATTCCTCAACAGTTCTTAGAATCGTTACAAATATCTCTAGCACTATTTGTATCTTTTCATTATATTGTTTGACTTGAATATTACAAATTCCTTTATTCAAACCAATCGTTCCTAGCTTATTTTTCAAAAATCCATTTTCAGCAAGTGCATTCGCAATACCAACACAAACAGTTGTCACCCCTGCACAAACTAAATCCTTGCCATATTCAGCACTATCAGCATGACCAGAAACTTTGATTGCTATAATCTGTTCATTATTTTGTTGAATATAAACATTTATCATTAGGCATTGATACTTTCAATCACTAACTTAGTGTAAGGTTGTCTATGACCTTGTTTTTTATGATAATGTTTCTTAGGGTTGTATTTAAAGATAGTAACTTTCTTTTCTTTACCTTGTTTTTCAACTTTAGCACTTACAGTAGCACCATCTACATAAGGAGCACCAATTTTAGAAGTTTTATCACCTACAAATAATACTTTATCAAAAGTATAATCAGTTCCAACTTCAACATCTAACTTTTCTACAAAGATAGTATCTCCTTCTTCAACCTTTAATTGTTTTCCACCAGTTTCAATAATTGCGTACATAATCGTACCTCCTTTTTTAAATCTCAGACTCGCCAACCAAGGCAGCAAAGCATTTAATACCTCTTATGCGCGGTTGTAGCTAGAGGTCTACAACATAAGCATTTTAGCATTTATCTTTTAATTCGTCAATGTTTTTATTTCATTTTCATCATGAATTTCACGAGGATGAGCTTTATGATAAACAGCCTTTAATTTTTCTTTGGTTATATGAGTATAAACTTGTGTTGTTGAAAGAGAAGAATGTCCTAATAATTGTTGAACTGTTCTTAAATCAACACCACCATCTAATAAATGGGTCGCAAATGAATGACGAATCGTATGAGGATGTATTTTTAATGTTGCATTGTATTGATATGCTAAACGATTTAAAATATCTTCTACTCCTCTATTAGTCATTTGATTTCCTCTATTATTCACAAAAACATATTGATGATCTTTATGAACAGTTAATTCACTTCTTACCTCAGTAATATACTTTTCTAACCACTCTTTTGCATAATCATGAAAAGGAATATATCTATCTTTATCTCCTTTTCCATGAATCAATACAATTTGAGAGGAAAAATCAATCTGGCTTAAAGTTAAATTTACAACCTCTGAACATCTCACTCCAGTCGCATACATAAACTCTAATAAAGCCTTATTTCTTACTCCTAAATCATTAGAAGTATCTATACTATCTAATAACCCTTCCATTTCTTCTAAATAAAGAAAATCAGGATTTCTTTTAGGTGTCTTTACTGATTCAATTAATGCAAAAGGATTATTCTTAACATATTTCTTTTTCACTAAATATTTATAAAAATTTCTTAAACTACTTAATTTATGATTAATAGAAGAAGCAGCCAGTTTCTTTTGATGAAGTTTCATCAAATATCCTCTTAACATATAATATTCAACTTTAATTAAAGAATCAATTGACTCTTCTTTTAGATAATCAATAAACTCACTAATTTCTCTATAATATGACTCTATAGTCAATGAAGAATATCCCTTTTGAAACTTTAAATATTTCATATATTCATCTACATAATCATTGAATTCCATCGATAAATTCCCTCATATCTAAAATTGCTCTTGAAGCATAAGCTCCTTTTCTTTCCTTCTTTTTCACCCTTACCTCTAAATCTGGTAATATTCCAAAATTAGCTTTCATAGGTTGAAAATCATCTTCACTACCATGAGTAATATAATGAGCCAAAGCTCCCATAACAGTTGTTCTAGGAAAAACAACAGGTTCTTCACCCAATAACACTCTTGCCATATTTAAACCAGCTACCATACCACTTTGAGCTGATTCAACATATCCTTCTACACCAGTCATTTGCCCCGCAAAAAACAAATCCTTACGATCTTTAAATTGATATGTAGGAAGTAAATATTTAGGCGAACAAATAAAACAATTTCTATGCATAACTCCATATCTCACAATTTTCGCATTCTCTAATCCTGGAATCATATGAATAATCTTATCTTGTTCTCCCCATTTCAAATGTGTTTGAAATCCAACAATATTATATAAACTTCCAATTGCATCATCTTGTCTTAATTGTACAACAGCATGAAATCTTTGACCATCTTTATCTAAACCAACTGGTTTCATAGGTCCAAACAATAAAGTTTGTTTTCCTCTTCTAGCTATTTCTTCAAAAGGCATACAACCTTCAAAAAACTTTTCTTCAAAATCTTTAGGTTTCACAACCTCACTTGTTATCAAAGCATCATAAAAAAGATTAAACTCTTCTTCATTCATTGGACAATTAATATATTCTCCATCACCTTTATCATAACGAGATTTAAAATAAGCCTTATTAAAATCAATACTATCTTTAGTCACAATTGGAGCTGCCGCATCATAGAAATAAAAATAATCACTCCCTAATAATTCTCTTATCTTGTAAGATAAATCTGGACTCGTAAGAGGACCAGAAGCAATAATTGTTGGGGTCTCTTTAATTTCTTTAACTTCTTCATTAATTACATGGATTAAAGGATGATTGCTAATAAACTCTGTTATTTCCTTAGAAAAACCTTCTCTATCAACTGCAAGCGATCCTCCAGAAGGAACAGCGTGTTTTCTAGCTGTTTTTATAACAAGACTATCAAGCATTGTCATTTCCTCTTTTAAGACACCTACTGCATTATTTAATCCATCAGCTCTTAATGAATTAGAACAAACAAGTTCTGCAAAATAAGGGGTTTTATGAGCACCAGTTGACTTATGGGGTCTCATCTCATATAAATCTACCTCTATATTTCTTTTTACTAATTGATAACACGCTTCTACACCTGCTAACCCTGCACCAATAACTGATACTTTCATTTTATACCTCCATTTTTTTCATTTTCTTTATTATATCATTTTTTTATTAAAGCTAAAAGTCTACATCATATCCATATTTAATAAAAGAAATCCCATTAAGAGATTTCTATTTAATAATTGTTTTACACTTTGGATAAGCAGAACAAGCTTTAAATGTACCAAATCGTCCTTTCTTAATAACAACAGGACTTCCACATTTTGGACAAACCTCATCAGTTGTTTCTGGTTCATCATTTTTCTTTTGATTCTTGATATATTTACATTCTGGATAACCAGAACAAGCTTCAAACTTACCATAACGTCCTTTTTTAAAGACCATAGGTTTACCACACTTTGGACAATCCTCACCAGTATATTCAATTCCTACTGGTTTCTTTTGAATATATTTACATTCTGGATAATTTGAACAAGCAACAAATTCACCATAACGCCCTTTTCTAATCACTAAATCATGACCACATTCAGGACATTGTTCCCCTGTTTTCTTTGGTTGAATCTTTTCCATAGATTCATAAGCATTATTTAATAAAGGTTCAAACTTTTCCATAAAAGCAGTTAGTGCTGTTTCATAATCATCTACACCTTCTGCAATCTCATCTAATTCTTTTTCCATTTGAGCAGTATATTCTACATTAATAATACTATCAAAGAATTCTACTAATTTTTCATTTGTAAGAATCCCTGACTCTGTAGGTTTAAACGCTTTATCTACAATTTCCACATAAGCTCTAGATACAATAGTATCAATAATACTTGCATAAGTACTTGGTCTACCAATACCTAATTCTTCTAATTCTCTAATCAGTTTAGCTTCAGTGTATCTTGCTGGTGGTTTTGTAAAGTGTTGAGTCTTTTGAATATCTTGGCTAACAAGCATTTCATCTTGTTTTAATTCTGGTAATAACTCATCATTTTGTTTTTCATAACTTGCATAAACTCTTAAATACCCATCAAACTTCAATACTGATCCACTTGCTTTAAATAAATAATCATTATTTAATAATAATAATGAAGTCGCATCAAAAGAAGCTGGTGCCATTAATGAAGCCATAGCTCTTGCATAAATCATTGAATATAATTTATACTCATCAGCACTTAAATACTCTTTTATACTTTCAGGAGTTCTTAATGCACTTGTAGGGCGAATTGCTTCATGAGCATCCTGAATATTTTCTTGTTTTTTAGAAACTTTAACACTTCCTACATAATTCTTTCCATATTTTTGTTCTATATAGTCCTTAGTTTCGTTAATAAAAGCATTAGATAAACGAATAGAATCAGTTCTCATATAAGTAATCAAACCAACTGTTTCTTCTCCTATATCAATACCTTCATATAACTTTTGAGCAATACTCATGGTTCTTTTTGCTTTAAAATTCAATTTAGAAGAAGCTTCTTGTTGTAATGTAGAAGTAATAAAAGGTGGCTTTGATTGTCTTTTCTTTAAACTCTTTTTAATTTCACTAACAATAAATTCTTTATTTAAAGATTCATAAACCTTATTTGTTTCTTCTTCATTCTTTAATTCAATCTTCTTATTTTGATACTTAGAAAGCTGTGCTTCAAAAGAAATATCATCTTTTAAAAACTTGGCTTTGACTTTCCAATATTCTTCAGGTTTAAAAGCCTCTATCTCTTTTTCTTTTTCTACAATTAATCTTAAGGCTACTGATTGAACTCTTCCTGCAGATTTTGATTTAATTTTATTTTGAAGAAGCTTAGAAAGCTTAAATCCAATAATACGATCTAATACCCTTCTTGTTTCCTGTGATTTCACTAAATTTTTATCTATTGTTCTTGGATGATCTAAGGCATTTAAAATAGCATCCTTGGTAACTTCATTGAATACAATACGGTTTGTTGTATCAACATCTAAATCCAAAACATTTGCGAGATGCCATGAAATAGCTTCCCCTTCTCTATCAGGGTCGGTTGCAAGATAAACAGTTTCTGCTTCTTTAACACATTTTTTTAATTCTTTAACAACATCTTTTTTGTCTTTATTAACAATATAATGTGGTTCAAAATGATTTTCTACATCAACCCCTAAACCACCTTTCCCTGTGGTTGCTAAATCTCTAATATGACCTTTTGAAGAAGTCACTTGATAAGAGGCACCAAGATATTTTTCTATTGTCTTTGATTTTGATGGTGACTCCACTATAACTAAATTTTTACCCATAGTCTACCTCCTACGTCCTTTCTATTATTAATGTTTTTTTATCCATTTGTCAACTACTTTATAAAAACTCTACGATATCTTTTGCATTTTGTACTAATTTAGCACCTTGTTGAATGAGTGTATTACATCCATCACTCATAAAAATATCTGATGGAACGCACATCACATCCTTACCTTGTTCTAAAGCATAACCTACTGTTATCATTGTTCCACTCTTTAAATTAGCTTCAGTAACAAGTAAAGCTGATGATAACCCTGCAATAAGACGATTCCTAGCAGGAAAATACCATTTCTCAGGTTTTAAATCTAAAGGATACTCACTTATCACTAAATGATTTTTCTTTAATTCTTCATATAATTCACGATGTCTAGCAGGATAACAATAATCTATTCCACTTCCCAGTATCGCAACACTATATCCTTTATTTTTCATCGCTTCTTTAGCCGCTATCCCATCAATGCCTAAAGCCATTCCACTGACAATAACATAATCTTCCTCAACTAATCCTTTCACTAAATGTTGAGTTACTTTTTCACCATACATACTTGGTCTTCTCATACCTATGACACCAATAGTCTTTTTATTCAACAATTCTAAATCACCATAGTAAAAAAGTACAAAAGGTGGACAAGCAATATGCTTTAATGCTTCTGGATAATCATCACTGACAATCGTTGTATAATGACAATTCATTTTCTCCATATTTTCTTTTAAAAATTCTTCATCAATTTCTTCTTTATCAATAATCGCTTTGTATATTTTATCAAATTGACCTTGATATTTAAATGCAAAATAAAGTAAGATCTTTTCCATTTTATTCCTCCTTAAAAAAAGCCTCTTACTAATATATTCTATTTTTTTTCGCATTTTTCTTTTTATTTCTTTAAATTTCTTTAAAAAAAAAAGAAAAAACATATGTTTTTCCTTAAATTGGTAATGATAATTGTTCGTTTAAAACATCTTGAACTGGTTTAAAAGATTTCCTATGAATAGGACAAGCCCCATATTTTTTCAAAGCTTCTTTATGTTCTTTTGTTGGATAACCCTTATGCTTTTTAAAATGATATTCAGGATATTTTTTATCATATTCTTTCATTATTCTATCTCTTGTGACTTTTGCTAAAATACTAGCAGCCCCTATGCTCATAGACTTACAATCTCCCTTAATAAGTGATAAATGTTCAATTGCATCTCCTAAAGGCATAGCATCACTCAAAGCAAAGTCTGGTTTGATATCAATCTGTTTTATAGCTCTTAACATTCCTTGTTGACTTGCACGATAGACATTTAATCTATCTACTTCATCAACATCAATAATTTGAATAGAATAGGCAAGTGCTTTTTCAATAATTAAATCATATAAAGCCTCTCTTTTTTTCTCACTTAACTGCTTTGAATCATTGATTCTTTCATCATAATAACCTTTAGGAAAAATAACTCCTGCAACAACCAAAGGTCCTGCCATAGGACCTCTACCAGCTTCATCTAAGCCAATTATATACTGATATCCTTGAGCATAGATTCCATTTTCATATTTTAATCTTCCACACATGAAACATCCTCCCATGATAGTCTTCCTATACTACCATCAAAAATATCATTAAAAAAGATTTCGATCACACGATCATAATCAGTTTCTCCTCTTATTTTTTTTATAGCTCTAACTTTAGCTATATGCTCAAATACTGATAAAATCCAATCACTTTCTAAATCAAAAGAAAGTTGATATCTATCTTCTAATAACTTTGGATAATGTACATTTAAGTATTTCATCGCTTCAATAAATAAATCATCTAATGGTAAAATCGTTTGTTTAATAGAGCCTAAAAAAGCAATATTTCTTGCTATTCTTTCTTCTTCAAATTTAGGCCATAAAATACCTGGAGTATCAAATAGCTCAAAATCTTTTGCAACCCTTATTAATTGTTGAGCTTTGGTTACACCTGGTTTATTACCTGTTACAGCCACTTTCTTACTTGCTAGAGCATTAATAAAAGTAGATTTACCAACATTAGGTATCCCTACTACCAGCGCTCTAATGGCCCTTGGTTTCATACCTCTTTGTTGTTCTTTTAACATTTTATCCTTTAAAACTCTACGACACTGATTAATAATTCTATTGTATTCTTTAAACCTCTTTAAATTAACATCCATAGCTTCATAACCTAAAGATTGATAATATTCTACCCATTCTTTAGTTCTTTCTTCATCAGCCATATCACTCTTTGTAAGAACTACTAATCTAGGTTTATTATTTGCTATTTCATCAATCATAGGATTTTTAGAAGAATAAGGAGCTCTTGCATCAACAAGTTCAATAATAATATCCACCCATTTCACGCGTTCACTCATTTCTCTTCTTGCTTTTGCCATATGACCTGGAAACCATTGTAATTGTGCCATATTTCCTCCTAATCTATCCATTGAATATCAGAAAAAGGATATAGAATCATTCCTTGTTTTCCTAAGACATCATCAAAAGAAAAACATCCTAATACTCTAGAATCTGTCGATCTTAAACGATTATCTCCTAAAACAAATATTTCATCATTACCAACAGTCACTTCAAAATCATTAGTAAATAAAGAAACATTATTTTGTTTCTTGGATTCTTCAATAAATTTTTTATCAAAAAAGTTTTGCTCAACAAATTGACCATTAACATATAACTTATCATCTTTATAAATAATATGTTCACCAGGAAGACCAATCACTCTTTTAATAATCTTTTCATTTAACTCCGACGAATACAAAACAACTACATCAAAACGATCAACATTTCCATTTCTAGAATCTATCGCATTAATAAAAGCAATATTACCATCATGTAGATTATTTTCCATAGAACCGCCTTGAATCCTAACAGGAATAACCACAAAAGTAAAAACCAAATAAATGATAACTGCACAAACACCCATTTCTATAATAGATCTTATAATAGATTTTGTATTCATATTCTTTTCTTTCATTATTGATTCCTCCTAATAATCCTATTATATCTAAAAAAGAAGAGGAGCACAATGCTCCTCAATCTACTATTTTCTAATTTCTTTGATTCTAGCTGCTTTACCAGATAATCCACGTAAATAATGTAATTTAGCTCTACGTACTTTACCAATCTTAACAACTTCTACTCTATCAATGATTGGAGAATGAATTGGGAAAGTTCTTTCTACACCAACTTGATAAGAGATCTTTCTTACTGTAAATGTTTCAGAAATCCCTTTACCTTTTTTCGCAATACAAACACCTTCAAATAACTGAACACGTGTTTTGTCTCCTTCTTTAATCTTTACATAAACTTTTACTGTATCCCCAGCTTTAAAATCAGGAATATCTTTTCTTAATTGTTTTTTAGTAATTTCATCTACTAGCTGTAAATTCATTGTACTTTTCCTCCTATAATTTAGTCTTCAAAGTTCATTCGTATAGATACCAGCGGAACTTTTGCTTGTCTATTCTATCATTTTTCACAAATAAAATCAATGATTATTTTTTATTTCTTCTAATATTTCTATTTCCTCTTGAGTAAACTCTCTATTTTCTAATAAATCAGGTCTTTTTCTATATGTTTTTAATAAAGATTGTTTCAATCTCCATTTTCTAATATTTTCATGATGACCACTCAATAAAACCTCAGGAACTTCATTTCCATCATATTCAAAAGGTCTTGTATATTGAGGATATTCTAATAAACCATGACTAAAAGAATCATCTTCATGCGACTCTTCTCTTATACTTCCATCAATCAGACGAATAATAGAATCGCATACAACCATACTAGAAAGTTCACCACCTGTTAATACATAATCACCAATAGAAAGTTCCATATCCACATAATCTCTAATACGCTCATCAAAACCTTCATAGTGACCACAAATAATAACAAGATGCTTATAACAAGATAATTCAACACTTAATGATTGTTTTAATGTTTGTCCTTGAGGGGACATCAAAATCACAAATGATTCATCACTTACAACATCTTTTAAACAATCAATAATTGGTTGACAAGCTAATACCATTCCTTGTCCCCCACCATAAGGATAATCATCAACTTTCTTATGTTTATTTAATGAATACTCTCTAAAATCATGAATATGTACTTCTACTAAAGAAGCATCAATAGCACGTTTAATAATAGAAGTATTTAAAAAACCATCAAACATTGAAGGAAATAATGATAATATATCTATTCTCATCTAAAATCCCTCAATTAGCTCAACATCAATTCTTTGATTATCGATATCTTCATCAACAATAAAAGCATTGACATAAGGAATTTTATATTCCTTATCATTATTTTTTACAATCAAAATATCATGGTGAGGATATAATTGAACATCTTCTACTTTACCAATAAATTCACCTTTATCATAAACATCACATCCAATTAAATCAGATACATAATATTCATCTTCATCTAATAAATCAGTATCCTTATAATCATAGATATAACAATTCTTATACTTTTCAACCAAATTAATATCTAAATGATCTTCAAAACAAACTAGTTCCATTCCTTTATGAGTACGATGTTTATTAACAACCATCTCAATATCCTCATTATTATAGCGAATATAAACATGATGTCCTTTTTTAAATCTTTCTTCTACAAAATCACTATAAGATTTTAACTTTAAATCTCCTCTAATACCATGAGTATTTACAATTTTTGCTATTCTAATTTTTTCCATTTCCTTCTCCTTTAAAAAAATAGATGTGCTAACACATCTATTCTCCATATGATTCAAACTTAATATCTAACTTTTTATCATGAAGTCTACCAGAAACAGACATCAATTGACGAATCGAACTCGCAACAATACCTTTTCTTCCAATTAACTTTGCAATATCATTAGAAGCTGCATAAACATACAACACAATTGTATTTTCTTCTAAAGAAGGCATTTCTCTTACTTCTAAATGTTCTTTATCATCAACTAATTCTACTGCAATATCATGTAAAGCCTTAACATAATCCATCGTACTTCACCTTATTTATTTACTTTTGAATCAGCAAATTTTTTCATGATACCAGCTTTAGATAACAAATTTCTTACAGTATCAGATGGTTGTGCTCCATCATTTAACCATTTTAAAATTTCTTCTTCCTTTAATGTAACAGCTGCAGGATTTTTAGTAGGATCATATGTTCCTAATTGTTCAATAAAACGTCCATCTCTTGGAGCTCTTGAATCAGCTGCAACAATTCTATAAAATGGAGCTCTCTTTGCTCCCATTCTTTTTAATCTAATCTTTACTGCCATAATTTCTACCTCCGATTTATATTTTGCTCATATATCATAACACAAATAAAATATCTGTCAAGTATTTTTACTTAACAGATAGACTTTTATTTATAACTCGAGTTTTTAATATGATTCAACATTTTATATCACTATTCATTTTAGCATATAAAAAGAGAAATAAAACATTGATCCATCATCCATAATAGAGCCAGTATATAACTTCATTTGTTTTTTATATATAGAATTTTCATTATCAAAATCTATAATTTCATACTTGGCTTTTTTCAACCAACTTGATGTTTCTGAACACACTAAATAGTTATCACCATTCTCTTGAATAATTTTATAATCAAATTCTTCTTCATACTCTGGCTCATCAACATTTCTTAATATCCATATTAGTTTTCCTTCATTATCATTGTTTTTAGAATTTTTAAAAACTATTTCAATTTCGTTTTTTCCGTGTTGTTCAATCCAATGCCCTTCTAAATATAAATCATTCTTATTTTTAATATTACATCCTATAAGAAAACATAATCCCAACACAAAAATTAATATTTTACCTTTTTTATACATACATATAACTCCTCATTATTGATCATTATCGTTTGCACGATAATACACTTCTACATCCTCAGGATCATTTGGATCTGATAATTCCAATACATCATTTTCTATCTTATAGTTATATATATTCTCTTCAGTTTTTGTGATAATTCTTAATGAATCTCCTTTAACCTCATATGTTCCTGTAGTTTCTCCCATCATTTTTACTATCTTCACAGAATTATATTCATCATCATTAAAATATACATGTACATATCCACTGCAATCCTTAATCCAATGTCCTTTAATTGGATTTGTATTAGAATTGCATCCAACTAACATACACATACATAAAATTAAACTTATTAAAATCTTCTTAATCATCTTCTGTTTCTCCTTTATTTGCACTTCTATTTAAATTTTTGTTTATCCAACAATTTTCAATGATTGAATCTCATTATTATTAGGATTGTATAAACAAAATTCTTTTTGTTCATTTAAAAAATAATATTGACCATTTATTAAAACCGGTCTATTCCTAGTTACCTCATATGGAATTTCTCTATATTCTTTAGTTTCCATATTATAAATTTGATTTCCTCCCAATTCTAGCATTTTATCATTGATTTTTTCTACTATTGGTCTCGAAGTTAATGTATCAGTTAATTCAATTATCCATTTACCTTTATCATTAATAACACCAAAAAATTTTGTATCATTATCATTTCTTACCTCTATACCACAATATCCATCATTAAAAACATAAGATTCCTTATCGTCATTTGACCATAAAGATACATTATATTCACTTAAATCAATTTTAACATTCAAATTAATATCATAAAATTTTTTAGTAGTTCGACTAAAGAAAAATCCATTATGATAGTTAGAAAGTTCTCCATAATTCCTATCAAGAGAATCTTTTATTGTCTTTCCGTGTACGTCTACAATTCTTTTATCATTTATTCTATCAACAATTCCATAACCATCAGAAAATTTAACATCAGGTTCTACAATTTCACCTGTCTTTACATTAATACCAAACAATCCTTCAATATTGGCCATTTTATATACTATACTGCAAATATCATCACCACTATAATGAAATCCACAAATATTCTTAAAATATTCCTCTATCCCTTTCTTTTTAAAAATTGAATCTGTTGATTTTACTTCACGCAAGAAATTTGCATTTTCATCATATATTTTAATAATAGTTTGGCTACTTTTAGGAGTATCGTTTTTTTCTAATATAAGAACAACATCTTGATCATCCATCTGACAAACCCCTAATATCGCTTCATGGTCATAATCACTTATAAATTCATCTTGAGCACTGTTACCAAATACATCATATATTTCCCTAGTTTCCAATTTGCAAATTCCAGTATAACCACTTGAGTGTTCCTCGTCCAAATATCTAGATGTTAATTCTTCACGATTATGTATATTCCCTTCTGAATCAATAATAATATTTTCACCATCCTCTAAATCTAACAAAAATAGATTATCTCTTTTTAGATATTTGAAATCTTTTATCCTTCCTTGATAATTTTCTGTTTCCATTTCATCATTTGATTGTTTTTCTTCATTATTACTAGTTATTTCGTTATTTGCACATCCATAACAAAAAAACAGAGATAACACTAAAAACAATCTTAAAACTTTTTTCATTCTTCCCCTCCTTTTATACCACTTTATCCTACTTTATACGATTTGTCAATATTTTTCACTCGTTAATGGTATATTTGATAAAAAAAGGAGTTATATTATGAAACCATTAAAAACAAAGATAAGCATTACTGTTGATGAAGATGTACTTAATGAAATTAAAAAATTAGCTGAAGAAGATGATCGCTCATTGTCCCAGTATATAAACCTAGTTCTCAAAAGCTTTATAAAAAAAAATCAAGACAGAACAGATTAATTACAAAAAATATCAAAATATATAAAAGAGATAAGAAATCAAACGACTTCTTATCTCTTGATATTTTCAAGTATTTTTACTTAACAGATAGACTTTTATTTATAACTTTGGTTTCTGATATAAATTTACCTTGTTTCACTTCTCATAAAGCATTACAAATATCTTCCAATTCATTTTTATATTGATGAGAAATAATAATATTTTTATATTATATATAAAAAAGATAAGAAATGAATGATATGATAACCTCCCAGTAGACAGCGTAAATAATTAAACGCTGATTACGGGAG
>CAJTTM010000037.1 GCA_910579135.1 uncultured Erysipelotrichales bacterium | reverse complement strand
AGAGTAAATAAAAATGAAAACATCAATCCTTTTTACTTGAATTTGATATTTTCATGTAATTTGTCAACAATCTGAAAACTCCTATTTAGGAGTTTTATTTTTTTAAGGGAGAAAATATTAATGGTTGAAACTGTATTATTTGATATGGATTTAATGATTGATAGTGAGATTGTTTGTTATGAAATTTATAAAGAGTTTTTTAAACAATTCAATATTGCTATAAGTAAAGCTGATTATTTAAATTGTTTTGCAGGTAGATCTAAAATAGTCTTATATATGCAAGAGATTAATATCATTTAAATTATGATATAGAAAATATAGTTGTTGAAATTGCGAAAATAGAAAAAGAAAAAACTAAAAATGATATTAATATAAAAAAGGATTAAAAGAATTATTAGAATATTTAAAAGATAATCATTATAAAATTGCAGTCGCCACTTCAAGTAGCTTAGAAAGAGTTCATAAATTAATAGATAGACATCGATTTTTATCTTATTTTGATACGATTATTTGTGGAAATGAAATATATAATGAAATTATATTGACTTATAGAAAACAATATGAAAAATATATTAAAAAATGTCAAAATAAAATAAAGAAGCACTAGATGTAAAAAAATGATATAATAAAAAATATAAAAATGATTGTTGTATTTAGTTTTATTGTTAATGTTGCTATTTCAAGTAAATTATTAGATACAATTATATTTACAGTCATTGTGTTAGCTTTAGAAATACTAATTTATTATTTTCTTTTTAGAAAATCAGATAAAATAAGAATTGAAATATATAAGGATATTAAAGAAAAAGATACAGATATTTATGATGATAGTATTTTAAAAGATGAATAGGTGATAGGATGGATGAAAGTCAAATATTAAAAGGAATATTGGAATCGTGTGTTTTACATATTATTAGTCAAGAAGAAACATATGGATATGAAATTATTATAGAATTAGCAGAGGCTGAATTTAATAATGTTATAGAAGGGACTTTATATCCAATTCTTACAAGATTAGAGAAGAAAAAATATATTCAATGCAGAAAAGCAAAATCACTACTAGGTCCTACTAAAAAATACTTTTCTATTACACCATTAGGTCAAGAAAATTTAGATAACTATTTAGTTATCTATAAAAAAACCATTGATAAAACAAATCAATTGTTGTTTAATAAAGAAGATATAAAATGATATGAAAGTTGGTGAAATGATGAATGATGATATTATAGCTGCTATTGCGACTTCACGTTTAGAAGCTGCTATATCTATTATTAGGCTTAGTGGTAAAGATTGTATTGCTTTTGTACAGGATATTTTTACTGGTAAAATTTTAAATAAAGAGAGTCATACAATTACATATGGATATATTATTGATAATAATAAGAAAATAGATGAAGTATTAGTTAATATTTATCGAGGTAAAAAGACATTTACTGGTGAAGAGATGGTTGAAATCAATTGTCATGGTGGTGTTTTTATTACTCAGAAAATATTACAATTATGTTTGAATAAAGGAGCAAGAATGGCAGAACGTGGTGAATTTTCTAAAAGAGCTTTTCTTAATGGAAGAATTGATTTATCACAAGCTGAAGCTATTACAGATTTAATAAGTGCTAAAAATGATTATAGTGTTTCTCTTGCTTTAAGGGGTATACAAGGAAATATTAGTGATTTTATTAAAGATTTAAAGGAAGATTTAATACAAATTATTACTCAAATAGAAGTAAATATAGATTATCCTGAATATGATGATGTTGAAGAATTAACAGCTATGTCATTGCTTCCTAAAAGTGAAACTTTATTAAAGAAAATGAATAAAATTATTAATGAATCTAAAAATGTTCATTTAATGAAAGATGGAATTTCTACAGTTATAGTAGGTAAACCAAATGTAGGAAAATCAAGTTTATTAAATGCTTTACTTCAAGAAAATAAAGCAATTGTTACAGATATAGCTGGTACAACTAGAGATATTGTTGAAGGGTCAATTAGAATAGATAATATTATTTTAAATATGATAGATACTGCTGGTATTAGAAGTACAGATGATATTATTGAAAAAATGGGTGTAGAAAAATCAAAAGAATTGATTTATAAAGCTGATTTAGTTTTATTAGTTATAGATGGTTCAAAAGAATTAGAAAAAGAAGATCAGGAATTATTAGATATTACTAAAGATACGAATAGGATTGTTATTGTTAATAAAAAGGATGAAGGTAAAGTTATTAATATAGAAGGTATAAATATTAGCGCTAAAGAAAATGATATTGAATTATTAATAGAAAAAATAAAAGAAATGTTTGAATTAGGATATATTGTTTCTTCTGATGAAGAACTAGTGACTAATGCAAGACAACTTCAATTATTAGAAAAAGCTAATCAATCATTAGATATTGCGATTAATGAAATGAGGGAAGGTATTACTACAGATTTAATTGTTACTGATTTATATGATGCGTGGGAAAATTTAAGAGAAATATTAGGTGAACAAGCTAAAGAAGATTTATTAGATGAGTTATTTAAAAGGTTTTGTATTGGAAAATAAGAATATGATAGTTGTTATATTCTTTTTTTTTGATTATAATAGTCAAAAGGAAAGGATGTTATAAAATGAAGTATAAATTAGTTATATTTGATATGGATGGTACAATATTGGATACATTAGAAGATTTAATGTTAAGTGTTAATTATATAATGGATCAATATGGCTATCCTACTCATACATTATTAGAAGTTAAAAGTTATGTTGGTAATGGTATATATAAATTAATAGAAAGAGCTGTCCCTAAAGGAGTATCTAAAGAAAGAATTGATGAAATGTTTATTGCATTTAAGAAGTATTATAATCTACATTGTAAAGATCATACAAAGCCATATGATGGAATTATAGAATTAATACAGAATTTAAAAAATAAAGGTTGTAAAGTCGCAGTTGTATCTAATAAAGCACATGAAGCTGTTTTACAGTTATCTAATGAATATTTCAATAAATTATTTGACATATCAATAGGAGAAAGAGAAGGAATAGAAAAAAAACCTTCTCCAGATTCTGTTAATGAAGTTATGAAGATATTTCATATGAATAAAGATGAAACAATTTATATTGGTGATTCAGAAGTTGATATTCAAACTGCAAATAATGCAGGAATCAATCATATTATTGTAAAGTGGGGATTTAGAGAATATAATTTTCTAAAAGAAAAAGGTGCTCATATTATTGTTTCTTCAACGAAAGAAATTGAAGATATAGTATTTAATAATTAATGAAGTTGAGATGTATTATTTATAGATGTTATTTCATCTTCTAAATATTTAATGATTAATAAATTAGATTGCAGATTATCAATCATTTTCTGCAATTCTTTTTTATATCTATTATTAGTTTTTTGATTGTAGATAAAAATATGATTAATTATATTATATGTTTCTTTTTTTATATTATTATATTCATTAAGCTCAAAGTCTATTAAATCTTCTAGTGAATTCATTACTAAATCTCCTTTATCTAATTAACTTTATAGAATAAATCATAAAAAAAAGAAAAAAACATTAAAAATATAAAGTATTCTATAAAAAAGAGAGAGTAGTATTAACAATTAACATTATATTCATAAAGTCAATTTATAATTTATATTATAAATAAAATCAAGTTATAAAATAATTTGAATTTTATTATACGAGGAGATTTATATGAAAGTTGAGAGATTAGATAATTTATTTTTTAATAGAATTGTAAATGAAGAATTTATAAAGAAGATTAAAGAAGATACAATACCATTAGAAACATTAATGTGTTATTATCGTTGTGCTATTATGGAAGTAGAAACTAAATTTAAAGTATTAAATGAACAGTTTTCCTTAAGATATGATCAAAATCCAATTGAAACAATTAAAACAAGATTAAAATCTGAAGAAAGTATATTAAAGAAGATAAAGAAGAAAAAACTTTCTTATTCTTTAAAAGAAATTGAAGAAAATATATTTGATATTGCAGGAATTAGAGTTATATGTTCTTTTGAAGAGGATATTTATTTACTAGCAGATTGTTTATTAAAACAAGATGATATAAAATTAATTGAAATGAAAGATTATATCAAACATCCTAAAGATAATGGATATAGAAGTTTACATTTAATTGTAGAAGTTCCTATATTCTTACAAAATGAAAAAAGAATAATGAAAGTTGAAGTTCAATTAAGAACGATTGCTATGGATTTTTGGGCAAGTTTAGAGCATAAATTAAGATATAAAAAGAATTTAAGTTATGATATTTCTAAAGAAATATCTGAAGATTTATTAGAATGTGCAGCAATTAGTAGAATGTTAGATCATAAAATGGAAATAATAAGACATAGAATATCTGAGAATAAATAGGAGAAAAATATGAAGGAATATACAACAAAACCATTTGAATGTTTTGATAAAGATTGGGCTTTAGTTACAGCAGGAAATATGGAAGATTATAATACAATGACTATAAGTTGGGGTTCAATGGGAACACTTTGGAGTAAACCTATTGTAACAATATATGTAAAACCAATAAGATATACATATCAATTTTTAGAAGAAAATGATTATTTTACAATAAGTTTTTTTCCAGATGATTATAAAAAAGATTTAGGTATATTAGGAAGTCAATCTGGTAGAGATGGTGATAAAGTTTCTCTTACTCAATTAACATTAAAACAATTAAAAGAAGGAGTTACTTTTAAAGAAGCAACTAAAACTATTGTATGTAAAAAAATATATTATCAAGATTTAGATATTCAAAATATACCAGATAAAGCAATAGAAAAGTATTACGAAAAAGAAGAACCTCATAGAATGTATATAGGAGAAGTTATTGATATTATAGAAAAAGAATTTATTTAATTATAGATTCTTTTTTTTTTGTAAATCATGTATAATATAAAAAAGAGGTGAAAATAAATGAAAAAATTTATTATTTTATTAATGATAATAATTTTTTGTGTTGTACCAGTATCTGCAGATATGGGACCAAAACCAACAGTTAAGATAGATATAAATGGATTAGAAGGCAAGACATATTATGTGACATTACTTTCTAAGGAAAAATCAACAGGACCTCATAATATTATTAAAGATATAAAGAAGATTGATAAAAATACAAAGAATTATGATATTATATTAAAATTTTATAATTATAAAGATGAATATTATTATTTGAATACTTTTGAAGATTGTAGTCAGACTCATAGATATGAATGGAATTATTTTCCACCAGATGATTTTAAAATATTAATATATATTTTAGATACTAATACTTTTATTTGTAGTGATAAATGTTCTAGATATGCTTTTGATAGTTATTATGATATTAATGTTAATGAAACAAGTATAAGTGTATCTACTAAAAAGATTACAGTTAATGATATTAAAGAAATAGATGTTATGAGTTTAATAGCAAGAATTATAGTAACTATTTTTATTGAAATTATAATTGCATGGTTCTTTAATATAAGAGAATATAATAAGTTATTATTAATTGCAGTTATTAATATTTTAACGCAATTAAGTTTAAATATATGTTTATATACATATTTTTATAATTTGTTGATTATGTTAGAAATAATGATCATGGTTATAGAAACAATTATATATAAGTTATCATTTAATGATATTTCAACTAAAAAAATTATATGTTATGGAATAGCAGCTAATTTTGTATCATTTATATTAGGACAATGGTTAACAATATTTTTTCCTACTATATTCTAGAGGTTAATATGAGAAGAAAAGATAGAGAAATTATAGATAAAGATAAAATTATAAAGATATTAGATGAATGTAAAGTTTGTAGACTAGCAATGTTAGATAGTAAAGGATTATATATTGTTCCTCTTAATTTTGCTTATCACTATGAAAATAATTTAATATTATATTTTCATAGTGCATTGAATGGAAGAAAAATTAATGTTTTTAAAGAAAATCCAAATGTTGCTTTTGAAATGGATACACATCATCAATTAAAAGAATCAGATAATGCTTGTCAATATAGTTATTATTATCAAAGTATTATAGGTAATGGGAAAATAGAATTTGCAAATGATAGTGAGAAAAAAGAAATATTAAAATTGTTTATGAAACATCAAACTCAAAAAGATTTTGTATTTGATGATAAAATGTGTCGTAATGTTTGCGTTTTTAAATTAATTGTAGAAAGTATGAGTGTAAAGAGTCATGAAAAAGATTAAGGAAATTGTTGTTGTTGAAGGAAAAACAGATACTCAAGTGTTAAAAGAGTTATTTGAAGTAGAAACAATAGAAACTCAAGGATTAGGACTTAATGAAAAGACTTTAGAATATATAAAAAAAGCAAATGAAACAAGAGGAATTATTGTTTTAACTGATCCTGATTATCCAGGTATGAAGATAAGAAATATGATCAAAGATGTTGTTCCTAATTGCAAACATGCATTTGTAGATAGAAAAGATGCGATTGGAGAGAAAAAGTTAGGGATTGCAGAAGCAAGGAAAGAAGCTATAATTGAGGCTTTGGATAATGTTGTATCTTTTGATGAGAACAGTCAATCTATATCGTGGGAAGAATTTATTGATTTAGATATTATTGGAAACAAAAAGAAGAGATTATTGGTTTATGATTTATTTCATTTAGGATATGGAAATAATAAAACATTATTTAAAAGATTAAATATGGTTGGAATTACCAAAGAAGATATTATTAATGAATTAAAAAGACAGGATAGCTATTAGCTATCCTGTTATGTTATTCAATGATTACTTTTTCCCAATCAATTTTTAAATAATATATTAAAAAGGTAATAGAACTTAATCCCCAAGTTAATGGATATGCAAAGTATACCGTTTGAATACTTTTTACAATAGAAACTGCAACAGTTATATAACTTACTCTTATAATACACCAAAAAACAAGCATAACAATCATAGGTACCATAGATTTACCAGCTCCACGTAATATTCCTGCAATACAATGAGAAAAAGATAAAAGGAAATAAAAGAGAGAAACCGTTCTAGCCTGCAATGTTCCATAATATACAACTTCTTTGGTACTATCAAATAAAGAAATAAGTTGAGGAGAGAAAATATATATAACAACTCCTATTAATTCAGCTAATACTAAAGAACAAATCAAACCAAATTTAGCTCCCTTTTTGATTCTATCATATTCTTTTGCTCCTAAATTTTGACTAATGAAAGTTGTTAGTGCAAAAGCCATAGAAAGAACAGGTAAAAAAACAAACCCTTCTATTTTTGAATACGATCCACTTCCTGCTACCGCCATTTTTCCAAAACTATTAATATGACTTTGAACCACAACATTCGCAAAAGCAATAATTGAATTTTGAAAACCTGTAGGTAATCCTTGAGATACAATTTGTTTTAGTGATAGAAAATCTATTTTAATCATAGATAAATTTAAATGACATTCATCTTCTCTTTTTGTAAGATGGGCAAAACATAATATACAACTGATAAATTGAGATATAATTGTAGCCCATGCTGCTGAAGCAACTCCCATATGAAAAAAGCTAATAAATACAATATCTAAAATAACATTGATTACAGATGAAACAATTAAATAATATAAAGGATGTTTACTATCTCCAATAGCTTGCATAATTCCTGTTAAAAAATTATATAAAACAAAAGCTAATGAACCAATAAAATAAATTCTAAAATAACTTACAGAATTATTCATAATTTCACTTGGAGTTCCCATTAAAACTAATATTTTAGGAGCAAGAATGATTCCAAAAACAGTTAAAAAAACTCCACAAATAAAAGCTAATGCAACAGTTGTATGAATAGATGAAATCAACCTTTTTTCATCTTTAGCACCGTAGAATTTCGCAATTACAACACCAGCACCAACAGAAATTCCTTGAAAAAATCCAATCATTAAAAATATTAAATTTCCTGATGAGCTTACTGCAGCTAATGCAGAACTTCCTAAAAAATTACCAACAATTAAAGAGTCAGCAGTATTATAAAGTTGTTGAAATAAATTACCTAAAAAAATAGGAATCGCAAACATAATTAATTTTTTGATAATTGGTCCATTCACCATAGATTGATTTTCCATTGTATCATCTCCAAACATTATGTATTTTATCACCTTATATATAAAGAATAAAGTTGTTTATGCAATTTTTAAGTTGTTTGAGTCACTTATATTTACTCATTTATAGTATGAATATAAAATATAATTATAAAAAAAGAAAGGTGATAGTATGATAAGATTTATTTTAAGAACAATTAAAGGAGATAAAAAATTATTGATAATAATACTTTTAATACTATCTTTGTTATCTTCTTTTCAATATGTATTTCTATCTATGTATACAACAATGCAAAATAGAATTAAAGAATTTAGTTTCTATGATACACCAACAATAATTATATTCTTGGTTGTATTGTTAAGTTCATTTTTCATTCTTATTGTTAACAATTATTATGTACAACAAAAACAACAAGATATTGCAATCCTTCTTCTTTGTGGTAGTAACAATCAAAAGATTATGAAATACAATATTATACAGTTTAGTTCTATATTGATAGTAAGTTTTGTTATTGGAAATGTATTAGGAATAGAGGAAGTGATATTATTTAATTATATTTATAAAATAAACAATATAAAATTTTCTTTAGTCTTTTCTTCTTTAACTTTATATTATTTGATTTTATTAATGCTTATTATGTGTAATATTTTTAGTAATATTTATACTAAGAACATGACAAGTATGCGAATGATTGATTATTTAAATAATAAAGTAGATTTAATAACTCATAAGTATAAGAATAAAACTTTTCAATATGGTTTTTTAACATTTGTCGGTATTGCTTTTATTTATAGTTCCGTTGTGCTTATGATAACTTTAAATAATGATTCTATGTATTTTCTTTATTTTGCTGGGTCTATGTTAGGAGAAGTTTTATTAATAAAGTATGTGATTCCATTTTTGTTTAATTTATTACATGATAAGTTATTAATGAAAAGTAAAACTTTATTATTTATAATGAATGATTTTATGAATTTATCTTCTTCATTATCTCATATTATTTTCTTAAATTGTATTACAATTCCAATGTTATTAATTAGTTTGATTTCTATAAAATCTATTGAATTGGAAATATCAATGATTTGTTGTTATGTAATTTCGTTAATTATGATGTTATTAGTATTTATAATAAAATTTAATACTTATTATCAAAAAACAACATTACAAACTAAGATATTAAAATCACTGGGTTATAAGAAAAAACAAATATTCTTTATACAAAATATGCAAATTTTATTATTTGTTTTATTTTTGTTAATTCCAATTGTTATATATGGAGCTATCATGATAAATAGTTTGAATAACAATCTGATGACAATAGATACAGTCATATTATTAATATCAAGTTATATTTTTATTTATTTTATAATTTGTATTTATATGTTTATAAATTTTAAAAGGAAATTACAGGAGGTTTATTAATTGTGAAAAGTATTTTAATTGAAGCAAATCATATTTCTAAAATATATGATCCAAATATTTTATGGAAAAGAGGTAAAAACGAGTATGCTTTAAGAAGTGTAGATTTTATATTAGAAGAGGGTGACTTTATTAGTGTAATGGGACCTTCTGGTAGTGGAAAAACAACTTTAATCAATTGTATTACGACATTAGATAAAATTTCTAAAGGTCATTTAAAACTATTTGGTAGGGATACTTTAGCAATTAAAGATACTATTATTGATGATTTTAGAAATAAATATTTAGGTTTTATATTTCAAAATCATAATTTAATACCATCATTAAGCATTTATGATAATATTGCAGTACCATTATTATTAAACGAAGTAAGTAATGATGAAATAGATAATAAAATAAAAAAAGTCACAAAAGATTTAAATATTGAAAAAATACTAGATAAAAAGCCCTACATGTGTTCTGGAGGAGAATGTCAAAGAGTTGCAATCGCTAGAGCGATTATTCAACAGCCAAAGATTATTGTTTGTGATGAACCAACAGGAAATTTAGATAGTAAAAATTCTCATGAAGTTTTAAGAATATTAAGTGATATGAATAAAAAAGGTATAACTATTGTACTTGTTACTCATGATCCATTGATTGCAAGTTATTCAAAGAAGATGATGTATTTATATGATGGAAGTATTATTAATGTTGTTAATAGAAATAGTAATAATCAAGTTGATTTTTATCATAAGATAGTAAATGTAACTTCTAAAGATAGTGATATTCAAAGAGTTTTAAATAATGAAGAATATATTGAATTAAATAAAGAAATGTTTAATAAAAGAACAGATGTATATATGATGATAAATGATAGAGAATATGATGATAAACTCAAAGAACAATATAGACCTTTAATTATTGATGATGAATATATGATATATATAAATGTTTATCAAGAAAAAGTTAAGATATCTTTATCTATTATCAAAGGAATAAAAATTGATTTGATTTCAAAAACTACAGGAATTGGAATTTTTAGTGATTATTTATTTTATGTTAATGTTGATTTTGTTTGTGATGATATGGTTTTAAGGTTTAAAGCTATGAATCAAGATGATATGATTGATGTTATAGAAAAATTAGAGATATTAGGGTATGATATAGAGGATAAAAAAAATATTAAAGACATTTTTTATAAATATCCTTTAGCCTATGAAAGAGGAAAATATTTAAGAAATACTTATAAAGAATTATTAAAGTAGGTGATTAATTGTGGAATATGAAGTTGGGAAACCTAGATTTAAACTTGCATTATCTTATACAATAGGATGGATTATATTGAATATATGGTTAATTATGGCCATTTTATTTGTTGATGAAGATAATACACGTTACTTTATTGCATCTATATTTTTGTTTATACTTTTATGTGCTATATTTATATCTATTCCAGGAATAAGTTATTGTCAATTAATGTGGAAGGTGAATAGTCAACAATTAAAATATACTTATCATAGTACGATGATTGATAAAATATGCTCTTTCTTTGTTCATATATTTAAAACTCATAAGATTGATTATCAAATATCAATTAATATGGATCAAATAGATTATATAAATGTTCAATATGTAAAACTCCCTAAACCACCTTTTGGGGCATATGGTTTTGATATAATGTTTCATGTTCATACTTATGATGGTTCGGTTTTTAGTTTTCAGTCATTGGTGACAAAAGATAGAGAATCGTTTAATGATGCAGTCGATTTCATGAAAAAACAAGGTATTTATTTTGTAGATAAATATAATATTTTAGGTGAATTAAAAAAAGATATTCCTATTTCCTACTATCTTGAAAGGTTGGAAAAGGATAATGATTAGAGTATCTATAAAATCACCAAGATATAATGATATTAAAAATATTTTCCAATTGTTATTGAAGAAAGAAAATTTAAAATTGGATTTTAAAAAATTAGATTTATTAAGAGCATTTGATATTTATGTTATAGAGATTGATAGTTATCAGGAATTAGGAATAATAAGTGAGATAAAAAAACAAAGTGATACTTTATTGTATGTAATAGGACCAAAAGATTTTGATATTGTTAATGAATGTATTAGATTGAATGTACATTTATATATTAGAAAAGATGATATAAAGGATGAAATGCTTAGATATAGAAAGGATATATCTAAGCATATTCAAGATAGATTTCAATATTATGAGTATAAAAGAAATGGAATTTATTCTCAAATTAGATTATCACAAATATATTATATAGAATCAATAAGACATAGTATTATCATTCATTCTATAAATGGAGATTTTGTAGAAAGAAAAAATTTATCATGTTTTTTAGAAGAAATAGCATCTTCTCATTTTATTCAAATTCATAAATCATTTATTATTAATGATTTACAAATTAATAAAAAAACGAATAAAGACGTTACTTTAAAGGATGGAACTATTTTACCTATAGGTAGAGTATATAAAACTATTTTTTTGGACAAGATGTCCAATGACAAATAAATATTTATATTTTAAAATAGATTTATAGAAGTATTTGTTTTCATATTATGAAATTATAAATAAATAAAAGAAAAACGCCTCTTTTTTTAGAATGTATTAGTAGGAGGTATTTTATGAATAATATTTATAATTTTTCATTTTATTATGAAAACTTTAATGATTATTATCTATCTTATACTAATGATGGTATTTCTAAAATCTTTTTTGATATTTTTTCTTATTTAGGTGTTAAGTTTGTTTCTTCTTTATTTTATGAAATTACACACATATTTGTTTATTCTATGACTTCACTAAATAGATTGATTGAAAATGGTAAAACTGTGTATCATGATACATTATATCTTATTAATGATAAATACATAGTAGATATAGAACCACAAGGACAATTGGATGTTGAAATTCTTACAGATAAAATATTACAGTATCAAGGATATATGAAAATATCAGGGGGAAAACAAAGGAAGAAAATATGGTGAATTTTTAAGAGTTGTTAAGGAAGAAGTGAGAGAAAGAGTAATGGTAGATAACTGTAAATTACATTATAATAGAAAATATTGAGATAAATTCCAAGAGGGATATCAATTGAAGTTAGAGGAAAAAACAAAAGAATTGGAACAAGAAGCTATAAGGAAGATACAAGAAAATGTAGAAGATAATAAATTAAAAATATTATTAAATCAATTAAATTTGAAATTAAATGGTTTATCAGTAGATGTTATATCCAAGATAGAAAATTGTTCAAGTGAGAAGATAGATAAACTTTCAATAAGTATTTTTGATATTCAAAATGAAGATGATATATTAGATATTATTAATAGTTAGATATAAGTGTTAGACTTATATCTTTTTTTAGATTATAATAAATTCGGGTGATTGAATGAAAGATATATCTAAAAAAGCGAATACTATGTATTTATTAAATAAATATAATATGAAAGCTTCAAAAAAGTTTGGTCAAAATTTTATTATAGATACAAATATTATCAAAAGAATTGCAGAGAGTGCAAATATTGATTCTCGAACTTGTGTTATAGAGATTGGACCAGGTATTGGAGCTTTAACAGAATATCTTTCATATTATGCTTGTAAAGTTATATGTTATGAAATAGATGAAAGATTAAAAGAAGTTCTTAATGAGTCGTTGGATGAATGTCCTAATGTGGAAATTATATTTGAAGATTTTTTAAAGGTAGATATAGAACAAAAAATTAAAGAATTAAGAAAAAATTATGAAAAGATAGCTGTTGTAACTAATTTACCATATTATATTACAAGTGATATTATTGAAAAAATTGTAACTTTAAATCAAAAGGTTGATTCTATGACTGCAATGGTTCAAAAAGAAGTTGCATTAAAGTTAATGAATGTAAAGAGTCCTTTAAGTTTAATAATTCAATATTGTGGACAATTAAAATATTGTTTTAATGTATCTAAGAATGTTTTTTCACCACCACCACATGTCGATAGTGCTATTATTCATATAGATTTTAAAAACAAATGTGATGAAAAAGTATATAAAGTATTAAAGCTATCATTTCAACAAAAGCGAAAAACAATCTATAATAATCTTAAAAATATAGAAAAAATAACAGAGATATTAGATGAATGTCATATTGATGAAAGGAAAAGAGCTGAAGAATTATCAATAAATGATTTTATTGCCTTATCAAAATATTTATAAATGCATATTTTAATATGGTGATATTATGGAGATTGGAGATTTTGTTGTTAGAAAAAAATATGATAGAGATATTATTTTTGAAATAATAGATATTAGAGAGGGTATTTATTATTTAAGAGGTATTGAAGTTAGATTGATTGCAGATAGTGAATTAGAGGATTTAGAATTATGTGAGGTTAATATTAGGGAAGATGATTTTTCTATTGTTAGTGAACCAATGCTTAAAGGAAAAATCCTTCATTTAGATGGTGATGAAAAATATTTAAAACTTTGTCAAAAAAAGTATAAAGAATTAAATATGAGAGCTGATTGTTATTATATGAAAGAACATGAAATGAAAGATAGAATTATTCCTTTATTAGAAAAACATAAACCTCAAGTATTAGTAATAACTGGACATGATGCATTAAGGAAGGATAAGGATAAAAAAGATATTCATAATTATCAACATTCATTAGATTATGTAGAAGCCATAAAACAAGCGAGAATTTATGAAGATGATAAAGATGCTTTAGTGATCATTGCAGGTGCTTGTCAATCGTATTATGAAATGTTGTTAGTGAGTGGAGCTAATTTTGCTTCAAGTCCAAAGAGATTAAATATACATGCTTTAGATCCTGTGTATATAGCAAGTCTTATAGCAAGTGAGAATGTAAAAAATTATGTAGATATAGAACGTATTGTAGAAGAAACTTCCCATAAACAAGATGGAATGGGAGGAATAGATACAAAAGGAGTAGCAAGAAGAATATTTCCATTAGGAGGTTAATATGAAGATTAGAGCACATGCAAAAATTAATTTAGCATTAGATGTAGTAAGAAGAAGAGAAGATGGATATCATGAATTAGATATGGTTATGACACCTATAGAATTGCATGATTTGATTTATATTGATAAAATAGAAAAAGGTATAGAAATAACAAGTAATAGTTATAAAGTTCCTACAGATGAAAGGAATATAATGTATAAAGTTGCGAAAATATTGATTGATAGATTTCATATTGATCAGGGAATTAAAATTCATATCTATAAACATATTCCAACACAAGCAGGACTTGCAGGAGGAAGTGCAGATGGAGCAGCTGTATTAAAAGCTATGAATTGGATGTTTCATCTAGGATTAACATTTAAAGAGCTTGCAGAAATTGGTAAAGAAGTAGGAGCTGATATTCCTTTTTGTGTTTATGAAAGAATGGCAGTTGTAAAAGGAATAGGTGAAAAATTAGATTTTATAAATAGTGACTTTGATTGCTATGTAATGTTGGTTAAACCAAAGAAAGGAGTGTCTACTCCAAAAGCATTTCAATCTCTTGATTTGGAAAATGCTATTCATCCTTATATCGAAGAAATCAAAGAGGGAATTATAACCAATGATTATGAAAAGGTTGTTAATCATTTAGGGAACACATTAGAAAAACCATCTATTAAAATGGTTAAACAAATAGAAGAAATTAAACAAGACTTATTAGAATTAGGATTTGATGGTGCTTTAATGTCAGGTAGCGGTTCTTGTGTCTTTGGGTTAACTCAAAATAAGGAAATTATGGATAAAAGTTATAATACTCTTAAAAATAAATATTTCTATGTGAGAAAATCTAAAATTTATAAAAAATAGGGATGAGGTTTATATAACCTCATTTTTAATAATCAAAAATTAACATTATTTTTAAAAATATACATAAAATAGAAAAAAGATGAATAAAATAGCAACTATTTTAGAATTGCTCTTTTTTTTTAGAGGAATTTTTGTTAGAATAGAGGCGAAAATAAAGGAGAAATGAAATGAAAATCTATGCAATTGTATTAGCAGCGGGTAAAGGAACTCGTATGAATTCTAATAAGCCAAAGGTTGTTCATGAGGTTTTATATAAACCTATGATTAATCATGTTGTTGATGAACTTAAAGCTATGGGTGTAGATGAAACAATTGTAGTTGTAGGTCATGAAGCACAACAGGTTATTGATATTGTAGACGATGTAACTTTTGTACATCAAAAAGAACAATTGGGAACTGGACATGCTGTATTACAGGCTTATGATCTTTTGAAAGATAAAGAGGGTATTACTATTGTATTGAATGGTGATGCACCATTGGTTAGAAAGGAGACATTGCAGGGATTAATTGATTATCATAAAGAGAATGGTAATCAGGGAACTGTAATGAGTTGTGATTGTGATTTGTCTTTACCTTTTGGTAGAATTATCAAAGAAGGAAGTCAAGTAACAGGAATTGTTGAATTTAAAGATTTATTAGAGAGTCAAAATCATATTACAGAAATGAATGTTGGAGAATATTGTTTTGATAACAAAGCATTATTTGAGGCTATAAATAAAGTTACTACTAATAATGCTCAAAATGAATATTATATTACAGATGTAATTGGTATTATGAATAATGATGGTTTAAAAGTTGATGCATATAAGATTGAAGATTTTAATGAAGTTGGTGGAATTAATGATCGTGTTCAATTAGCAGAAGCAACTGAATCTTTAAAATTAAGAATTAACAAGAATCATTTATTAAATGGTATTAATATTATTGATATTAATAATACTTATATAGGTAGAGAGGTTGTTATTGGAGAAGAAACAACAATTGAACCTGGATGTATTATTAAAGGAAAAACAGTTATTGGTAATCATTGTCATATAGGACCTTATTGTGAATTTGATAATGTTACAATTAAAGATAATGTTGAAATCAAATTTTCAGTAATTAGTGATTCTATTATTGAAAGTGGTACAGATATAGGACCATATGCAAGACTTAGAACACAATGTCATATTCATGAAAATGTTCATATGGGTAACTTTGTGGAAATGAAAAAAGCTGATTTTGGTAAGGGAAGTAAGGCTGCACACTTAACATATATAGGTGATGCAATCGTTGGAGAAAATGTTAATATTGGATGTGGAACAATCAGTGTTAACTATGATGGTAAGAATAAATCTTTAACTAAAATTGAAGATAATGCATTTATTGGATGTAATTCAAATTTAGTTGCTCCTGTGACTGTAAAGAAGAATGCATTCATTGCAGCAGGATCAACAATTACAAAAGATGTTGAAGAAGATGCAATGGGTATTGCAAGAGCAAAACAGGTGAATAAAGATGGGTATAGTAAAGTTTTAAAGGAACGCAGAGAGAAAAAATTTGAGGAAAAAAAGAAGGGATAGTTATGAAGAATAAAATTACAGTATTTGCTTTATCAGCTAGTCAAGATTTGGCTAAGAGTATTGCTGATAAATTAGGAACAGAACTTGGAAAATCAAAGGTACATCATTTTGCGGATGGTGAGATATTAGTTGAAATTGGTGAATCAGTACGTGGAAAAGATGTTTATATTGTACAATCAACATCTAATCCAGTTACTGAAAACTTAATGGAAATTTTAGTTATGACTGATGCTTTAAAGAGAGCTTCAGCAAAAGAAATTACAGCGGTTATTCCATATTTTGGTTATGCTAGACAAGATCGTAAAGCTAAGCCAAGACAACCAATTACTTCACGTTTAGTTGCAGATTTATTAACTGTTGCAGGAATTGATAGAGTTGTTACAGTTGATTTACATGCTAGACAAATTCAAGGGTTCTTTGGTATTCCAGTTGATGAAATGGAAGCTTTACCATTACTTTATAAATATTTTAAAGAAAAAAATATTCCAGATATATGTGTTGTATCTCCAGATCATGGTGGAGCAACAAGAGCAAGAAGTTTATCAGAAAAATTAGATTGTCCAATCGCAATCATTGATAAGAGAAGACCAAAACCTAATGTTGCAGAAGTTATGGGTATCATTGGTGATGTTTCTGATAAAAATTGTATTTTAATTGATGATATGATTGATACGGCTGGAACAATTTGTGCAGGTGCAGAAATCTTAAAACAAAAAGGAGCAAAAGATGTTTATATCGCTTGTACTCATGGGGTTTTATCAGGACCAGCAGTTGAAAGATTATCAAATTGTTGTGCTAAGGAAATTGTTATTACTGATACAATCGCAATTCCACAAGAAAAGAAATTTGATAAACTTGTACAAGTTACAGTTGCAGAATTGTTAGCTCATACAATTGAAAATATTGAAAATAACTTACCAGTAAGTGATGTGTTTAAACAATATGATTTTTAGATGTAGATTTCTACATCTTTTTTTATTGCTTGTTTATTATTTATATCACGATTCTAATGCATAATTTGTAGAAATAGAGATGTTAATAAATATTTATAAAATGTGTATAATATAGGCTTGAGTGTTCATAATTGATATAAAATACGAATAGTATACAAGTATGGACTTTTTGTGATAAAGATTTGTTAAATAGACAAATAAATATGGTATTTATATTAAAAAAATGATGGTTTATAGCACTTTTTTTGAAGTTTAACTTATATATATGTTTAGAAATTTGACAAATTCTTAATTTTTTGTTATTATGCTCGAGGGTGAGAGCTATGTATTTCAATACACATTCACATTTGAATAGTAGTCAGTTATATGAACAACGTGATATATATATTAAAAATGCATTAGAAAATAATGTTAATTATATTACTATTGCAGGATATGATTTAGAATCATCTAGACGTGCTGTTGAAATAGCGAATGAATATTCTTTTATTTATGCAACTGTAGGTATTAGTCCTAATGATTGTTTAAATACTACAGATGAAGATTTAAAAGAAATTGAAATGTTATTACAAAATCACCGAGTTGTTGCCTTAGGAGAAATAGGTTTAGATTATTATTGGGATGATGTTCCCAAAGATAAGCAAAAAGATGTTTTCTTAAAGCAAATAGAAATTGCTAAAAAATATGATAAACCAATTGTTATCCATGCAAGAGATGCTTATGAAGATACTTATAACATCTTAAAAGAGGCAAAACATTATGGCATTATGCATTGTTATAGTGGATCTGTAGAGATGGCTGAAAGATATGTAAAGATAGGATTTATGATATCTTTAGCTGGACCAGTGACATTTAAGAATGCAAAAGTACCAAAGGAGGTTGCGAGAGCAATTGGTATTGATCATTTATTGATCGAAACAGACTGTCCTTATTTAACACCTCACCCATTTAGAGGGAAGTTGAATGAGCCAGCAAATGTTGTGTATATTGCCCAGGAAATAGCAAAGCTAAAGAACATGGAGATAGAAGACGTTGCTAGAATCACAACATTTAATGCCAAAAAAGTGTTTGGGATTAAATAAGGAGGATATTAAAAATGTTAAACAAAACAAAAGAGGTTATTGCCTCGGCCAAAAGCCGAATGAATAATGTAGTTGTTATTGTATGTGCATGTGCAATGCTTATTGTAACAACAATAAGTGGTATAGGAGCTATAGATCAACTTGATTATTTTACTCCAATAGTAAGTATTAAATTTAAAGATGGAGTAGGATCAAAAAAAGATTATCAAGTTAGACAAGACAAAGTTACAAACGTTTTAAAGGAATTAGATGTATCTTTAAATGCTAAAGATAAAATGAATATGAGCAAGAATGAAATTGTTGAGAATGAAGATTATCTTCAAATCACAAGAGTAACTACAAAGAAAGTGAAAAAAACTCAAAGCATCAATTTTAAAACAATATATAAAGGTGCTAAAAAATGGGGATCAACAGTCGTTCAAAAAGGAAAAAAAGGAAAATTAGAAAAAACTTATTTAGTAACATATGAAAACAATAAACAAGTTTCTAAAAAACAAATAAGTTCAAAAGTTGTAAAAAAAGCAGTTAATAAGATTATAAGAAGGGATAAAATTGCAAAAGGAACAACTTTCACTGGAAGACTTACAACATATGGAGGAGATTGTAGAGGATGTAGTGGATTATCTGCATCTGGTGTAAAATTATCTGCAAAAACAGGTGTTAATGGTTCTAAATCACCTTACTTAAAATATAAAGGAAAAAAATATTATTGTATTGCAGCTGATAGATCTATACCATTTGGAACTATTATTGAAATAAGCAATCATAACTTAAAGCTTCCTAAAAAAATACTTGCGATTGTCGTAGATAGAGGGGGAGCTATTAAAGGTAGAAAAATAGATATCTTTAACGGAAGTGAAAGAAGAAGACAATACTTTAAGAGTAATTCTACTAATTCTGCTAAATTTAAAATTGTTAAAATGGGTAGTGGAAAAGCAAACTTTTGGAAAAAATAAAAGTATAAACAAAGATTGATAGGAAATTTTTCTTATCACTCTTTTTGTATCTATTGGTAGTTGTTTTGTGAAATGTTGTATTGGAATTATTGAATTCTATAATGCAAAATGATAAAATTATAAAGTAATATTTAAAAGATTTTAAGGAATAGATAAAGGAAGGAGATTTATATGAGAAAGAAAATCATGAGTTGTTTTATTGCTTTGATGATGGTATTTGGACTTGTATCTGGAGCAACACAAGCAAGTGCAGAAACTTGGGCACAATATTTATCTCGTCAATGGAGCGAATGTGAAACTAAGTTTACATCTCTTAATAAAACAACAGATTTAACAAAATGGACAGGTGGTAGTACTCAACCAACAGAGGGTACAGGAACTAAGGATGATCCATATAAAATTTATACAGCAGAACAATTTCGTTATGCTTTAGTAAATAAAGCAAGTCTTATTTTAATGAATGATATTGATTTAGGACATGTTACTTGGGCTCCTGTTAATTTTGGTTCTGCAACCAATGAAGTTGTAATAGATGGAAAAGGACATACCGTTTACAATTTATATTGTACTGGTTCTGGTGGAGCAACAACAACAGCAGGATTAGGATTTATTTCGTATGTTGATAATCCAAACTTTCATATGAATAACTTAAAATTTCGTTATGCAGAAGTTAGAGGAACAGGTGGAAATCAAAATTATGCAGTTGCAATTGCGTATTTTAGACGTGGACATATGGATAATGTTGGTGTAGAAGATTCACTTGTTAAAGGATATGACTTTGTCGGTGGTTTATGTGTTGGATGGAATACAGGCTTTTATGCTGTAGATGCATCTGGAAATCCAACAGGAGGAGAAGGAACAACAATAGATCATTGTCATACAAACAGAGTTTATACATATGGAGGATCTTGTATTGGTAACTTTGTGGCTCCGTTGTGGGGAAGCAAGGTAACAAACAGCTATGCAGTAGATGGGGTAACCATTTCAACTGGTGGACATTCAGGTGGATTTATTTCATGTCCAGGATATAACTATGTAGAAAACTGTTTCTGTAATATAACAATGTATGGAAATACAAAAACAGCTGTTTTTTCTGGAGTTGCACATGGGACGAATAAATATGTAAATTGTTATGCTTCAGGGGTTGTAGAAGGAACTGATTGTGTAGGTGGTTTTGTTGGTTGTGGAGCTAATGAAACATCTGGTTCAACATATTATGAAAATTGTTATTCAACAACTATGGTAGGAATGCAAAGTTCTGCATCTAATATGGGTGGATTTGTTGGTTATGATACAGGAATCTTACATTTTAAGAATTGTTATGCAGCAGGAGAGGTTGGAACATTAACAACAGATCCTAAAAAGTCTGCTAATGTAGGTGGTTTTGGAGGAGCAAGTAGTTTTAATTGTACAAATTGTTTCTATGATAAACAAACAACTGCAATGGCTGAAAGGGTTGTTGGTGGATATGATTCTTATGCGGGAATTCAAGGTTATCAAACAAAAGAGATATTAGGAACAAAACAAGAAGATGGAAATATTAGTTTACCAACCGATTATAAAGAAGATACATGGTTAGCTCATGAAGGAATGTATCCACAATTAAATGTATTTTCTAATGATAATGAACTTACAAAGAACTTTTTAGGAGAAGATAAAGATATAGTTAAAGCGTATTCTGCTGCATCTGTATGTACAGCGTTATTATATCCATCAAATAATAGTGAGTATACAGATGAAAATTATGATACAGTGCGTTCAATTCGCTACTTATTCCCATTCACAAATGATGAATTGGTATCTGATAATTCGTTTGAAGTATCATGGGAAGCAGATGATTTAAAATGTCAATTAGATGGAATGACTCATTTACCAATTATTTCACTAAAATCAGATACTTATGCAGTTAAGAGTCTGGCTCCTGGAGTAGGATGGGTAACTGTTAAAGTCAAATACTATCCAAACCCTAATGATAAAAGCAAATATACAGTAGGAACAAGAAGATTAAGACTTGTTCCAACAACAACATTATCAGTTGCTTCAGCTGCTGGGATTGATAGTACAATATGGGTTATCCCAGAAGGAGCAAAAGCATTAGATGATCAATATAGACAATATGATCATAGAGATGATGTTAATTTCTGTCTAGGAGATGCATTACAGTTAAGTAGTGGTAAAATCATAAAAGAAGCTTATCCAGAAACTGAATCATTTGATCATGTTGCTTTAGATACAGTAGGTGGTTTTGTAAAAACTGTTGTTGAAAAGCAAAAAGGTGAAGAATGGGAAGAAGTTGAATTAACAGATGACCTTAAAGAATTATTCTTAGGGAAAAGATATGCAGAAGAAAAGGATGTAGGAGTGTATCGTTTTGTCTATCGTTGGTATGCTTCAGGTCAAGAAGGAGGAGCACATCTAGAAAGTAGTAAACAATTAACTATATTAGATACATATAAAGTAACATATTCAACAAATGATGAAAGTAATGTAGAAACAGTAGATTTAGGGGCTTATAAAGCAAATGATACTGTTTATGAATTACCAGAAGAACCAAAGAGAGTAGGATATACATTTGTAGAATGGAACACAAAAGCAGATGGAAGTGGGGAAACATTTGATAAGGATAGTAAAATCATAGAAGATGTCAAAGTTTATGCCATTTGGAAAGCTAATGAATATAAGAGTCAATATAAGGTTGATGATGGTGAACCTGAGGAAATAGATCAAATTACAAATCAGCCAATCAAATTACCAAAAGAAGAACCAAAGAAACCAGGATATTCATTTACAGGATGGACAC
>CAJTTM010000036.1 GCA_910579135.1 uncultured Erysipelotrichales bacterium | reverse complement strand
CTCCCGTAATCAGCGTTTAATTATTTACGCTGTCTACTGGGAGGTTATCATATCAGCTGTTATAGTAACATTGACTTTATTATATTTTATAATTTTAACGCAGCTTCATATCCTTCTTTAATCGCTATCATAGCATTTCCAGCCTTTATAGCACTACCTACTACATATACTTCTTGACAGTGTTTTTTAGCAGTTTCTTCTAATGGATTATAAGCTTTATATCCAAATGCAGATACAACATTAAATGCTGGTATATTTTTTATTTCACCATTAATATCTTCATAACTTACATATTTTTCTGTGATTTCAACAACTTTCGCATTTGTTATTGTTTGTACTCCTCTTTGAGCCATCAACCCTAATAATGGAACTTTGTTTTGGAATACCATATCATTTAAAATTTCTGGTTGCATTTCTAAAATAGTGACAGGTAAAAATGTATTTGCAGTAATAAATTCTGCCGTTTCTCCTCCAACTTCTCCTCCACCACAAACAACAACTGGTCCTGGGAGTAATTCTTTATCTCCATATAATACTTCTTCAGCAGTAACAACATGTGGTAGATCAATACCTTTAATATTAGGAACTAGTGGTTTTGATCCCGTTGCGACTATGATTGCATCAGGTTTTTCATCCATCACAAGTTTTTCATTTACTGGAGTATTCATTTTAATTTCTACTCCTAATCTTTCACATTGTGTACGATATGATGAAATCAAAGTTGCTAAATCTCCCTTCCCAGAAGGATAAGCAGCAGCTCTAAATGATCCCCCTAAATGATGAGTGGCTTCATATAAAGTAACATCATGTCCTACCGTAGCAGCAGTTCTTGCTGCCATTAAACCAGCAGGTCCTCCACCAATAATCATCACTTTTTTAGGTGAAAGTGTTTTTTCTAAAGTGTCTTTATATTCTAATCCAACTCTTGGATTGACTAAACAATCTACTTCTTGTTTTGGTCCAAACAAGCTGTTTCCACATCCTTGTAAGCAACCTAAACAATAATTGATTTCTCCAAATCTTCCTTCTTTAGCTTTATTTGGCATATCTGGATCTGCTATAGACCCCCTTCCAATACATACAGCATCGGCTTTTGAAGAAGCGATGATTGTATCACACATACCAGGATTATTAATTCTGTTTGCTACAAACACTGGGCAACTTACCATCTTTTTAATTTCTCCTGCTACATCCACATTAAGACCGTGATCTGTAAACATTGGAGCAATAACCTGATGAGTTGCATCTGATGCATAAGCCCCATTAGATACATTAATTGCGTCTATTCCTAAGTTATCCATATGCATAGCCAATTGATAACTTTCAACTTCTGTTCTTCCACCAGTTACATATTCATTTGCAGAAAAGCGAATAATAATAGCGAATTTTTCAGTTGTATTATTTCTCATTTCATGATAAATTTCATCAACAATTCTCACTCTATTTTCAAAACATCCACCATATTCATCTACACGTTTGTTAATAAATGGTGATAAAAATTCAGCTAATAAATAACCATGTCCACAATGAATTTCAGCACCATCAAATCCTGCTTCTTCTGCACGTCTAGCTGCTGTACCAAAATCTTTTACTAATTGATGTATTTCTTCAATTGTTATTTCTCTTGGTTGAGTTTGACACAATGGATCTTTAATTGCTGATGGAGCTACTGGTTGTACTCCTCCAGTTGAAGCTAATGTCGCTTGTTTACCTGGATGATACATTTGTACGAAAATTTTTGAACCACATTGATGAATAATAGTTGTTAATTTTTTATTTCCTTCGATTTGTCCATCATTCCATAATCCAGGTATTCTTGCATATCCTTTACCATGTTCTTGCACACAGTAATCCTCAGTAATTAGTAAACCATAACCACCCTTTGCCTTTTCAGCCATATAATCAATATATCGGTCTGTAATCATTCCATCAACTGTACAATAATTTGTTACCATTGCTGGTACAACAAATCTGTTTGGAATAGTTACATTCCCTATTTTTAATTCTGAAAACACATGTTTTAACATACTTTTTCCTCCTAATTTATTTTATTTATTATTATTATGAAGGATAAAATTATTTGATGGTCAATACCTTTTCACTAACAATTATGTTTAAAATCTCGTTAAAAAACACTTTTTTCTTTCATTTTTTCTTTTTAAATATATCTATTTATGTCAAAAAACAATAAAGTATCAAATACCTTTATTGTTTTTAATAGGTAGTCTTAATTCCATGTATCTACAAAACTTTTTATCTTCTATTCCCCTGGCTCTTAATACACCATATATCTCTCCATTTATTATATATCCTCTTTTCTTTGCATATTCTAATAAAGGAATACAATAATCTTTTGTAAAAGTTCCAAAATCGCCCATATCTATTACAGTACAAACACATATCTGGGATGGTACATGAATCAAATTTGATGCAGACGGTAATTGAAATGCTTTTCCATATTGATCTTGAATACTAAAATTCCATTCTATACAATCATCTTTAAATACTGCAATTGCATCACAAAATGGAGCATATCTTGGAGATAAAAACCATTGACTAACTTCTAAAGGAGCTTCTACACCTTGATATTCATCCCCATAAGCTGTTTCATAATAATAATCTGTTCTACTATCTATACGTTTTACCCAATAGGATTCAGAATTTAGCGAAACAGTTTCTAAATTATCTATCATTTCCTCTGTTCGCCTCTTTAATATTTTTTTATAATCTATTTCTTGATTCAATTCTTGAGAAAATTTAGAATAATTATCTATCATACGTCCAACAAAATTTTCAGCTCTTAATTCTTTAGAGTCTTTAATATTAACCCCAAATTGTTGAAGTTGGATAATCTCTCCAATCATAAAAAAATCAGAAGTTGTATAAACCCTATAATTATTATCTTTACTTCTTTTTGGTGTAATAACGCCACATTTTTCATAATATCTAACCATTTCTTTAGAAATATTAAATAGTTTTGCCATTTCTCCAATCTTGTATTCCATGAACAAATACCCCTCTTCTTCAATATTTATTAAATCATATTAAAATAGCAAAAAAATGCTATAGATATTTTTGACTTTTCTATTAATCAATTTCCTTTATAACTTTTGCTGGGACTCCAGCAACCATACTATGACAAGGCACATCCTTTGTAACCACAGAACCAGCTGCAATAACACAACCAGATCCTATTGTCACTCCAGGCATAACAGAAACATTTGCTCCAAACCAACAATTATCCCCAATAACTATTGGTAAAGCTTTTTCTAAACCTTTATTTCTATTGTTATAATCTAAAGGATGAGTTGCAGTATAAAAACCACAATATGGTCCAATAAACACATTATCTCCTACTGTAATATCTGCTCCATCCATAAAATAACATTGACAATTAATAAATATATTATTTCCTAAATGAATATTTTTTCCATAATCACATATAAATGGTGTAACAATTTCTAGATTTTTAGGTAAATATCCTAATAATTGTTCAATAAGAATTTTTTTCTTTTCCATATCACTAGGTAATGTTTGATTTAAATAAAAACACTTATCAAATGTATTATATCTTTCTTTTACAATTTCTGGATTATTATTAGCATCATACCACATTCCTTTTTTCATCCTTTCTAAATCATTCATATTTTTAACCTCCTTTAACTAAAAAAATCATCATTTGGATATCTAACGACAATATTTATTTATACAATAATGATATGTTAAAACAATGTTTTATATTATCTATAGTTGCAAAATTCCTCATAATCCATAGGATACACTTGAATCTTCATTTCTTCAGAAGGGATTAATATATCTTTAACATTCTTTTTAATAGATATTAAAGATCCTGTTTCAATATAATGATACCTTCCATCTTTTACCAAATATTTAATTGCTTGTCTAGCTTTAGAAAATAGTTGTACTTCATCAAAAATAATAACTGAATCACGTTCATATAAATCTATTCCTGTAATTACCTGTAATCTAAAAAAACATATCTAAATTATTTATATCATCAAAACAATATATCATTTGAAGCAATTGAAAAATCAATAAGAATATAAGATTTATATTCATTTTCTGCAAAAACTTTAGCAATTGTTGATTCCCCTACACGTCTTGCTCCTTCTAGTAAAACTGCATAATTTTCTTTACAATTGACTAATTTATCATAAACTTTCCTTTTAAAATACATTATTACCTCTATATTTTACATCTGTTCAAAACCATTTTATACAAAACGATACATTTCTTCAATGTTATTTTTATAAAAAAAAATACATTTATTCATAATAAAATTATAATTATTTTTACAAACATAGATTTTATATTATGATTTATTAAGTTATAATTATTCGTTTATTCTTATTGTATATTATAGCAAAAGAATAATTTCAGTTATTATCTTTAACTTTAGGAAAACATTTTATTCCAACAAATACCATTATAAAAGAAAAAACCTTGAATTTAATCAAGGTCTTACTTATAAATTATTCACCAACGTATTGTAGAATTAGTGCACTTAATAGGTCCATCATCTTTTACTGTATCAAGAACGTTCCTTAACTGTTCTAAGAACAGTGCATCACAGTTTCCAATAATTTCATATAACTGATCCATGATAAGAATCTGGATATCATTAGACATATACTGAAATTTTAGATAGTTATATTTATCATTATCCATTTGATGTATCTTAAAAATCTTTACAGTCATTGGTTCATCACCACTAGGTAATATTTTCTTACCAATTAATGCGTTAATAAATGTTGATTTACCAGAGCTATAATTTCCAATAACACATAAAGGAATACAATCAGCTGATGAATCAGAGAATTTATCTAAGTTATATTTTAATGTTTCTTTATTTTCTTCACCTAAATTAATTATTGGTCTTAACTTTTTAAATACCTCGATAATTTCAGGTAGTACTTCAGTCAATCTAATATTCCATAACATATTATAATTAACAAAAAAGCTCATATCATTCACGTTTAGTGAAGTTCATGAGCATTTTCTTTTCCAAAAAAATATTTATCTTTTTTCAATCCAGTATACAGATTCAGCAACTTTAACTTTCTATCCCTCTACTATTCTTGTAATTTGTGCTTGGTTAGCAAGCGATTGTAAAGAAGCCCAAAAGTATCTTTCATTAATAAATTTTCCATCAATATAAAAACTCACCGTTATTACTCTCCGAATAAAGATTATAACATGATATGAGTTTTGTGCAAATGCAACTCAATATCAATTACTCACATAGAAGATTTGATTTCATTTATAAAGCTTTTTTTGGCATTATTTTTTATAGTTTTTCTCCATTACTTTCGATTACCTGTTTATACCAGTAAAAAGAATCTTTTCGAATACGCTTAAAAGTTCCTTTTCCTTCATTGTCTCTATCTACATAGATGAAACCATATCTTTTTTTCATTTCTCCTGTACCGTTTGAAATAGAATCGATGCATCCCCAAGATGTATATCCCAATAATTCTACACCATCTTCATCAACCGCATCTTTCATAGCCTGAATGTGTTCTCTTAAATATTCAATTCTGTAGTCGTCATGAATTAAACCATTTTCGTCTATTGTATCCATAGCTCCTAATCCATTTTCTACAATAAACAATGGCTTTTCATATCGATCATAGATTAAATTCATTGTTATTCGAAGTCCTAATGGATCTATTTGCCATCCCCAGTCAGAAGATTTTAAATATGGATTTATAACAGAGGCAAAAATATTGCTTTCAGTTTGTTTCCCTTTATCCGGATTTGCACTTGAAACACGTGAAGAATAATAAGAGAAACTAATAAAATCAACTGTGTTGTTTTTTAGAAGTTCTTTATCTCCTTCTTCAAAAGGAATATATGCATTTTTCTTTTTCACCCATTTTAATGCATATGGAGGATAATATCCTCTAGATTGTACATCAATAAACATATAGCTCTCTCGATCATCCGACATAGCCTTGAAATAATCTTCTGGTCTACAAGTTTCTGGATAATAAACACCTGCTGCCAACATACATCCAACCTTATTATCCGGATTAATTTCATGCGCCAAACGAGTAACTAAAGCACTAGCAACTAATTCATGATGTACACAAGTAATCATCGCTTGTGCCTGGTTTTCTCCTTTTTCAAAACGTAACCCAGCCGCTACAAAAGGAAAGTGAAGAATCATATTAATTTCATTAAAAGTTAACCAATAATGAACATAATCTTTGTAGTATGTAAATAAGGTCTTTGCTAGTTTTACATAATGATTAATCATTTCTCTGCTTCTCCAGCCACCTATTGTTTGAATTAAATACATTGGACAATCAAAATGATTAATCGTAACCAATGGTTCAATGTTGTACTTTTTACATTCTTTAAATACATCTTCATAGAATTTTAAACCATTTTCATTTGGTTCTTCTTCATCGCCTTTAGGAAATAAACGAGTCCATGCAATAGACATACGAAATGTTTTAAATCCCATTTCCGCAAATAAGGCAATATCTTCCTTATAGTGATGATAAAAATCTACAGCATTATGACTAGGAAAATAATGATTATCCACTTCATCAAGCCATAAAACACCTGTTCCAACTGAATAACGATCACTTCCATATGGCATTAAATCCACATTTGCTAGACCTCTTTCTCCTTCAAAAATACCACCTTCAATTTGGTTAGCAGCAGTCGCGCCACCCCATAAAAAGTCTTTTCTAAATCCCATATCTTTTCCTCCTTTGAAATAAAAAAGAGACTATTTGGCTAAACCTTTATCTCAAAAAGGTTGTGAACCATATAGTCTCTTTATTGTCCAGACAGACTTTATTAAGTTATTTAAATTCTATCATTAATCATTATAAATATCAACAATAAAAAGAATTTAATACATTCTAATTATATTTTTTAATCATCCTCATAATTATTAAAATTATAACCATACCATAGAAAATCTTTTTGTCTTAACTGGAACCTTATTTCCACAAGTAATCTGTTTAAGATGTTGTGATAAATCTTGTATGGCATAAATAGAATTAATGTTGTACCTACGATCAGTAATCCTAAAATTAATCCAATGACTGAGAAGGTAAAATTACCTTGTGACATCATGGATAATGAAATAACACTAAGAAATGCACTAATGGCTACTAAAGGTACCATGACCATTAAGTCAAATGCATCATATTTATTGAAGTAATACTTCCCATTTTTATAATCTCTTGGACAATAGAGTTGCATTATTTCTTCTTTCCTTTCCTGTTCTTATCTTTGATACTTTTAATATTTGTTTTATAGGATTCATTATTAAAAGAACCTTTAAAATTCTTCATTGAAGTATATTTATATCCCTTTTGATTTAATGCTGCTTTTAATTCATCTTTACTCATTGATTCAGCATTATCTATTCCATAATACTTGGCAGCACTTAGATAACTGTCGTAGTCCTCATTACCCTAATATTCAGGTGAAATATATGTTTTACCTCCTACATCATCATTTAATGGATTAAACATTTCTTTACCAACATCACTAAAAGGATTCATCTTTTGATTGTTTTGATTTGTTGGATTTACATTATTGTTATCAGTATGCTCACCCTGAGAATGATTTGATGAATCTTTATGATCTTCTCTAAAGTTAGAATAGTTATTATTGACTGAAATGCCTTCTTCATTGTTATTGTTTGTATTTGAATGAGACTTACCTTTTCCAAATATGCCACCAATAAATTCACCACCAGTACTTTTAATTCCATCAATACCTCCACCCGCATCATTGTATGAAGCTGTCATTGACTTACCAGTTTGGTAGGCAAATTTACCTATCCAGTCATTACCTAAAGAGTTCTGAATAGATGAATTGCTACATAATACCAATACAAAGTATGTGAAATAGATCTGACAGAAGCTGGAAATCAAATCTCCTCCAATACTTCTAAGCCATGTACCAAAACTATTATCTTCAGGATCAATAATAGAAGCTACCATATATGGTGCTAAAAGATACTTCATTGAACATATCACTAATCGCATTGCTATCTGAATTGCTGTTAATGCAAATATAAACAGTGCAACCACTGATAAAAGAATCTCTAATATAATAGATGACCATGTAGGAAAATACTTCTATGTCTTATTACCATAACCAATAATTTCCGCAATACTTTTCATCAAATCCAATGACTTTCACAGTAATATTATTGAAGCATTCTGTATCTGTATGAATTTTACAACAAAAAAACCTCGATAAAATCGAGGCTTTTTCATCATTTTAACTATTCACCAACGTATGGTAATAAAGCCATTTGTCTTGCACGTTTAATTGCTTTTGCTAATTGTCTTTGATATTTAGCACTTGTACCAGTTACACGTCTAGGAATGATTTTTCCATTTGCAGAAACAAATCTCTTTAATAATTCTACATCTTTATAATCAATGTAATCTATTTTATTCTTTGTGAAGTAGCAAACTTTCTTTCTACCCATTCTTTGTCTTTTAAATGCCATAGATTCTTTCTCCTTTTTTAAAATTGAATATCATCTTCCATGATATCAAAAGAACTAAACGAATTATCAAAATCCTTTTCTAAATCAACAGTCTTCATATCATAGAAATCATCTTGTTTAACGCTTTGAGTTTGTTGTGGTCGTGCATATTGTTGTTGTCTTTCTCTTGCAGCTCTTGTTTCTAAGAACTGAACACTATCACACATAACCTCAACAACATAGACTTTTTGCCCTTGAGCATTATCATAACTACGAGAACGTAATCTTCCATCTACTCCAACTAGTGAACCTTTAGAACAATATCTTTCTACATTTTCTGCAATTTTATTCCAAACAACACAGTTAATATAATCAGCTTGTTGTCCATCTGCAGAATTGTAATTACGATTCAAAGCTAAAGTAAAGCTTGTTACAGCAGCACCTGAATTTGTTCTTCTTAACTCAGGATCTCTTGTCATTCTTCCTACCAAAACGACACGATTCATCATAATATTACGCCTCCTATCTTCTAAGTGTTAAATGACGTAAAACATTTGCATTGATACGTGATAAACGTTCAAACTCAGCAATGTTTTCAGCACTTGTAGTTACATCCATAACTACATAGTAACCTTTTTTCAAATGTTTGATTTCATAAGCGAAATCACGTAATCCCCATTCATTGACATTATCAACAGTACCATCATTACTTGTTAATACATTTTTGAAGTTTTCAATAAGAGTATTTCTTGCTTCATCTTCAACTTCAGGTCTTACGATAAACATAATTTCATACTTGTTCATTTTGTATACCTCCTTTGGACTAATGGTCTATATCTTCTATAGACAGGCAAGTAATTTTTACATGCTTTGAAATTATAACATAACCTTTTATAAAATACAATGGTATAAGTTCATTTTTAGTGGAAAATAAAATCATTATTTATATCTCATCTAATAAATGTTTCATTTCTTTTTGACCACTTTTTTCTAATAAATTTTGATAATGAAACAAGGCATATCCTTTAATATCATATTGAAATAATATTTCAACTTGTTCAATGATGTTTTTATGAGATTTAGACCATCCTTGATCATACTCTAGTTCTTTCCCTGCTTGATATAATGCTAATCCTATATATAAATCAACATCATTTTTCTTTAATTTATTCCATTGTTTTAACCTATTAGTAAATAAAGGAGTATTATTTTTATATTGATTAGTCCAATATATTTGTGGCATTAAATAATCTACATATCCATCTTCACTAAGCCAACTATAAATATCAGCACCCGCTAATATACAATTTTCAATATTACCTGCTGGACTTATTCCAAATAATACATCTCTATCAATATCTTTGATTGTCTTATAAACTCTCTTAATTAGCCTATTTACATTAGAAAGTCTTTTCTCTCGAGAAATATTTTGATGAGTATTTTCTACATAAAAATAATCATCAAAGTGAATACCATCAACTTTATAATTTCTTACGATTTCTTCAACACCATTCACAATATAATCAATAACATCTTGACTTCCTGAATTTAATATATATTGATATTCTCCATAATGTATAACCTTTTTATTATCACTTATCCATTTTTTAATAGGAGAATATGATATAAATTGTTGATAAGTATATTGATTTAAACTTATACGATAGGGATTTATCCAAGCTTCAAATTTTATATTTGATTGATGACATAGTTGTATCATGATTTCTAAAGGATCAAAAGAAACTTTCCTTCCTATAATAACAGTAGATAAAGGAAATCTATTGGTTTTATACATTGCATCTTGAAACGCTCTAACATGAACAATTAAGACATTACATTTATTATTTATAGATGTATTAATAACTTTTTGAAAAGACTCTTTAAAGCTTTCTAAAGAATGATAATCAAGTTGTTGTAAATCACTATAACTGACCCAGACACATCTTTTTTCCATATCATCTATAGTCATATTCTTGGGAACAAATAAATGCAATATTATACATACCACCACAATAATAATTAATGCAATGACTCCTTGATGATTAGATTTCATTTTAAATCTTCCCTTGTTGTGACCTTCTTATTATCATAATCCCCTATGACAATAGAAATCTCTTGATTACTAAACATCTCTACCATTTGAGCATCATCTGTAGCTTGAAACTGATTTTCAATTCCTTTTTGATAAGCTTCCTTAACTAACGAAGTTAAAAACACTTGAGGGGTTTGTGCTTGCATTAAATTCTCTCGTTTTAAAGTTTTTACAACCTTTCCATCTTTCACTTCTTTTATTGTATCTGTACAAGAAACCATTAATAAACATGCTTTATTATTAACAACACTCTCCAGTAAATTATCAATATGTTCTTTCTTTATAAATGGTCTAGCACCATCATGAATAAATACATATTCCTGATTAACTTTCTTTAATCCATTATAGACACTATCCTGTCTTTCCCTTCCACCAATAACATATTCAATTTTATAATTAACATATAGCTTTCTAAATTCTTCTTTTTCATCTTCTCTACATACCACTATGATTTGTTTACATCTTTCATCATTCACAAAATGACTCAAAGTCATCTCATATATAGTTTGATCTTGAAATTTATAAAACATCTTATTATAATCTAAGCCTGTTCTTTGACCTATTCCAGCACACAATACAATAACACTATAATTCATATCTCATCCTCCTTGACAAAAAAAGAGCTTATTAAAGCTCTATTCATCTAATAACTCCACACTATTCTTATGTAAATCAAAACGAATACCACGATACACAAAAATATAATATTCATCATTAAGCTCTGTAATCATAGGATCATCCTCATTCAACTCAATAATATCACCTTCATTAAAATGATGAACTCCTAAATCAACAGTTTCTATAAATTTTACCTTCATCGTTTTCACCCTTTCTAACAAGATTCCAACTTGATAGGGTTCATTATAACATAAATTTAAGAATATGGAATAATAATTATCAAAAACATAATCTATATTATAACTTATGAAATACGGGTTTCATCTTATCAAAAGTACAATAATATTCAAAACCTAGATTCTTTAATTCTTTTTTTGTTTCCTCAATATAAGCACCTAAATGTTCTTCTTTATGACTATCACTACCAATAGTAATAATCTTTCCACCTAAACTTTTATACAACTTTAAAATATCTCGACTTGGTGTTAAATCTTTTAATCCATATCTATGAGATGAAGTATTGATTTCAATACCTTTACCATCTTCAATCACTATTTTTAAAATTTCACTCACAATATCTTTAGTATGATTAAATGGATAAACTCCATTTTCATCATAACGTGTAATTAAATCCAAATGACCTAAAACACTATAATCTTTATATATCTTTACTATATCTAATATTTCCTGATAATATCTTTCATTATATTCTTTTTGGGTTCTACCTCTTTGAAAATCTTGAGTCCAAAACTCTGTATCTTCTACTTGATGACAAGATAAAATAATAAAATCAAAATCATAACGATTAAACAATCTTTGATACTTCTCTATGGTATGCATCTGCATACCAAATTCCATTCCCATTTTAATATGAATTTGTTCTTTATATTTTTCTTTTAAAAATAATATCTCTTTTTCATATTTAGGATAGTCGACATTTGCATAGGGTTCTCCATTATCTCTATATACCATAGGTATCTTTTCATCCCAATCCCATTTAATCCCATAATCTACATGATCACAAAAACAAATTTCGTCTATTTCTTTTTTAATTGCATCCTTCACAACATCTTCCATCAAATAAACAGAATCATCGCTATAATCAGTATGTACATGATAATCACAAAACATATAAAATTCCTCCTTTTTTATATCATAAATATATCATTTTAAAATGTAAATCATTTACATATAGAATGAAAAAAATTATCTTTTTTTCATTCGTTTCATTATTAAATTTGAAAAAACTTTATCATACAAAAAGGCTATAATTCTATCTTTTTTTCTTATATAATAAAAAAAGGAGGATAACTATGAAAATTAATGTTATAAAAAGGAAAGCAAGTTCATATAGAGATTTATCAAAAGAAAAGATAGAAGTTCAAAACCCTAAAACTCTACTAGAATTATTAGAAAATGTTATGTTTAATGAAATAGATTATTTCAACACAAAAGACAAACCAATCAATAATAAAGAAATGATGAAACAAACAAAATCAGGAAAAGTTTCTTTTGGAGTTAATGGAACTTTACCCTCAAAAAAAGAAGCAAGAGAAGTATTAATCCAAGATTTTAAAGATGGTTTGTTTAGAGTCTTTTTAAATGAAGAAGAAGAAACTGATTTAAATAAAGAGATTCATCTAAAAGAAGATGATACTCTTATTCTCATTAAATTCATTATGCTATCAGGGAGGTTATGGTAATGAAAATAGAAGAATTAATTAAAGTGATGAAAGAATATAATAAAACATTATCTCCTATTGGAATGTCATCACTAGAAAAACAAATGTATAAAGCAATCAATGAATCATCTTTATATATTTCATTTCCTTATATTAGCGAAGCTAAAGATTTAGGTGATAATCCCTATCAATTTTTAGAAACGCACCATCATTTCTCTAAATTATTAAAAGATAAATCCTATTTACTTACTGCTTATATTTTACATTTATATGAATATTCATTTAATAAATCATATTTAAGAATATCTGCAAGAAGTTTAAATATTTCACATCATTATACATATCTTTTAAATAAAATAGGAAGTTTTTATATTTATATAGCAGGAAATTTAAATTTAAAAGATTTAATCTATGGACAATATCGTAATATTAATTATAATACTGATTTTTCTCCTGTTATTGCAGCTTATTTACTTGTTGATGATAAAGAAGCTATTGAATACTGTAAAGATGTTTTATTATCAGAAAACAATACAGGAGTCATTACAAGAGATTTAATTCAAGCTATTGAAATGAGTCATAATGAAGAGTTACAAGATTTATTATTAGATGTTTTCTTGGCTGCTAGACTACAAGAAGGATTAAGGCAAGCAATCAGTGAAACGTGTGATGAATATCAAACATCCTTTTTTAAAAAGGCTTTAAAAGTTATTATTGATAATCACCTTATTCGATATAGTTCTATTCAAAGAGCTGTTCTTTCTTGGGGTGGTTTAGGAACTGATCATTATGAAGAAAAAGATGTGAAAGTCTTATTATCTTTATTTGAAAAATATATGTTAGAAAATCATACAATAGACGATGCTTTAAAACAAGATAATCCACTAGAGATTTATATTGCTCTTTATAGTATTGGTTTTTATGATAGTGAAAAAGCTGTAGAAACAGGTATTTCTTTATTAAATCATAAAGAAAGTCATAAAGTAGCATCTATATTAACATACTTATCAATATCAAATACTTTTAAAAGTGATTATTATTTAAATTTATTTGATTTATATAAAGATAATGATTGGATTATGGCAATCTTCTTTAGTTGTTTTCATAATAAACCTGATATTTCTAAAAAAGAGGCTTATGACTATTATTTTAAAATAGAAGAATATGCAAGAGTTTTTAAACCAAAGAAAAATATTAAAACAAAAGGTTTTGAGTGGTTAAATAGATCTTTAGAAGAATACCAAATTATAACTGTGTTATATAATCTTCTTACACTAAATATCACAAAAGAAACATTAACATTATTTCTACCATATTTAAAGTATTGTACTTATTATAAAGACTTTAAAAAATTAGTAAAGAAAATCAATCATACAGTTAATAAAGATATACGAAAAAAATATTATATTCAAAATATAATGACTAATGACACACGTTTATTAGAAGTTTGTAAAAACTCTTTAATAGGTATAAAACTAGAAGATTCTGATATTGCTTTACTGGAAGAAAAATTAAAATCTAAAAGAAGTCATGTCAGAAGTACTGTTATGGAAATTATCAATAAACAGTCTATTGATTTAATAAAGAAATCTCATGATAGATTAAAAAATAAAACAGGATATATGGGAGATGCTGCTGATGAACTAGAAAGAAAATACCCTGAAGTTTTCAATGTGAAACAAGAAAAGGTATTCTATGGACTTAATGAAGGTTTTCATCTTTTTCATTATGTTAAACCAAAATCTAAAGACCATCCATCATATTTAGCAACCAAAAAAGCTTCTTTATTTAAAAAAAGAGGATATCAATTACAGTATAATTTTAAAAAATCAAAAAAAGAAATAACTCAATTACTCACAAAATGGTCTCAGTTGTTTGAAGAACACTCTGAAGAAAATTATCAATTTAATGGTGAAGATTATATTCTAGGTGATGTATTTCAAATAAATTATTCTTTATTTAATACAATGAAAGCTTTACCAATACATGAAATATGGGAAGATTATTTAAAAAAGAACCCCATTGATAATGATACACTATATCAAATCTTTGTATTATCTTATAATAATACAATCTATGAAACAACATTAGATGAAATACTTGTTCATGAAAATGTTTTTGATATCAAAGATATCAAGCTTCCTTATCTTAATCAAGTATTAAGTATTTTAAAAACAATTTATCATAGTCAAAATATCAATTCTTTTTCTTATGATTTAGAATTATTTGAATTCTTTTTAAAAACAAATACCAAAAAATATTTCAAACATCAATATGGTTATCAATATTCTGTCACTGAAATACCACTTGTTTCTTATTTAATTGAAAATGTTGTAAAAAGATGGAAAACTGATGAAGAATTTATAAAAGCATTTTATTTATATTATGATTGTTTTAACATGTATGATAATCAACGTATTTATTCACCAATAGTCTTTTCTAAAGCTTATCGTTTGTCATTAATCAGTAAAGATGAACTTTATTCTATACTATTTCACAATGGTTTATTATCTAAGGCTTACATAGAATGTTATTTCCATAATCGTAGATATTATAATAATAAACCCGATTTATCATTATATGCCTTAGAACCATTTAGTAAAGAAGATAATTTAGAACTTAGAAATGTATTAAGTGATATTTCTGATTGTTTTTTAAAGATGGAAACACATAGATTAAACGAAGAAACCCCTGTCACTCAATATCTTTCTCATTTAAAAGTCATTAAAGGATTAAAATATATCCCTATGATTCTTCGTGCTTTAGGAAGAGATTCTTTTTCAAGATCTGAATGGGGTACAAATAAGAATACTGTTTTAACAGAATTGATTAGAAATACATATCCTAGTGATTATGATGATTTAAGTTTATTAGATGAATTAAGTGAAACAAGAATTGTAGAAATTTGTATGTTAGCTCCTCAATGGATAGAAATCTTTGATCAGTATTTAAAATGGGATGGCTTTATAAGTGGTTGTTATTACTTTATTGCTCATATGAAGACATATGAAAATCAAGATAAGAAGAAAGCTATTATTGTAAAATATACAAATTTAGAACCTTGTGATTTAACTGATGGTGCATTTGATGCAAAATGGTGTAAAGAAGTTTATCAAACATTAGGAGAAAAGAGATTTAATATTTTATATAAAGCTTCTAAATATTTATGTGATAATGCTTTTCATACTAGAGCAAGAAAGTATGCAGATGCTTGTTTAAATAAGATGAATAAAGAAGATACCCTTAAATTAGTTAAAGATAAACGTAATAAAGATTTATTAAATGCATATTGTATTATTCCTATTAAAGATGATAACGATTTAAAAGAACGCTATTTATATATCCAACAGTTCTTAAAAGAATCTAAGAAATTTGGTAGTCAAAGACAAGCAAGTGAAAAAAGATGTAGTGAAATTGCTTTAATGAATCTTGCGAGAAACACAGTTTACCAAACACCAACCCGCTTATCTTGGGCTGTTGAAACACAAATTGTAAAAGATGAAATTGATGTTTTAAATCCTCATTCTATCTTAGATTATCAAGTTTATATAGAAATTGATGATTTAGGTAAAAATAATATTGTTATTATTAATCCTAAAGGAAAGAAACAAAAGAGTATTCCTACAAAAATAAAAAAATTAGAAGAGTTTATTAAAATTCAAGATATTCATAAGATATGGAATGAACAATTTAGAAGATCTAAAAAGATGTTAGAGGAAGCAATGGAAGATAGAATTATTTTTAGTAAAAATGAAATATTAACTATTTTAGAGAATCCTATTGTTGCTCCTATGCTTCAAAAGATATTGTTTATACAAGATGAACATATTGGATATATTGTTGATAAACAACTTCAATGTTTAAATAAAACTTATGATTTAAAAGATGAATTAAGAATTGCTCACTGTTATGATTTATATAAAAGTCAACATTGGGATAAATATCAACAAGAAGTCTTTGATAAAAAACTTGTTCAACCATTTAAACAAGTTTTTAGAGAATTATATACAAAATTAGATGTTGAATTAGATAAAAATGAAACACAAAGATATAGTGGATATCAAATTCAAGTGAAAAAAGCTGTTGGTGCTTTAAAATCAAGAAAATGGAATATTAATTATGAATCAGGTATTGAACGTGTTTATTATAAAGATAATCTTATTGTCAATTTATATGCACAAGCTGATTGGTTCTCTCCTAGTGAAATAGAAACACCTGCAATTGATTATGTGACTTTTCATAACCGTAAAGATTATAAACCAGTACTTATTAAAGATATAGATGATATAGTTTATAGTGAAGCTATGCGTGATTTAGATTTGGCTGTTTCAGTAGCTTATGTTGGTGGAGTTGACCCTATTACAAGTTTTTCTACTATTGAATTAAGAAAGAAAATCATTGAATTAACTGCTCGTTTAATGAAACTAGATAATATTGAGTTAAAAGATAATTTTGCTTATATTAATGGTAAGTTAGGATATTATCATGTTCATTTAGGTAGTGGTGTTATTCATCAAAAGTTTGGTCATTCTATCCATGTTTTACCAGTTCATTCTCAAAGACGTGGTAAGTTATTCTTACCTTTCATTGATGATGATCCTAAGTGCCAAGAAATATTATCTAAGATTATTATGTTAAGTGAAGATCATAAATTAAAAGATCCTTCAATTATTCAACAGATTACAGTTAAGGAGTAGGCTCACCTACTCCTTTTAAAATATCAATACATAAATAAACGGAATAATCATCGCTGGAAGTAAATTCCCTACCTTGATCTTTTTACCAAAGCAAATATTAATTCCAACTGCAAATATCAAAACTGAACCAATAAAAGATAAATATGAAATCAATACTGAAGTCATAATTGGTTTTAAAAAAGAAGCAAACAAAGTTATAGCACCTTGATACATAAATACAGGTAAAGCTGAAAAAACAACTCCTATTCCTAATGTTGATGCAAATACCATAACAATGGTAAAGTCTAATACAGCTTTCGCAAACAAAGTAGAATAATCACCAGTCAATCCATCTTGTAAGGCTCCAACAATAGCCATTGCTCCTACACAAACAACTAAAGATGCAGTTACAAAACCTTCTACAAAAGAATCATCACCTTTTGTTTTGACTTTACTTTTCAACCATTCTCCTAAAACCTCTAGCCTTTGTTCTATATCTATAAATTCACCTATTAAAGCACCTATAACCAAAGAGAAAATAAGTAACATTGTTCCTGTTGTTTCTAATCCATTATTAATAACTTTAAGCATTCCTACCATTGCTCCTGATGCTCCTATAAAGATAGTCGCAAGTCCTAAGGCACTCATAAGAGTTTCTTGATATTTATTCTTTAAACCACCTTTAATTAACATACCGATACTTCCACCAACAACAATCGCTACAGCATTGACTATTGTTCCAAGTCCTATCATACTTATTCCTCCATTCTAAAAACTTCTAGTATTTAGATTTTATTCTTCACATACAAATAAGTCAATAAATATATTTTATTGAAAAAAGATTTAAATTTTTATTCTTTTTTTTAGAATATAATAATAAGGAGGAACTTTATGAAAACTAAAATTGATTACAAAAGTGATTTTGCTTTTAGATATATCCTTGGAAGCAATACTCCAGATGGCATATATCTTTTAACCATTTCTATTTTATTTAATTTAGTAATCATCAGCGTTCTACTATTATTCGCAATATTAATATAATTAAAGAAAATATAAACAATAAATATTATTTTTTCTATAATTAACAAAGAGAGTTTCTTTTCTTTGTATACTTTTTTTATTATTTCTAACATCTTTTTTCTTTCCTTTCTATGTGAATATATGAGTAAATACTATCATTTTCTCAAAAGAATACTTACTGGTTTTTTCAATACTGTAAATCCAAAGATGAATACGATAATAACAAAAAAAATAATATAGATTACAAAAATTATTGTTAAAATGGATAAAATTGTATAAAAATTAAAAATATTTAAACACCATAGTAAACATATTGAAAAAACAATAGTTATAAAACCAGTAAAAAGAATCTCTGTTATTTGTTGATATATTTTCATAAGAATAAGTTCTTTATTAGAAACTCCATATATTTTGAAAAGAATAATATCTTTTGTGTGAGATAATATATGATAACATTTATAAACAAATATACTTATTAAAACCAAAATCATAAATATAGAGAAGAACTGATTATTAAAAATTTGAGATATTTGAATACTCTCTTTTAAAAAATCATTATAATTGATCATATAATCTTGAGGAAGTCGCTGATTAATCTTTTCAATATGAGATATATCTTGAATAAATACTTTTATAGAGCCTACATTCATATAACTCGTATCCATATTGTTTTTCTTAAAGATTTTCATTAATAGTTTATAAGGAATATAAATTGTATTCCTATTATCTGAAGAAGGCATTAAAACATGATCAGCAATAAATGTTATTGTTTTATTATTATCAATAAAAGGATATTGTTTATTTTTATATTGATTACGATATAAAGAATAAGATACATATATTGGTTTATCCAGTATCTCCTTATTAATCATTGACTTACCTGATATTTTTTTATAAATATCCATATTACCTATCTCATTATCAAGATAACCTACCATAATTGTATTATGCATATCACTATAAACGTATTCTGGATAACAATCATATTCACTAAATATGTCTTTCAGATGATTTTGTTCTCTTGGAGATATTTTCTTATAATCTTTATGAACAATAGTCACTTCATTTTTTAGAAAACTCATTATTGATTTTCCATTAATTGTTTGAAAATAATCGTTATACTTAATCGTAATAATAAATGTTGATATTATAAAAGCCATAACAAATGATACTATCATTGTTTTAAAAAAGTGTTTTTTATTGATTAGAGATGCATAATATTTTAATGATTCCCACGAATTCAATATATTCTCATTATAATCTCGAGCTTTTATTTTTACGGTTTCCTTTACAAGTTGTAATTGATTATGTTTCATTTCATAAACACAATCAAATTCATCATTAAAATCATCTAAATGTGTTGTGATTAAAACCATCTTATGCTTTTGATAGGCTATGTTTTTTATTAAAGTCGATATTTGTAGTCTGTTTTCTTTATCTAAATATGCAAAAGGCTCATCAAATATAAAAAGTTGAGCATCTTTTAAAAAACCTAACATAATTGATAATCTTTGTTTTTCTCCACCAGATAAAAAGGAAACTGGTGTACGAACATCTAGATCAAGATTAACCTCATTAAGTTTTAAAATAATATCTTCTTCACTTATTTGAATATGATTTAACTTAGAATATAATATTATTGTTTCCATAATCGATAATTCTTTAAAAAGATAAACATCTTGCATAACAAAACATATATTTTTTTTCAAAAAATTACGTTGTTCTTTATTACATAAACACTTTATATTCACGTTATTAAAAAAGTAATTTTTATATTGTCCTTGGCCCAGTAAACTTATTTCTTGTAAAAGAGTTGTCTTTCCACAACCACTTTTTCCAATAATTGCAGTTATACAACTATCATAAATAGATAAATGACTATTCTCTAACAATAGTTGAGGTTTCTTAATATTTATATCATTAATTTCAATCATATTTTATTCCTCTTTATTTCATACTGAATTAATAATTTTTTTATCATAACAATAATGAATATAAAAATAATCGTTGTTATTATCCAAACAAAGACATATAATCCTTTAGAAAAATACAATTTACTTGGTTCATAACCATATCTAATCAATAAAAATAGAATCGATAATAACATACTTGTCATAATGATTTTAATATCATCTTTATGATAAAAAGTTTTAATTAATGATTGTAAACCTTCTCTCTTTAAAAGTTTTATTTCTTTCTCTAATGTTTTAACATAACATACAACAAGTAACAAAGCACTTATTAATATTAGACATGATATAGATATTGTCATGTATAATGTAGATTGATTTTGCATAAAAAGATGATTGACCATATCCTTTTGTGTTAATTGTTTATTTTCTACATAATATCTTTGATCTAAATTTTCTATTTTAAGCTTTACATTTTCATCAAAACCATCTTCACAAAAAATAATATATTGTTTTGAAAGAGCATCTAAATTCTGATGATTTGAATAAAATGTTTTCAAGAGTTCTTTAAATTGATGAAAAGGCATAAATATCCTACCGTATGTTGCATACCTTCCATCATTATTATTTTTTAACACACCTTTTATAGATAACTTCACTTCTTTTTTTATAGAGCTTTGAGAATATAATTCTCTCATCCCATCATTAGGATTATTTTTATAACAAAAATCATCTTCCACATATGCCTTAAAAGCTATCTCAATATTTTCATATGATGGTATATCTAATATTTGAGCCAAAATATCATCAATATATATTCCTTTTAGTGATTTATCCGCATTTTTTAAGTTTTCTTCTGGATAGTAAGGTGTAATAATAATATTTCGATTAAAACAATTTCCATCAGTACACAACCCTACATTAGCCTCCTTTTTTAAAACCCCTTTTTGATATATATAAATAGGGTCACTTTGACTATATTTTTCAATACTATAGGATGGTTTAACATCTTTCACACCTTCAATACTTTTTATTTTTTCTATATCTTGTAAAGAAATAAAATCATAACAATTTAATTTATCATCAGATAATAGATCAGAATAATCATCTAAGGTCATTCTCTCATCAGTTGATTTCATAAAATAAAGCATATTATTTTTATATTGTTGTATATTTTGTTGTTGAATCGTTTGTATAGATATATTTCTGCTTATAAGTGAAGCAATATATGAAGAAGATAAACTACAACTTATAATCATTAAAATAAAGAAAAATTTTTGTTTAAAGTTTTTATATTGACTATAATTTAATTTTTTTGGTCTTTCAAAATTAAATGTTGATCTTTGTTTTATTGTATAATCTTTTTTTATGTTCTTTAATTGATAATTATCAATCTTGTATATGGAGTCTGATATTTCCTTTATCCTATCATTATGAGTTGTGATAATAAAAGAAATCCCCTCTTTTTTTAAAGATTGAATGAGTTTTATAAAAATACTAATATTTTCATTATCTAAAGAAGCAGTGGGTTCATCTAAAATAATAATCTCTTTCTTCATCATTAACGCAAGAGAAATAAGAAATCTCTTTCTTTCTCCAGTTGATAATTTTTTAGGAGAAATTTTTAAATCGATATTTGAGAGTAATACTTTATCTAACCAGTCTTTTACTATATCCTCATTCATTTTTCTATTATGTAACTGTGAATAAAATTGAAAATGTTGATATATATTCATATTTGGAAAAAAATCTGCAAATTGATCCACATAACTTACAACATTAAATAAAAAATCATTTCTATTTTCATGATTAATTTCTTTATTATTGTAATACAAACAACTTGAATCATCTTCTATTTGTCCTATGATATATTTTAATATTGATGTTTTCCCACTTCCGCTCATTCCTGTTATACATGTTATTTCCCCGTCACAACATATAAAAGATGAATCTTTTAAAATGATCTTTTTATCAAATTTTATATTTAAATTATCAATTTTTAACATTTAACCATCTCTTTTCCTATTTTATATAAAATAAAAAAATATAGATTTTAATATAATTATTTTGGAAATCTATACTTTTTATCATTCAACTTATACCAAGTAATAATTTAAATCTTTACTTTACACGTTTTCATCCAATGTCTTTCAAAAGTTCCAAATAATCCATTACTATATTTAAATGTAACATTGACATATCCTCCCGTAATCTTTTCACCAGATTTAGGATTAGATGTAGGTGTACCTACTATTTTATATGTAATACATTCTGCCGCAAAGTGTGGAGTTACGGATACATTGGATACTTTATAATATCTTCCTTGAACATTATAATTAACTTTCACTTTACAAGTTACATATCCAATCTCACCTATCCCAAAATCTTGTGAAACCGTAAATATTTCATTACCATACGGTTCTGCATTATCTAATCTTTGTGCTGCAAGTGTTGTACCCATTGTACAACTCATAATACAAAATACACTTAATAAAGATAAAATAATTTTTTTTATAACATTCCCTTCTTTCTAAATATTTCTTAATTTCATTTTACTTCATTACTCTTTAAAAACAACATATATTCATTATTCGTTGTTTTTCATTCGTTATTCGTTGTTTCATTATAAGTCAATTTAATATATAATAAGTAAGAGGAAGTGATTTTATGTATAATTTCGCAATTATTGATGATGACATCAATGACTTAAGTCAAATATAAAAAATTGGGTAAAGCTGGCTTTGTTCATGGTAATCGTGGTCAAATCCCTTCTACCACTTTCCCTCTTGATATAAGATATTTAATTATTTCTACTTATATCAATGATTATTCTGATACCAATTTCACTCATTT
>CAJTTM010000035.1 GCA_910579135.1 uncultured Erysipelotrichales bacterium | reverse complement strand
TTCCATTTGGGGAAAGGGGCTTTATGCACTTTTTTAGGTAAAACATTTATTTCAACTCTTATTTTTTATTCAGATTAATCCTCCAAGCATAAATGACAACGACAACCACTTATAAGCTCATTGAAATATACAAACTTAATTTTATTTTTTTCATTATATTGAATTGTTTTTTCATCAAAAGTATAACCTTGTTTTTGAAGAAAGAACATTGTTCTTTCAATATTTTTTGTAGATAAACTCATATGATTAAATTGTTGCACTTTCTCATCAAACATAACTTCAATATGATTAGTTATAAATGATGATTGATAGTTTTTACATTTAGGATTACAAATAAGAGAAAGGAGTTCTTTTCCCTTATCATTGCATCCAATTGCAATATGAGAAAATTGGATATTTAACATTGTTTGAATAGCCTCTTTGGTTATTCTTGTGATTTCCTCCCATTGTTGATTATCTATCAAATCATTAGAAACCATCCATGTTCCTCCACAAGCAATAATCTTATCAAACGATAAATAATCATTTAAATTATTTGTATTAACTCCTCCAGTAGGCATAAATTTTAAATCTCCATAAGGAGCAGACATAGCCTTAATAGCCTTTATACCACCATTTGCTTCAGCTGGAAAGAATTTTACAACCTCTAATCCTAATTCGATAGCCCTTTCCATATCACTAGGAGTTGCACACCCTGGTAGAATAGGTATATTTTTATCAAGACAATATTGTACTGTTTTCGCATTTAATCCAGGAGAAACAATAAACTCACTTCCCGCTTCAATAGCATCATCTACTTGTTTTGCATTTAAAACTGTTCCCGCTCCAATAATCATTTGAGGATAAGCTTCCTTCATTTTCTTGATTGCTTCTTTTGCACAAGGTGTTCTAAATGTTACTTCAGCAATAGGAAGACCTCCATCACATAATGCTTTTGCAAGAGGCAAAGCATCTTCAACTCTTTCAATCTTAACAACAGGTACTATTCCATATAATGATAATTCTTTAATAATCTTTTTCATAATTTATCCTTTCATCTTTCCACCATTCATAGGTGATGTGGCTAATTTCGTATAGATAGACAAAATTCCATCTTTATATTTTGGTTCTTTTGCTGTCCATTTTTCTTTTCTCTCTTTAAGAATGAGTTTCATTTTATCTTGAGAACACCTTTGACCATTAACCCCTATTATTTCAAGTATTCTTTCTTTTACATCTATTTTAATCAAATCATTTTCCTCAACCAAAGCAATTGGTCCACCTTCACTTGCCTCTGGAGAAACATGTCCAATAACTGGACCTTTACTTGCTCCTGAAAAACGTCCATCTGTAATTAAAGCAATACTTTTTGATAATTCTGGATCTGAACTAATAGCTTCACCTGTATAAAACATCTCAGGCATTCCACTACCTTTTGGTCCTTCATAACGAATAAAAACAGCATCACCTGGTTGAATTTCCTTTTTAAGAATTGCATCTATCGCTTCTTCTTCACTATCAAAAGGACGTGCTCTTAAAGTTGCTTTCATCATTTCCTTTGGACAAGCAGAATGTTTAATAACTGCTCCATCAGGAGCTAAATTCCCTCTTAAAATCGCAATTGTTCCATCATCTCCAATTGGATTATCATATTGTCTAATAATATCAGTACTCTTTAAATGAATCTTATTAAGATATCTTTGACATTTTTCATAGAATCCATTATGTTTTAATTCCTCCAAATTTTCTCCTAAAGTTTTTCCAGTAACTGTCATAGCATCTAAATTCAAATGTTCTTTAATTGCTTCCATAACAGCTGGTACACCACCAGCATAATAGAAATATTCAGCAGGATACTTACCCGCAGGACGTATATCAAGCAAATAATGTGCTCCTCTATGCAATTTATCAAATAAATCTGCATCTAATTCAATTCCAAATTCATCTGCAATTGCAGGTAAATGTAATAATGAATTGGTACTTCCTGATATAGCTGCATGAACCATAATAGCATTTTCAAACGATTTCATAGTCACAATATCACGTGCCTTCAATCCTTTTTTCGCAAGTTCTACAACTTGTTTTCCAGCTAAATAAGCTTGTTCCTTTAAATCCTCACAAGTTGCTGGCATCAAAGCTGTTCCAGGTAACATCAACCCTAATGCTTCTGCCATAATTTGCATTGTAGAAGCTGTTCCCATGAAACTACATGCTCCACAACTTGGACAAGCATGATGTTTATAATAATTAAACTGTTCTTCACTAATTTCTCTTCGTAAATACATAGCACTATATTTTCCAATTTGTTCTAATGTCAGCATATCTGGTCCTGCTTCCATAACACCACCAGTAATAAAAATACATGGATTATTAATTCTACCAGCTCCCATTAAATGAGCAGGCATCCCTTTATCACAACTAGCAATAAAAACACTTCCATCAAAAGGAGTTGCATTATTATGAATTTCAATCATTCCAGCAATCATATCCCTTGAAGCCAATGAATAATTGATTCCATCATGCCCTTGTGCTTCTCCATCACAAATATCAGTAGTAAAAAACTTTGATGCTTTAGCTCCACTATCATAAATTCCTTGTTCTGCTTTATAAACTAGCTCCAATAATCCAGCACTTCCTGGATGAGAATCTCCATAAGTACTTTCAATCATAATTTGAGGTTTACTTAAATCCTCAATGCTCCAACCTGTTCCTATTCTTAAAGGATCCATTTCAGGAGCAATTTTTCTTAATTCTTGTGATTTCATTTGCCCTCCTTATAAGACGTATGACGTATGATGTCCTATCTTTGATTTCATTCTATTATCTTTTAAATATTGTGTCAATACTAATTTGACAAACATATAAAAATATGCAAAAATCATTGAGAGGCGATATAATGAAAAAAGTAGGACAGAAAAAAACACTACCTGAATTGGTAGCTGATCAAATTATAGATTATATTAATAGAAATCAATTACAATCCAATGATAAACTCCCTAACGAAACAGAATTAATGAAAAATTTAAATGTAGGGCGTGGTACAATTCGTGAAGCAATTAAAATATTAAATTCTAAAGGAGTCATTATTATTAAACGTGGTATTGGAACATTTGTTGCTGATCAAATAGGAATTAGTGATGATCCATTAGGATTTAATTTTGAACATGATAAAGTAAAGATCTTACAAGATGCTTTAGAGTTAAGATTATTAATTGAACCTCAAATTATTCATAAAACAATAGATAATATTACAAATTATCAAATTGATGAACTTGATCATATCCTTCGTGCTATTGAAGAATTAATCAATAAAAATAAGGATTATACTAAAGAAGACGTAGAATTTCATACAATGTTAGCTTCAATTAGTGGTAATCAAATTATAAAAAAACTTATGCCTATTATTGCTGGGGCTATTGAACAAGTTATTCATGTTACAGATAAGTCATTAGCACAAGAAACAATTATTCAACATAGAAAAATACTTGATGCCATCAAAAGGAAAGACAAAAAAATGGCTAGCCTAGCAATGAGCAAACATATACAAGATAACATTACGAGAGTTCATCTTATAACATCAAAAAACCTGTAGATTACAGGTTTTTATATTCTCAATAGCAATAATATAAGAGGTATAATTATCATTAATAGAACAGTTGATAACGCAATCCAAAAAGCAGTAACTTTAATATTGCTATTATATTCACTTGATTCCATTGCGACCATTGATCCTATTGGCATTCCTAATGTTATTGTAACCATTTGTATAAACATTTGATTATCAACACAAAATCACTCATTAAAGGAATAATGACAAGTCTAATAAAACTTAATGATTCACTCATAAATGATGTTAAAGAAATATTTCCAAAATAAATCATAATTGTGAAAACTCAAACTATAACTCCCATACTTAATAATTGTCTTGGTCTAAAGTTAAATTTATCTTCCCCATCTTTAGCTAGTAAATAAGCAACTATGGTAAAAATAATAAAAACTCCATTTATCCTATAAATAAAGCTATTTTACATTTATTATAATCATATATAGTTTATAAATAATTGCAACTAGCTGTCATTTAAAAAACTATAGTTTTGCTAATTTAATTTACACTTATATCTTACTCCTTATTTTTAGAAATATAATATCTAAAAACCTAATAAATGAAATAAGAATTATCCTTTTGAAACAAACACTTCTTTCATTAATTATAAAAATTTAGATAAATGGAAAAAGTCGCAAAATGCGACTTAATATTGTTTCATATTAGCATCTCTTTGTTCATAGAAGTTTCTTACTAACAATTGTGTTTTTCTAATATGTTTTTGAATTGTTTTCTTAGCTTTTTCTTTATCTCCCTCAAGAATTGCATCTAAAATAGCTTTATGCTCAACAATTGCAGTCTCTAATCTTGTATGTTGTCTAATAGAATGTCTGCTTGTAACTGATACATAATAATGTATATCTTTTAATAATTGTACAAAATATGTGGATTGAGTCGCTTGATAAATAGCTTCATGATAAAGAATATTGAGATCATTGATTTTTTCTTGATCTTTTTTTAATGTATAAAATTCCATTAATTCATAAATATCTTTTATTCTATTAAGATGTTCTTCATCCATTCTCTCAATCGCAAATTGAATGGCAAGTCCTTCTAAAGCAATTCTAATTTCTAGCATATCATCAATATCTCTAGCAGAGAACCCTTTAACATATACACCTTTATTAGGAATACTTTCAACCAATCCTTCTAATTCAAGTTGTTTTAAAGCTTCTCTAATAGGAGTTCTACTTATTTTTAATTCACTAGCTAAATTCAGTTCGTTTAATTTTTGACCATTAACATATTCCTCATTTAAAATCCTATCTCTAAGCAATTCAAATATTTGATTCCCTAAAGAACCATGTGATGTTTTATCAAACAAACTATGTGATGGCATAACCTTTTCCTCCTTTAACTATAAATATTTAATAATTTCTAATGTAAATTCTTCTGTTGAAGCTTTTCCACCAATATCTGGTGTAACAGCCTGCCCTTCCTCTACAACTTTTGACAAGGCATCCCTTAATTTGTTGGCTTCTTTATTTTTTCCTAAATCTTCTAACATCAATGCAAAAGCTAATAATAATGCACTTGGATTCGCAATATTTTTACCTGCAATATCAGGAGCACTTCCATGTACAGCTTCATAAATACGATATTCATCCCCAATATTTCCACTAGGAGCAAATCCTAATCCACCAATTAATCCTGCACATAAATCAGAAACAATATCTCCATATAAGTTAGGAGCAACCAAAACATCAAATGTTTCTGGTCTTAATACTAATTGCATACACATATTATCTACAATGACTTCTTGAGGTTCAATATCTGGATAATCTTTAGAAACATCTCTAAATGCTTCTAGGAATAATCCATCTGTATATTTCATAATATTAGCTTTATGAATAGCAGTGACTTTCTTTCTACCATTCGCTTTTGCATATTCAAATGCATATCTACAAATCTTTTCACTTGCTTCTCTTGTAATTAATTTCACACCATTCGCCATATTATCATTAACCATGTATTCAATACCTTTATATAAATCTTCAGTATTTTCTCTAATCATGACTAAATCAATATTTTCATATTTAGAATCGATACCTTTAAACGAACGAATTGGTCTTACATTCGCATATGTCGCAAATTTTTGTCTTAAAGCAACATTAACACTTCTAAATCCAGTTCCTATTGGTGTTGCGGTTGGACCTTTTAATGCCCATTTGTATTCTTTAATTGCATCAACCAATCCAGATTCAAAAACTTCTTTTGTTTTTGAAGCATATTCAGCTCCTGCATTATATTTTACCCATTCAATATCAAGATTCATTGCTTGAGTAATCTTTTCTACACTTGTTGAAATTTCTGGCCCTATTCCATCCCCGGGGATTAACACAGCTTTCATTAGAATTTTCCTCCTGTTTCTTTAATCGCATTTAATAATCCACCATATTGGATCATTCCCTTTTCTCTAGATGATAATGTTAATTGAACTTGAATCTTTTTATTTGTTGTTTTATTAACGACTGTTACATCTAAATCTTTTTCTACAGCCTCTAATAAATTTAATAATTCGTATTCATCATTATCATTAAAGAAATCATATTGTTCTTTAGTAATCACTAAAGGTAAAATCCCATTATTAATCAAATTAGAACGATGTATTCTTGCGAAAGATAAAGCAAAAATAGCTTTGATTTTTAAATAATTAGGCACTAATGCTGCATGTTCTCTTGAAGAACCTTGTCCATAATTATCTCCTCCAACAATGAATCCACCATTATTTTGTATGGCTCTTGTATAAAATTGATCATCAACTTTACAGAAAGAGAATTTTGCTAAATGAGGAACATTTGAACGATATGGTAATAATTTTGAATCTGATGGTACAATATGATCAGTAGAAATATTGTCACCAACTTTTAATACAACTTTACCTGAAATGCTATCTTTCAATTTATCTCCTCTTGGTACTGGTTTAATGTTTGGTCCCATATAAACTTCTGTATTTGGATCATAATCATTAATAAAGAAGTTAGTATTTTTAATAAATGGAGTACTTGGAACTTCATCTAAATACATATCATCTTCAAATTCTTCTGATAAGTAACCTTTAATTGCAGAAAGCGCTGCAATTTCTGGTGATACTAAATAAACACCTGCATCATTTGTTCCTGAACGTCCTTTAAAATTACGATTAATTGTTCTAAGTGAAATTCCTTTTGATAATGGTGCCTGTCCCATTCCTATACATGGACCACACCCACACTCTAGAATTCTAGCCCCAGCATGAACCATATCAGCTAATGCTCCATTATTAGAAAGCATTGCTAAAATAGAAGATGATCCTGGTGCTATAACTAATGATACATGATCACTCACTTTCTTTCCTTTTAAAATCTTTGCGGCTCTCATCATATCTGCAAAAGATGAATTTGTACATGATCCAATCACAACTTGATTAATTTTCATTCCTTCAATATCCTTTACAGGTACGACCGCATCTGGACTATGTGGTTTCGCCACCATCGGTACTAATGTACTTAAATCAATATCTAATCTTTGATCATAAACAGCATCTTCATCAGCTTTTAATTCAACATAATCTCCTTCTCTTCCTTGTTGAATTAAATATTCTTTTGTCTTTTCATCACATGCAAAGATTGAACATGTAGCGCCTAATTCTGCTCCCATATTACAAATTGTTGCACGGTCAGTTAATGATAAAGATTTTACACCTTCACCAGTATATTCGACAACCATGTTAACTCCACCTTTAACACTTAATTGTTCTAATACTTTTAAAATAATATCTTTTGCACTTACCCATTTTGACTTCTTTCCAGTTAAATTCACTTGAATAACCCCTGGACAAGAAACATAATATTTACCTGTTGCCATCGCAACTGCTACATCTAATCCTCCTGCACCAATCGCAATCATTCCCATAGCACCACAAGTAGGTGTATGTGAATCGCTTCCTACTAATGTTTGTCCTGGTTTAGAGAAATTTTCTAATTGTAATTGATGGCAAACTCCATTACCTGGTTTAGAAAAAGTAATTCCATGTTTTTTCGCAACACTTCTAATAAATTCATGATCATCCATATTTTCAAATCCAGTTTGTAACATGTTGTGATCAATATATGCCACTGCCCTGTCTACTGCAACACGACCTACATCCATTGCTTCTAACTGCAAATAAGCCATTGTTCCAGTAGAATCTTGAGTTAATGTTTGATCTATCTTAATACAAATTTGTTCTCCTTTTACAAGATTCCCCTCTAATAAGTGTGAACTTAATACTTTATATGCTAAATTCATTTTCATACCTCCTCGATTGTATACAATTATACATGAACTTGTCTAAACAAGCAAGTTATATCTTGTGTTTTATTAGACAACATTAATATCTAAAACAAAAAAGAATGAGCTCATTACTCTCATTCTTATCATATAAATCTAATTATTTTTTAGAACTTCATCAACTGATTGAACATACAAAAGAGAAAGCTCTGTTGCATTATAAAGATAATCTTCTAATGTACTTATAGTTTCTTTTTTAGATAATTTTATTTGACTATCATAAATCATCCCCTTCTCATTAGGATCTTGTTTAATAACATATTCAACTCTTTTATGATTTAATCTTATTCCATAAATAGAACCGTCTTCTATTTTCATAATTTCTTTATCATTCTTACCATCTAATGACATTTTCTTAATAGAAGTTGCTTCATTATAATAAATTTCATCATTGTATATAAACAAACCTGAATAAATTCCATTCCAGTATCTATTCATACACTTATAGACAAACCACTTATTAAATGTATGGAAACATTCGCTATCTTTCATGATTCCTTTATTATTAATATAATAATAGCGATTTTTATAAAAATAGATAGGTGATTGAATATCTTTAATACCAATTTGATCATATTTTGTATCATTACATTTCACAGAAGATTCCCAATGATGATGTATTGATTCCTCTCCCGTTCTATTTTCTTGAATAGCTTTATCACTTAACATAAAATAGAAATGATGTACCATACCAAACTTATCTTCTATAGGATCATCCCAAGTGACATCTACATGATAATAAGAATTATCCATTTCAATAATATTCCAAGAGTGATTCATTTGAGTACTACTTACTGTAATACAGTTAAAACCTAACATATTCATAATATATTGATAAGCATGGGAATATCCATCACAAACTCCCTTTTTATTAATAAATAATCCTCCAGATGTTGCACTACTATCACTTATATTTTTATCATATTCATAATTTAAAATAAGATAATCATGAATAGTTAAAGCCTTTGTATAGTTATTCATTGAAGGTATTATCAATTGCATAATTTCATTTAATTGATCATCAACTTTTTTATAAACCTCTTGAACATCTTCCTTTGAATAATCCATATTCAAATCAATAGAATCAATATATCCTTGACTATAAGAAAACTTATAAAGATGATTGTGTTTATATAATAAATAAAGATAAGGAGAATATTTAAAAGTTTCTAATATAATTCTTTGATTCTTATCATTATATTTCATCTTTAATGTTCTTAAATCAATATTAGTCTTTCCTTTTTCAATCTCCTTCTTTAAAACAGTTTCAACTTGTTTCATCAATAAAGTCTCTTGAGAAATATCATTATTATCTACTGCATAAACCATATTCATTTGAAGTAATAATGTAACTACTAGAATAACTATCCTTTTCATTTTTCCTCCTATATTAAGAAAAGAGAATAAACTCTAAAATTCATTCTCTTATTTCCATTCTATTTCACTTTAACTCTTTTAGAAGCACTAAATGTACCATAATATTTTTTGCTTCCAACTTTTTTATAAGCTCTTACCTTCACATCATACTTCTTCTTACGAGTAAGTCCACTTATTGTTTTCTTTAAAGAAGAAGTCGTTGTATATTTCCAAGTTTTTGTTCCTACTTTCTTATAAGCAATCTGATAACCACTTGCTCCTGTAGCTTTTTTATAGGTTACTGTTATCTTTTTCTTAGAAGGACTTGTCACTTTCTTAATAGAAACCTTCTTAGGAACAATATAAAATGTCTTTGTTACGCTTCCACTATAATTACCCTTACCAGTAATTTTTATAGTTGCTTTTCCTGTACTCGTATTTTTTCCATAAGTAATTGTATAATGAGTTTTATTCTTTAATAAAACTTTTCCATTATATACTTTAATACCTGGTTTTATCTTTTTACCAGTATAAGTTTTCGTCTTTGGTACACCTTTAATTGTTAATTTAGAAACTGGTTTTTTCACAATCTTAAATTTAATTGTTTTCGTTCCTAAATATTGACCTTTACCAGTAATTTTTATAGTTGCAGTTCCCACTTTTGTATTATTTAAATAACTTACTGTATAATCAGTTCCTTTTTTCAAAGTCTTTGATCCATATTTTACGGTAATATTAGGAACAATTGCTTTTGAAGTATAATAATATGAAGAAGAATAACCACTCACACCTGCTGTATTAATATCTTTAGTAGATAAATCATTTGTAAGTGCCTTAATTCTAAAACACGCTTCTTCATAATAAGCATCATACCATTCATCAGTTTTATAGAAACTCTGATTTTCTTTAAGATCCGCATCAAAATCAGCTATAACATTACCATTATTATCATAAATTGGACCATTCATTTCCACAAAAGGTCTAACAATTCCATTTGATGATGTTAATGTAATTACTACAGAATAATATTCACCTTGTGCTAATTTCACTGTTTGATTTAAATCGACAGTATAGATTCCAGAATAAGTTGTTTTCCCAGTTACTGTCTTCGATAAAGCTGCACTCCCACTTTGAGGATTACTTTTACTTTTTAAATTTTTATAAATTTGAATACTATAACTTGTATCTGTTGAATCCACTCCAAAACTTACTGCCTTTAAAGTTTCCTCATTACCAGATGTATTTCCTTTGGCTTGATAAATATTCGCAATACGTATACCTGAGCCCAAAATTACACTCATCGGGCAAATAGAAGCATCATAATGATAATTGTGTTTATATGAAGAAGCGCTATCAAACTTAGCTGTCACAAAATCACATAATGTTTTATCTTCATAAGATATCCAAATATATCCATTTTCACCAGCTTGCTCTCCCCAACTATTTTTAATTAACCATGCGCCATTGTTTTTAGGTTTCACCTTAAAATTATCTTTTTTGTATCCATCATCCCAACCTACTAGGCACACTTCATGGTTGGGAATTGTCGAAATGAGTTTACCATTATAATCATAATCATAATCAGAATTACAATAATATGATATATAATCATTGTCAAAAAAATTACTAGACGTATAATAAGCACCAACAACTCCGCCATTATCAACAATGGCCTGTTTGACTTCATTTCTAGAATTTCCATCTAAAAAGTAAGCATTCTTTAAAATAACACTATTATTCTTATAAGCTAAATTATTATTTGTGATACCCTCAGAACTATATGGTGCAAGACTTTCATTAATAGCTCCTACATAACCCGATAAAACGAGCGATGTATAATAAGCATTTCCTCCGCCTTTATACCATGAATTTCCTAAATAATTTTCATCATTCTTTGTATTTCCTAATGGATCATTAACATGATTATATGTGAAATAGGCAAGTTGTCTTTCAGATAAATCATAATCTATTCCTTTTTTCTTTTTCATATTAGATTCAGCCATTGCTAAATAAGCAAAAGCCCAACATGTTTCACCATCCGCTTGATCTTTAACAGAAGTTACTGGTGATTTATAAGAAGCAGGTAATGATGAAGCACGTCTTAAAGACATGTTTCCCTGTCCTTGTCTTTTTTGTGGTTTATAATTTGATTGAATATAACCTGTTCCATATTCCTTTTCTTTTGCAGATATAGGATTTGTATTTATACATACAAATAGCATTAAAATACTTATAAATATTTTTATACTTTTCATAATGCTCCTCCTCTTTGTTTATTGTATTATAACATTTTCAATAGCACAAAATCAATCAATAAAAAAAATAGTCTTTTGACTATTCTTTATAAATATCTCACTGCATATTTAAAGCCTTTAAGAGTTGTATATCTTACAACATCACCACTATGAGGAGAATGAATCACTTTCCCATTTCCGATATAAATTCCAACGTGTCCACTTCTCCAAACAACGTCTCCAACTTTAGCTTTAGATAGTTTAATTAACTTTCCACCTCTTTTTTGAGAAGAAGATGATCTTGGAAGCTTCTTTCCAACTTGCTTATATACCCATTGAGTAAATCCAGAACAATCAAAACTTTTAGGTCCATTTGATCCATATCTATAAGGAGAACCAAGTTTACTCTTTGCAGCACTTACGATTCTTTGAGCTTTGCTTTTTTCTATAACTTTCACTTTTAAAGTTTTTACAGCTTTATTCTTAGCTTTATCGCTAACAGTATATTTTACTTTATATGTCCCTGCTTTTTTGATATTCACTTTTCCACTTATTTTGACTTTAGATTTTAAATTCCCATCACGATTATCTTTAACAGATTTTAAATACTTTTTAGCAGAAAACTTAGAACCTTTCGTAATTGTAATCGTTGAATGAGTAAGTTTTATAACAGGCGCTTTTTTATCAATACTTTTAGCACTTATAGGAGTTATAAAATTGATCATTATTAACATAGTAACAACAAAAGCTAATACAATTTTCTTTATAGAACTCACTAAATTCAAGGACATTTGTTCAAACCTTCTTTCTTTACTGACAATTACATTCTAACAAAGTGTTCACAAAAAGTCCATAACTTTTTTAAGAAATTCTTAAGAAATTTAAATAACATTGAATTTATCTTTGCTTTTTTGTTAAGTTTTTCTTAATTTTTTAGCCATAAATAATATATAAAATATATTTCTTTAATAATTTTGGCTTTTTGGATGAATTATGATACAATATTTAGCGGTGATGAATATGATACTTTCCGTTTCTTCTTTAAGTAAATCTTTTCAAGGAATAGAACTACTTAAAGATATTACATTTAAAATAGAAGAACATGATAAAGTTGCGATTATTGGAGTTAATGGTGCAGGTAAATCTACCCTTCTTAAAATTCTTACAAAAGAAGAAAATTATGATCAAGGTGATATTATAATGAATAAAGATATGACTATCGGTTATTTATCTCAACATAATACGATTAATCCCAATTTTACTATTTATGAAGCTTTATTAGATGTTTTTCAACCATTAATCAAAAAAGAAAAAAGATTAAGAGAATTAGAACAAATGATGAGTGATCCAACTACTTTAGATTTAATTATGAAGGAATATGATCAACTTTCATATGAATTTGATAGAGAAGGTGGTTATTCTTATACAAGTCAAATCAAAGGTGTATTAAAAGGTTTAGGTTTTAATGATGATGAGTGGCAATTGCCTATTCATATATTATCTGGAGGTCAAAAAACAAGAGTTTCACTAGGCAGATTATTATTATTAAAACCCGATTTATTGCTTCTTGATGAACCTACTAACCATTTAGATGTTCCCTCTATAGAATGGTTAGAAAATTATTTAAAAAGTTATCCCCATGCACTAATTGTTGTTAGTCATGATAGATATTTTATTGATCAAGTCACTCATACGACTATAGAAATTGAGAATGGTAAATCGAAAACATATAAATGTCATTATAATGAGTATGCTTTAATTAAAAAACATAATCGTGATGTAGATTTAAAACATTATATAGATAATCAAAAAGAAATTAAAAAGATGCAAGAAAGCATAGATTTATTAAAATCTTTTAATAGAGAAAAACAAGTGAAAAGAGCTGAAAGTAAAGAAAAAGCTTTAGAAAAGATGGAAAAGATTGAAAAACCTGATGCTCTCCCTTCTACTATTAGAATTCAATTTAAACCTTTATTAGAATCAGGCTTTGATGTTTTAACTGTTAATAATCTAGGAATGTCTTTTGATAAAATTCTTTTTGAAAATGTGAGTTTTGAAGTAAAAAGACAAGAAAGAGTGGCTTTAATAGGCCCTAATGGTATTGGTAAAACAACATTATTTCGTATTTTATTACAAGAACTTTATCCTAGCAGTGGAAAATTCACTTTAGGTAGTAAGGTTATGTTAGGATATTATGATCAAGAACAGACATCTTTATCTCAAAGCAAAACTGTTTTTCAAGAAATTAGTGATGCTTATCCTAAAATGACTAATACTGAAATTAGAAATATAGCTGCAACCTTTTTGTTTAAAGGAGAAGATGTTTTTAAATCTATGGATATGTTATCTGGTGGTGAAAAAGGTAGAGTTGTTTTAATGAAGTTATTACTTTCTAAATCAAACTTCTTAATACTAGATGAACCTACTAACCATTTAGATATTGAATCTAAAGAGATATTAGAAGATGCTTTATTATCTTTTGAAGGAACAATCTTGTTTATTAGTCATGATCGTTATTTTATTAATAAATTAGCTAATAAGATTGTTGAAATGAAAGCAGATGGTAGCCAAAGCTTTATGGGAAATTATGATGATTATTTAAACAAAAGAGAAGCGAAAGAAGAAAAGATAGTTAAGGAAGTTAATGTTGATTATATTGAAAAAAAGAAAATACAGGCATTAAAAAGAAAACAAGAAAATAAAATCCAAAAGATAGAAAAAGATATTACTCAATTAGAGGAAGAAATTGCCTCTCTTAATGATTCTTTACATCAAGAAGATGTTTTAAATGATTATAAGAAATACAATGAATATGTTGCATTATTAGACCAAAAAGAAAAAGAACTTGAAGAAAAAATGATGGAGTGGGAAAACGCTCAAGAACTTTAAGTTCTTTTTTCAATTTTTGGAAAAACAGAATACAGAATTAAAATTTTATATATAATGAGTGTATTTAAGGAGGAAAGAAAATGTTACATAAGAATTTAAAGTCATTTCCTAAAGATTTTCTTTGGGGAGCTAGTACAAGCGCTTATCAAGTAGAAGGTGCTAATTTAATCGATGGAAAGGGTCCGTCAGTACAAGATGTGAAAATTGTTCCTGAAGGGACTTCAGATTTAACTGTTTGTGCAGATCATTATCATCGTTATAAAGAAGATATTGCATTAATGGCAGAAATGGGATTTAAGGTTTATCGTTTTTCTATTTCTTGGTCCAGAATTTTACCCAACGGTATTGGTGAAGTTAATCCCAAAGGTATTGAGTTTTATAACAATGTTATTAATGAATGTTTAAAATATAATATCATTCCATTAGTCACAATGTTCCACTTTGATTTGCCTCAAGCATTAGAAGAAAAAGGTGGATGGGAAAAGAGAGAATCTATCGATTGGTTTGTCAATTTTGCGAAAGTCATGTTTGAAAACTTTGGTGATAGAGTTAAATATTGGTTAACAATTAATGAACAAAATGTTTTAATTTTATCTGGTGATATTATTGGAACTACAACATTAACTGGTCCTGAAAAATATAAGAGTTTATATCAACAAAATCACCATATGTTAGTTGCTCAAGCCAAAGCTATGGCATTATGCCATGAAATGGTTGAAGGAGGAAAAATCGGACCTGCTCCAAATATATCATTAGCTTATCCAGCAAGTTGTAAGCCTGAAGATCAATTAGCAGCTCAAAATCTAAACGCTATTAGAAATTGGTTATATTTAGATATGGCTGTATATGGTAAATATAATAATCTTGCATGGGCATTCATGGAAGAAAGAAATGCCACTCCTATTATTGAAGATGGAGATATGGAGATTTTAGCAAATGGACATCCAGACTTTATTGGATTCAATTATTATTCAACCGCAACTGTCCAATGGTGTGATGAAAACACCCAAGATACATTTGGGCATGATCAACAAAAAACAAGAATGGAGAAAGGTGTTTACATTGGAGCAGCCAACAAGAATCTTCCACATACTGATTTTGGCTGGGAAATTGACCCAATGGGATTTAGAGCAACTATTCGTGAAATGTATTCAAGATATAGATTACCAATGATTGTTACTGAAAATGGGCTTGGTGCTTATGATAAATTAACAGAAGATGGTAAAGTTCACGATCCTTATCGTATTGAATATTTAAGAAAACATATCGAACAAATTCAATTGGCTATTACTGATGGTGCTGAAATGTTAGGATATTGTCCATGGTCAGCTATTGACTTGATTTCAACTCATGAAGGTATGGTGAAAAGATATGGATTTATCTATGTTGATAGAGAAGAGTTTGATTTAAAGACATTAGATAGATATAGAAAAGATTCTTTCTATTGGTATAAAAAAGTCATCGCTACTAATGGTGAAGATTTAAGCGATTAATAAAATTTTTAATTTTATACATGATAAAAAAAGATGAACATATTTAAATGATTTATGTTCATTCTTTTTTGTTTTAATGCACATACTTTAAAATATCATCTTCATTATCAATATCAAAAATATTTAATGAAAGTTGATCTAACTCTCCTTCATTACTATCGTTGATTTTATTGATAATACATTCTGATATAGAGCCTAACTTCTTTATTAATAAATTAGTAATCATTTGGGTTGCCTTTTCTTTTTTCCATTTATAAATCCCTGGTTTATTCCTTGACTTATGCCATCTGCATATCCTTTTTCTTCTCTAATAAGTATTCCTTTCTCATACCCTTGTTTCATCCACTTTTCACTTATTTCACACATCTTTTATAGTCCTCCATCATCTTGTTTAGAATACATTTCTCACACATTCTTGATGAGGAAAGATATCATCAATCACGCAAGTATTAAATAAAGTCATCTTTTTTAATATCAACTAATACAATTTCATAGTCTTTTAATATACTCATAAAAATACACCTCCTACTATTACATACAAATAAAAAGAGGTTTTTCTTACAACTTTTAAAAAAGTTTCTATAAATCTATTATAGAAGCAAAAAAATTATTTGTCATTAAACATTTTGTCCAAAGCCACAATAACTATTCATTATGATTTTGTTTCATTTCTATTTAAATTAAACGATTCCAATGAAAGGACTGAAGGAAATATTCATTGACACAAACATAAAAATTTTATGATTTAAAAAAACATGAAAGATTTTATTTTTCATATGTAAAAAAAGCTTACCAATTATCACACTAAACGTACCAATTTGCACATTTGATAGAAAATAACCAAAAATTTATATATAACAAATATAAGAGTTAACTTCGGAATAATAAATGAATTACTTTAAAAAGTTCTAACATGTCAACAATAATAATTATTCACAAAAAATATTTTACATAATAAAAAATTATCCAGTAAAATATCAAGAGAATAAATAAAATATATTTTAGATAAATCAAAAAGCAATAATATCAATCACATGATTATTCATTATTTATCCAAAATAAAAGAGCAATAAACATATACAGTTTATTACTCTAGAATATTTAAACGAAGACATTATTCTTGACTTTAGATAGTATACCTATATTTTATTACCCTTATTTGATACTTCATTAATTTTTAGGTGTTAAGAGAACTTTCCATTTTTATCACAAGTTAACTTTACCGTTTTATCAATTGATCTTAACACTGTAGTTCCATTTGAATGATATAATTTTGCTGTAGCGCTAGCACTAGTAGTAGCTCCACTCTTTGAGGCTTTCTTATTACTCAACTTCCAATTACTTACATAACTCTTTGTTTCTATAGAAGAACTTGTACATGATGACATTGTTCCATTATAATTAAATGTCCCTTTTACAGTTACAGACCAAAATGCAGTACCCTCACTGCCTTTATATGTAGCTGTTTTTTCTTCGTTATACTTGTTCTCGCATTTGTATTTCCGTCATCAATAACAATTTCTATATAACTTCCATCATCAAATGTTTCTTCAATATACACATTAATGCCCTAATGTTAGAAAAAGGCATCATACATAGTATTAATAAAAATATAATGACTCTCAATCTCTTATTCTATAACTTCTTCAAAATATCCATCTTTAGAATTTTTAATGACATCATATTCCTTTTCAAAGATATATGCTCTATAACAACAAAATACAGAAACAACAACCAATAGTATAATAATAGATGCTTTCATAAATCTTGTTATATTTACTTTTTTTAATAAATCATCATTATCTACATTTTGATAATATGTACTTATCATATCTTTTGGTTCACCTAGCTCTTTTACAATATTGTTATAGTCACAATCTTTTAAAAGATCTAATCTTTTTTCTAATGAATTTAAAAACTCTTTTTCCCTCTTACCATATATAGGCATTAACTTTTTAACATTCTTATAATATCTCTTGCTATCCTTCATCATAGTCCCCCTTAAACAAACAATCTAATGACTTAACAAGATTATAATAATCTTCTAATCCCTTTGTTAAATATTCTTTCCCTTTATCTTCCAAATGGTAGTAAACCCTTATCTTATTACCTACAGTTTGTGGATAACTCGTAATATATCCTTCATCTAACATCTTATAAATAAAAGGATACATTGTTCCTTGTTTTGGAACAATTTGTCCCTGTGTTATATTTTCCACTAACTTTGTCATTTCATAAGCATAACTATCCTTCTTTTGAAGAACGCTTAAAATAATCAGATCAAATTTTATAAAGTAATTTGTATTCTTCGCCACAATATTTCACCCAATATCAATTATATATAATAATTTTAAAAAATCAATATATTGTAAAATAAATAAGCATACATTGACAATATAAGTCGTAAAATATACAATATAATTAGAAAGTACTTTCAATATAATAAATGGAGGAAAAAGAATGAAAAAATTTATAGTATTTATTTTAGGTTTATGTTTATTAGAAAGCATTATAACAAAACCAATAAGTGTAGCTGCCTTAGAGAATAATAATGTTTATATTTCTTATGCACCTTTAACCCAACAAGAAAAATCTTTAATCTTTGAAAAAGGATACCAGAAAATTATTGAATATAATGATTCAAAAACCAGAAGTTCTAGAACTCATACTGACACCACATGTACAAGTATGCAAAAAAAGGGATATGATTGGATAGGATATTCAAAACAATGTTTTCAAGAAACTTATTCAGCTGTATCTTTATCATCAGGAACCTTTGATTTTTCTGTAAGTATAGTTGGTATTGGTATATCTATTCCAGTTGCTAATATGAAACAATCAGCAAATGGATCATATGCATTGACAGCATCAGATCTTGAAAAAGTTAATAAAAAAGGATATTATTCATGTTTACGTATGAAAGCTTATCTCACTAAAGCTTCTTATACTGCAAAAATTTACGATAACGCGAGCGGTGCTCTTCTAAGCACATCTAACTATACTCATACATACAGATATAAACGCAATAAAAAAAGTGGTATAGATTATTATTTATATGCCAGAACCACTACTCAATGTAATGAAATCAAGAAAAACAAATATGTAGGAACAAAAAGCGAAAAAAGCGCAATGGATAAAACAGCATGGAAAAAAGTTTCTACAAAGGATAGTGTTTTACCATGAAACCAATTTACAAAAAGAAGTTTCTGTTCATTTTTTTCATAATATGTTTCATATTTGTAATATCTAATATCGCTTCTTATATAAGGGTAAATAACGTAGCATCATTAAGGATTAATTATCTTGAAAAAGACAGCCATTTATTTAGATATTCATATTCTTCTAAATCAATAAATTCTTTAATATTTAAAATCAAATATACTACAAACAATATTGAACACGAAAAAATATTAGGAACCTATGAGTTAAACAATCAATTCACAGTTTTTGAATTCAATCAAATTTTAAACAGATACTCTCATAGGATGTCTGATGAAGGGATAATTGAGATTTATTTTGATCCAATAGAAAATAATTTAGCATTATATTGTTCTAGCGATAAAAACAAACCTAAATCACAAGACTATTCATTAGGTAATTTATATAATGATTCAACTCAGTCATTGAGTTTTGATATTAATCCTAGTGTAAAAAAAAATAATAAATTTCAATATTGTTTATTAACAATAACAAATAAAACAAATTCGTCAATTTCTTATATATATGTAGAAACACAATAAGTAATATAAAAGATATCATTTTTAGATTAATGGATGATATCTTTTTATGTCTTTTTCCTATTAATTTATATATAATAATTATGGTGATACATATGAAGAAATTTACTTATTTTATACCTTCAATCTTATTAATGATAATGATTTTTTCATTCTCTATGCAAAATGGTGAACAATCATCTGGTTTAAGTTTACAAATTGTTTATTTTATGAAAAAAATTTTTCCTTTTATAACCAATCTTGATTTGCTACATCTTATAATAAGAAAAATTGCTCATATGAGCGAATATGCTTTATTAACTTTATCTTTTATTTATGGTTTTTACAAGAATGATATGACTTGGAAAAAAATTTATACATATTCTCTCTATTGTTCTTTTCTTTATGCTTGTAGTGATGAACTTCATCAATTATTTGTTAGTCAAAGAGCTGGTCAATTTCATGATGTTTTAATAGATACTTGTGGAGCAATACTTATGATTATCTTAATTATCGGGATAAGAAGGATAAAAAAACAATATGACTAGAATTACTAATCATATTGTTTTTATTATTATGATAAATCTTCTCCATTAGTTTCAATAACTTTTTTACACCAATAGAACGATTCTTTTCTTCTTCTTGCAAAATCTCCAGTTCCATCATCATATCTTTCAACGAAAATGAATCCATAACGTTTTGCCATTTCACCAGTTGATGCAGAAACCAAATCAATACATCCCCATGGAGTGTAACCTCTTAAATCTACACCATCTAAAACAGCTTCATGCATTTGTTCAATATGACTTCTTAAGTAATCTACTCTATATGAATCTCTTACTTTTCCATCATCGTCAATCTTATCATATGCACCTAAACCATTTTCTACAACATAGATCGGTAATTGGTAACGATCCCAAATTTCATTTAATGAATATCTTAAACCTTCTGGATCGATTTGCCATCCCCAATCACTTGCTTTTAAATAAGGATTAGGAACTCCACCTAAGATATTTCCTTGCCCTGCTTCTTTTGTTTTATCAGCAGTTTGACAATTTGACATATAATATGAACATGTATAGAAATCAACAGGACCTGCTGCTAAGATTTCATCATCTCCATCTTCCATTTTAACCTCAATATTGTTTTCTTTAAAATATCTCTTCATATAATTTGGATATTTTCCACGGCATTGAACATCGCTACAGAACCAGTTCATTAAATGATTCTTTTGTTGATTTTCAATTTGATCTGCGGGATTACATGTTAAACCATAACTTGTAGCCATAATCTGCATACATCCTACTTGATAATTTGGATCAATTTCATGTGCCATCTTAACTGCAAGAGCACTTGCTAAAAATTGATGATGTAAACCTTGAAAGCGATTATTTGGTATATCTACTTGATTCATAAAATCCATTGATTTAATTTCATTTAAAATACCTTGTCCTAAAAATGCACCCATTGCGCTTGTCGCACTATTAATTTCATTAAATGTTAACCAATATTTCACTTTTCCTTTATATCGGGTAAATATTGCCTTACAGAAATTTAAATAACAATCAATTTGTCTTCTATCAACCCATGAATTCCATTTCTTAGTTAAATTAAATGGAACTTCATAGTGTGAAATTGTAATTAATGGTTCTATATTGTATTTTAAACACTCATCAATTAAACTTTCATAGAATTTCAATCCTTCTTCATTTGGTTCCTTTTCATCACCATTAGGGAAAATTCTAGTCCATGCAATAGAGAAACGATACATCTTAAATCCCATTTCTGCAAATAACGCAATATCTTCTTTATATCTATGATAATGATCAATCGCATCATGTGATGGATAAAAGATTCCTTCTTCTAATTCAGGCGTTATTCTTTTACTTACTGTTGCACTTCCTCCTGTACAAATATCTGGGCAGGATACACCTTTTCCACCTTCTTGCCATCCTCCTTCTAATTGATTAGCAGCTGTTGCTCCACCCCAATAAAAATCTTTTGGAAAACTCATTTCTTATTCCTCCTTCATGCTATATCAATATTATATCTATTTTTTCTATGAATCAAAAAAATTTCATAAATTGAAAGATATTATTCAATTGGTTCAAAATCTGCTTTTCCATGTTTACATAATGGACAAATAATATCATCAGGTAAGTCTTCACCCTCATAAATCCATCCACAAATCTTACAAACATAACCTTTTTTACCTTCTGTTTGAGGTTGAGGTTTTACATGATTTTGATAGTATGTATAAGTCATAGTTTCTTCATGAGAAATAACTCTAGATTCAGTGACACTACAAATAAACATTCCATGAGTATCTAAATCAACGTATTGTTCTACTTTTAATGACATAAATGAATTAATATATCTAGGTAAGAACGCTAAACCATTATCACTTCTTAAAGGCTTAAGATTTACAAATTTATCAGCGTTTCTTCCACTTTGGAATCCAAATGTTTCAAACACACTAAATGGTGCATCAACTGATAAGCAGTTTACATTCATTATTCCTGATTGTTTAATAATATGATGAGAATAATTTTGTTTGTTGATTGTAACTGCAATACGATTTGGAGTGTTTGTAACTTGTGTTACTGTATTGACAATTAATCCGTTATCTCTTTTACCATCATGACTTGTAACTACATATAACCCATACCCAATATTGAATAATGCAGATAAATCTTGTTTATTAGCTGTTTCACTTTGTTGTGCTTGATAATCAATACATAATTCTGATGCTAATTTTTCTATTTGTTCTTTACTTTCATCATTTAATGCTGATTTCACTGTAACAACTTGATTTGCAATCTTAATATTTTTACTATTTTCAAACATTTGTCTCATTGTTTTAGCAGCTAGCGGAGCCCAAGATCCATTTTCTAAAAAGGCAATTGTTCTATTTTGGAAATTTCTTTCTAATAAATGATGAATGAATTCTTTCATAAACGGAAATACATCTGCATTATAAGTTGTTGTCGCAAAAACAATCTTACCGTATCTAAATGCATCCTCAACACATTCTGCCATATCTTCTCTTGCTAGATCATTAACAACAACTTTTGGACATCCTTTTTCTCTTAACTTTTCTGCTAATAATTCTACTGCTACTTTTGTATGTCCATAAACAGAAGTATAAGCAATCATAATTCCTTCACTTTCAACATCATATGAAGACCATGTTTGATATAAATTTAAATAATAACTTAAATTTTCAGTTAAAATTGGTCCATGTAATGGACAAATAATTTGAATATCTAATTGTGCCGCCTTCTTCAATAGAGCTTGTACTTGTACTCCATATTTTCCAACAATACCAATATAATAACGACGCGCTTCACAAGCCCAATCCTCTTCAACATCTAATGCTCCAAATTTCCCAAAACCATCTGCTGAAAATAAAACCTTATCTAAACTATCATATGTCACCATAACTTCTGGCCAATGCACCATTGGTGCCATCACAAATGTTAAAGTATGATGTCCTAAATCCAATGTATCTTTCTCCTTAACAACAATACGTCTATCTGAAAAGTCTGTTCCAAAGAATTGTTTCATCATAACAAATGCTTTTGCAGTTGAAACAACTTGTACATTTGGATATAATTCCATAAAATTCTTAATATTAGCACTATGATCTGGTTCCATATGTTGTACAATCAAATAATCAGGTTGACGATCATCTAATACTTGACTTACATTATCCAGCCATTCATGAGTAAAATGGGCATCTACTGTATCCATAACAGCCACTTTATCATCCATAATCACATAAGAATTATATGCCATACCATTTTCTACAACATATTGTCCTTCAAATAAATCAACTTCGTGGTCATTAACACCCACATAAAAAATATCATTTGTAACTTTCATTTCTTATTTCCTCGCTTTCTATAATATTATAGCAAAATTTATCTATCTTATATACCTTTTTGCTCACATAAAAAAACTGCTATGATTTATTATCATAACAGTCTTTTCATTTTGATCATTATGTGGTAATATAATAATTGTCGTAAGTAT
>CAJTTM010000034.1 GCA_910579135.1 uncultured Erysipelotrichales bacterium | reverse complement strand
AAGGCTAGCCTTTCCCTACAAACCTTAATTCCAGTTTCATTTTACAATACAGATAAATAAAGTTATCTTAAAAAAATGTTGTAGTATTTATAAGATATAAGTTATAATTGTAAAATGGGTGGGGATTATATGGAAAAAAATATAAAAAAATTATTAGAAATTAAAGAGAAAGAAATGATAAAGTCATTTCAAAAGAATAATATGACTTTAATGTTTGTAGAAAATAGAAATGAATTAATTTCATATCTAAAGAATATTTTTATCAATCAAAAAACAGTAGCTCTAGGAGGATCGGTAACATTAAATCAATTAGGTGTTATTGATTTATTAAGAAACAGTGATGTTAAGTTTATAGATAGATATGAAGAGAACATTACAAAAGAAGAACTTAAAGAACGTTTTAGAGCAGCTTTTAGTGCTGATTTATTCTTAACAAGTACCAACGCTCTTACAATTGATGGGTGTTTATATAATATAGATGGAACAGGAAATAGAGTAGCTCCAATGATTTATGGACCAGATGAAGTCATTGTTATTGCTGGATTAAATAAAATATTTGAAAGTGAAGAAGAAGCAATTAGTCATATTCGTCATGTTTCAGCACCTGCAAATGCAATAAGATTAAATAAAAATACACCTTGTGCAATTGCAGGAAAATGTAGTGATTGTTTAAGTCATGATAGAATTTGTAGTAGTTATGTAAAACTTTCACACCAAAGTCAAATCAATAGAATAAAGATTATTATTGTAGAAGAAAATTTAGGATATTAGGAGTTAGAAACATGGAAAAACAAGCAGGTATTTTATTTCCTATCTCAGCATTACCTAGCTGTTATGGGATTGGAGATTTAGGTAAGAATGCATATGATTTAGTTGATGAATTATATAAAGCACATATTACAATATGGCAAATATTACCTCTACATCCTTTAAGTTATGGAAATTCACCATATCAACCTTTATCAAGTAAAGCAGGTGATGAAATATATTTGAGTATTGATGAATTTGTAAAAGAAGGATTACTCAAGGAAGAAGAAGTAAAAAATTTTAATAGCGATAAAGATTATGTGGATTATGATAATGTTCGAGTATTTAAAGAACAATTATATAAAAAAGCATTTTCACGTTTTGTACAAGATGAAGATTATAAAAAATTCGCAAGTGAAAAATGGATTCAAAGTTATGCTTTATATAGAGTATTTAAATTACAAAATCACAATAAAGCATGGTTAGAATGGGAAGAAGAATATAGAACTTATCTAACAAAACCTACATTTATTTTAATTCCATTTCAATCTGATATTGATTATCAAATCTTTTTACAATATCAATTTTTAAAACAATGGAAAAAATTAAAACAATATGCTAATGATAAAGGAATTATTATTTTAGGAGATATGCCTATTTATGTTGGATTAGATTCTATTGATGTATGGGAAAATCAAGAAAACTTTTTATTAGAAGAAGATGGAACACCATCATTTGTTGCAGGTGTACCACCTGATTATTTTAGTAAATATGGTCAAAGATGGGGCAATCCAATTTATGACTGGGATTATATGAAAGAACATCATTTTGATTTTTGGGTTGAACGTTTAGGATATGCTTCAACAATTTATGATATTATTCGTATTGATCATTTTAGAGCATTTGATACGTATTGGAAAGTTCCTGAAAGCGAAACAACTGCTATTATTGGAGAGTGGGTTGAAGCACCTGGATATGCATTATTTGATACATTATATAAAGAAATTCCTGACCTTCATATTTTGGCTGAGGATTTAGGTGATTTAAGAGATGAAGTTTATGATTTAAGAGATCATTATTCATTAGAAGGGATGTTTGTTTTTCAATTTCATTTCCAAAATGATTTTGATTTTTCAAAGGTTGTTGTTTATAGTGGAACACATGATAATGATACTTTAGTAGGATGGTTAGAAACAATTGATGAAGAAACCAAAGAAAGCTTAGAAAAGAAATTAGAAGATTATCAAGAAGAAAAGATGTATCAAAGGATTATTCATTATTGTTTAGATACGGAGTCTTCAAAAGTGATTATTCCAATTTGGGATATTATGGGTAAAGATAATACATGTCGTTTTAATATTCCTGGAAAAATTGGTTCTCCTAATTGGGAATGGAAACTATCTTCATTTGATGGATTAAATGAATATTTAGATATTTATAAGAATATGATTAAACAAAGTGGTAGATAGGGGGGGAGTTAGCATTGAAACGAGCAATTGTGCTTGCCGGTGGAGGTTCTAAAGGAGCGTATGAAGTTGGTTTTTTGAAAGCTATAAAAGAATTAAATATTGATTATTCAATAGTTACTGGAACATCTATAGGGGCTTTAAATGGTTGTTTACTTGCTCAAAATGATTATCAAGCTATGATTGATTTATGGGAAAACATGACAATCAATGATATTTTTGCAGGTGATTTTAGTGATGATTTTTCTTTTTTGGATATGGAAAAGATGTTAGATCAATCTAATTTAGTTGCTTCTTTCTTTAAGAGTTTCATTAAAGAAAAAGGAGCAGATATTACACCTCTAAAAAACATTATTAGAAACCTATTAGATGAAAAGAAATTATTATCTTCACCAATAGATTTTGGATTATGCACTGTACAATTTCCAAGTTTAAAACCAGTGTTAATTACTAAAAAAGAAATGAATCAAAAATATATTTTTGATTATCTTATTTCTAGTGCATCATGTTTTCCAGCATTTCCTGTTCATACATTTAATGGACAATCTTATATAGATGGAGGATATTATGATAATGTTCCTATTGACTTAGCTTTTGATATGGGAGCAGATGAGGTTATTGTTGTTGATATGAAAAAAGAAATGACACATCCATATTATTTTCAAAAACCACATGTTATTTATACTCATCCTTATGTAGATTTAGGTTCTTTTTTAGATTTTTCAAGAGATGTATTAGATCGTAATGTGAGGATTGGTTATCAAACTGCAATGAAACATTTTCAAAAATTAGATGGTATCGTTTATACTTTTAAACCTATTGAATCATCTATATTTGAGATGTATTATAAGGAAATACTAAGATTAGAAAGAATGATACGCTATGACAATCGTAATGATAGTGGTCCATTAAGTCGTAAGATATTAGAATCTTATGATCGTACACCTTTATTAAAAGAATATTTATATATTGTATTAGATTGGTTAGGAGAGATATCTCAAAGAGATGTAAGTTATATCTATAATTTTGATATTTTTACTAATGATTTATTACAAGATTATCAAAAATATAGTGATAAAGATTTTCAGTTTGTAAATACTGGAGAGATTATGGATAATTTTAAAGATGTGAATAAAAAGGGGATTGTAGGAAGAATATATCATCAATTATTATATCCAGATAAAGAAATTTTTAAGATAGAAAGATATATTTCATTATTTCCTAGAGAAACACTTATGGCTAAATTATTATATTTTCTTTATCATAAAAAATAATTCCAGCAATGCTGGAATTATTATTTTCTCTTTAATTTTCTCATTAATCTATTTGCATAAGGAATATCATCAAGATATTTTGGATGATCTGAATACATATATAATATAATTGTAAAATAAACAACAATCCCTACAATAACAGATATCATCAAAGGAATAAATACAGAGTGTGTTAATGCAAATAATCCATGATAAATAGCATAAACAACTATTCCCATAATAATTGATGAAAGAAGAGGTAAAATATAAGTTCTTCTTATTTCTTGTCTATATCTTAATTTATATCTTAATTCAGCTTGATTTAAGAAAGAAACTTGTAAAGGATAAACAATATTACCAATTAATAAAGAATATAAACCAAGTGGTGTAACAAGTAATAAGAAAATAACTAATAATACATTATATACCAATGCCTTAGTCGCATTTCTTAAAGGAACATTGACTTCACCTAAAGCTTGTAAAATACCATTAGATAAAGTTGATAAACCATAGAAAATAATCGCAGGACTACCGTAAGCTAGTAGATGACTTGCGATTTCCATTGTTTCCTTTTGAGGAAATAACAAACCAATAATTGGATAAGATAGAACAGCCATTCCTACACAAGAAGGAATTAAAATCAACATTGTTGTACTCATACTAGATTGAACCTGTTGAATTGTTTTTTCTCTATCTAAACGAGCCCAAGATGATGAAATAGCTGGAATTGTTGCCGCTGACATAGCTGAAGCTAATGCGACAGGAACATTTTGTAAAGGAATATATTTTGTTGAATATATACCATAAGATGTAACAGCAGCAACATCACTCATTCCTTTAAACTCCATCACAAAGTAATAAATATACATATCTACAGTAGATACAAGATTATAAATACAAGTAGCAATAATAATAGGAGTTACAATTTGTAAGATCATACTAAATATTTGATAATAAGAATTAGTATGATAATCAATATCTTCTTTTTCAATCAAATGATCTTTTTTTCTAATATACATTAAAACCATATAAGCTAAAGCAATTAAAACTCCTGCTCCAGTACCTAAAGCACTGCCAGTTGCTCCAGCACTTGCTAATTGAGTACCACCAACATCTAAATAAGGTTGAATAAACAAATAAGCAGCTCCTAAAGAAACAATTGCATTTAAGATCTGTTCTACAATTTGGGATACAGATGTATAAAATGTAATTTGATGAGCTTGGAAATAACCTCTAAAAACTCCTAATAAACCTGATAAAAATATCGTAGGACATAGAACTCTTAAAGCAGGAACAGCATTTTCCTTAATGATATAAGGAGCTAAAATAAATGCAATAAGAGCAGCACTTCCAGCGATAATACAAATATAAATAAATGCACATTTCAATATTTTTTGAACATTGTTATATTGATTTAAAGCTAATTTTTCTGATACAAGTTTTGATATAGCAGTTGGAATGCTATAGGAAGAAATTAATAATATTAAGGCATATATATTATAGGCAGTAGAATAATAACCATTACCTTCATCACCAATCATTAATGTTAAGGGACTACGGTATAACAGTCCAATAATTCTAACTAATATACCTGCAATCGCAAGAAAAGAGGCTTGTTTAACAATAGATTTACTTTGACTCATTTTATCTCTCCTTTATGGCACATTATAACATTATATATAATAATTTTCTATAAATATCTTTGAGAAAACACCATAAACAAAGCAAAAGCAATTAAAATAACATTTTTTAACACATAATTAGACTTGCATTTTGATATTATTCGTATTAAAATACAGCTCAACAAGGAGGGATAGTCATGAATCCTAGGGTCAAAAAGAGATTAAGAATTATAGCAATATTTACAACATTAATATGGATGATGGTTATTTTTAGATTTTCTATGGATACAGGTTCTTCTTCACATGAATTAAGTAGTTTCTGTGTCGAATTATTTAATAAAGCAATTATCTTTTTAACTGGTAAAGATTTAAGAATTTCTATTTCACCAGAACATTATTCATGGATAGAGTTATTTTTTAGAAAGTTAGCACATATGAGTATTTATTTTGTTTTAAGTATAAATGTCATGGTTGTTTTATTTACTTTTAATTGTAGTATGTTTTTAAGAATGTTTATATCTGCACTTTTCTGTTTTGGATATGCTTTAACAGATGAATTTCATCAATTATTTGTAGATGGAAGAGGTGCTAGTTTCTTTGATTGTATAATTGATACATCAGGAGCATTGCTTGGTATTATAGCAGCGCTTATTTTTTATTGTATCATGTATACCATTATGACAAAGTTTCAAAAGAGTAGAGGTATTGTTTCAAGTATATATGATGAAGAAAGTTAAAGTTGATGATAGCTTTAACTTTTTATTATCTATGGTTTTTTAATAAATAAAATATGACATTTGTTACATGAATAATTATACTTCTTATTTTATAATAGAGAAAAGGGGTGATAAAAATGTATCAAATTGTATTTAGTGATGTAGATGGCACATTGTTAAATGATAACCATCAAATAACACCATTAACAAAAAAAGCAATTATAAATATTCAAAAACAAGATATTCCTTTTGTGATTGTTTCTGCACGTAGTCCATCAGGAATTTATCCTATTCTCAAGCAAAATCAATTCAAGTGTTGTATTATTGCTTATAGTGGAGGATTGATTTTAGATCAAGATCATAAAGTGATTTATGAAAAAGGAATGAATTCATTGGGTGCAGTAAGTATTATTCAATATATAGAACAAAATCATTTTGATTTAAGTTGGTGTGTTTATTCTTTTGATGATTGGATTGTTAAAGATAGAAAGGATCCTCGTATTCAAAGAGAAGAGAGAATTGTTCAAGCAAAATCAAGAGAAGGAAATTTTGAAGTTGTTTCTAACTTAAGTACAGTTCATAAGATTTTATGTATTTGTAATCCTGAACATATTTTAGAGATAGAAAAACAATTAAAAGAGAAATTTCCTGAATATATGATAGTGAAGTCATCACCAATTCTTTTAGAAATAATGGAAAATGGAATTTCTAAAGCAACTGCAATTAATAATCTATGTCAAATATGGGATATAGATAAACAATATACAATTGCATTTGGTGATCAATATAATGATTTAGAAATGTTACAAACAGTAGGATATGGGTTTGTTATGGGAAATGCTCCTAAAGATATTCAAGAGTTAATAGGAAGAGTAACCTTAGATAATAATCATGATGGTATTTATCATGCTTTATCTCAATTAGAAATGATAGAAAAAGATTATTAAATGATAATCTTTTTTGTTATTTATAAATGAAAATGAAATATATGACTTTTGTCACTTGGTAAATAAAATAGGTCATGATAAAATATAATTGGATAAGTGGGTGAGAAAATGGATACATATATGAAAAGAGCAATTCAATATATTTCAATCATGATAGCATTTATGTTAATAGCGACAGTATTTAGTGTCTATACGACTCTAGATATAACATATCGTAAATTTGGAGTTACATATATGACAATGAATAATCCATTTTACGAAGTTATTAATAATGAACTAAAAAAAGTAATAGAAACAAATGGAGATAAACTTATTACTCTTGATCCAGCATTAGATATAGAAAAGCAAAAAGAACAAATCTATTCATTTATTGAACAAAAAGTAGATGGTATTTTTGTGAATCCTATAGATTCTCAAAAAATTAAACCAGCTCTTGAAGAAGCTAAAAAATCAAATATTCCAATTATTGTTATTGATGCACCTGTTGATGATTTAGATCTTGCGACTAGTACAGTTGTATCTAATAATTATGATGCAGGAGTACAATGTGCAAAAGATATGATGAAAAGAAAAACATCTGCTAATATTATTTTATTAAAGCATACAGCTGTTCGTTCAGCTAAAGATAGAATAGATGGTTTTTTAGATACAATTAAAGGAAATAGTTCTTATCGTATTATTAACCAGGGAGAATGTGAAGGGCAGTTAGAAATGGCTATGCCTATTATGCAAAAAATGTTAAAAGAGACAAAAGATGTAGATGTTGTGATGGCTCTAAATGATCCAAGTGCATTAGGTGCAATAGCTGCTTTAGAATCTAATCATAGAAAAGATGTGATTGTTTATGGTGTTGATGGAACTCCAGATATGAAATTATTAATTCAAAAAAATAAAAATGTTGCGGGAACAGTCGCTCAATCACCTATACAAATTGGAAAGAGTGCTTCTAAAATTATGTATACTTATTTAGCAGGAGGAACTATTAAAACAGAAGAGATAATTCCTGTTACATTGATTACTCAATCAAATATTGATGAATATGATGAAATGGGGTGGCAATAATGAAAAATATTTCTTTTCGTTCACTTTCCATTATTAGAACTTTAATGATTTTTTTAAATTATTTTATTGTTTTATTTTATTCTTCTGTTATTTTATTAAGTACAAAATATATTATTAATAACAATGTAGCAAGAGATTTTTTAAATCAAATCTCACATATACCAAGAAATCCTGTATATATTCTATTACTTTCAATGCTATTTTATGGAGTTCTAGTGTTTATTATATATTATAAACAGAATTCTTATGATAAAAAAAATAAATATAATTATATGTATAGTGTATTAGAAATTATTTTGGGTGTTTGTATTATATATACTTTATATGTAGGATATAGTGGAATTGTTTTGTTGATATTTTGTGATAGTATATTCTTTTTAAAAGATCATAAATATTCAAAATGGATATTAGGTGTTTTAATTGTTATTTATTTTATTGCTCATTATGATATTATTTCTATTTTTATGAATATTCCTAATCCTATACAATATTTTAATGTTTATGATGGACATATTAAAGGTATTTTAACGGTATCAAAAAATATATTAGAAACAATCAATATTATTTTATTTATTGCTTTTATGATTATGTATATTGCAAATCAAATACAAGAGAATGAAAATATAACAAAAGAATTAGATATGATTCATCAAGTTAATAAAGAATTGCAAGATTATGCTGCAGTTACTGAAAAAATAGGTGAAGACAAAGAAAGAAAACGACTTGCAAGAGAAATTCATGATACATTGGGTCATGCTTTAACTGGAATTGCAGCTGGGATAGATGCTTGTCTTGCGATGATAGATACTCATCCTAAAGAAACAAAACAACAATTAGAGGTTGTATCAAAAGTTGTAAGACAGGGAATTGGAGATGTTCGTAATTCTTTAAATAAATTAAGACCAGGTGTTTTGGAAGAACAAGGATTTAGAGTTGCAATAGAAAAAATGATTGAAGAGTTTTCTAGTGTAAGTGATTTGTCTATTGATTTTCATTATCAATTAGAAAAGATTGATTTTGAAAATACCAAAGAAGATATTTTGTTTAGAATTATTCAAGAAAGTATTACTAATGCTTTAAGGCACGGTGGGGCAACTCATATTGATATTTATTTATATAAAGAAAATCAGTTTGTTTTATTAAAAATTAAAGATAATGGAAAGGGTTGTGAAAAAATTCAATATGGCTTTGGATTAAAACAGATGCAAGAAAGAGTTTCTATTATTAATGGGGAAGTTGAATATGATGGAACTGATGGCTTCTTAACAATTGTGAAAATACCTATACAGAGGGGTGAAGATTATGATTAAAATTATTATTGCTGATGATCAAGAATTGATTAGAGAGTCTCTTAGAATTGTTCTTGGGACACATGATGATCTCAAGGTTGTTGGTGTTGCTAGTGATGGGTTTGAAGTAATGAAGATAATAGAAAGGGAATCTGTTGATATTGTTTTGATGGATATTCGTATGCCTGGGATGGATGGGGTCTATTGTACAAAACTTGTTAAAGAACAATATCCTAATACAAAAGTCATTATTCTTACAACATTTGATGATGATGATTTTGTCTTTAGTGCATTAAAATATGGAGCGAGTGGATATTTATTAAAAGGAGTGGGAATGGATGAACTTTATAAATCCATTTTAACGATTTATAAAGGTGGAGCAATGATCAATCCTGATATTGCTACTAAAGTATTTAGTATGTTTTCTAAAATGTCTCAAGATAATATGTCTATTAAAGTTGATGAAACATCAATTAAAGATATAAGTAAACCTGAATGGAAAGTTATTCAACAAGTTGGTTTTGGACTATCTAATAAAGAAATTGCACAAAAATTATTCTTATCAGAAGGAACAGTACGTAATTATTTGAGTTCTATTTTATCAAAGTTATGTTTAAGAGATAGAACACAATTAGCAATCTGGGCAGTACAAACTGGTCAAACAATAAAGGGATTTAATAATGAATAAAAAATATATAGTTATTGGTATCATTATTATAGGGTGTATTGGTGCATTATTGTCATATCCTCAAAAGACAACTCTTACAATGGGATTGTTTGCCGGAAGTAATTGGGATGTTCCCAGCGCTGATAGTTATAAAGTTATAGATCATGCAATAGAAAGATTTGAAAAAAGATATCCATTAGTAGAAATAGAATATAGTAGTGGGATTTTGAAAGAAGATTATTCTTCTTGGTTATCGAATTTAATAGTTAGTGGTAATGAACCTGATATTTATATGGTATTAGAAGAAGATTTCAATACTTTGAGTTCACTTGGGGCATTAAAAAATCTTGATAAATATATACAACAAGATAAAGATTTTGATTCCTCAAAATACTATGAGAGTGCTTTAAAAGCAGGAATTTATCAAGACTCCCAATTTGCTTTACCATATGAGTGTAATCCACAGTTAATGTTTGTAAATAAGACACTATTAAAAAAAGAAAGAATCAAAATACCTGATAATCAATGGACACTGGATGACTTTTATAAAATATGTAAGCAAGTAACAAAAGATAGTAACGGTGATGGTGTCATTGATCAATATGGCTGTTATAATTATGATTGGCTTGATTCTATTTATAGTCATGGAGCAACTCTTTTTAATGAAGATGGAACAAAAGGATATTTAAGTCAAGATTCGGTTAAAAATTCATTGCTTTTTATTCAAAAATTAGAAACTTTAAATCAAGGACATGTTATTTCATCAACAGAGTTCGATAATGGACAAGTTGTTTTTTCACCTATGACATTTGCGAATTATAGGACATATAAACCATATCCATGGAGAGTAAAAAAATATTCAACATTTGAATGGGACTGTGTAAAAATGCCATCTTTATTACCTAATGAAAATAGCAGTGAAATATCATCGTTACTTATCAGTATTTCTTCACGAACAACACATACAAAAGAATCATGGGAATTTTTAAAGATGTTAACATATAATCAAGAATCACAATCTGAACTATTTCAATATTCTCAAGGTATTTCATCATTAAAAAGTGTATCATATCAGTCATCTCAAGAAAATGAAATTGATTTGAGTTTACTGAACGAAGTTATGGAAACAACTATTCATCATAATCGTTTTAAAAAATATGAATCTGCATTAAGTTTAATGAATACAAGAATGAAAGAAATTCTTCATAATGAAGAAGATTTGGATATAGCTTTAATGGAATTACAGAGAGAAATAAATCTATATTTAAATGAATAACTCGAAGTATTAATTTCGAGTTATTTATTTTGGACAAAGTATTCAATGACAATTCTACTCTATACTTTTATAATAGATTTATAGAAGTTATTATTTTCATATTATAAAATCGTGTAATTAAAAAAAGAAAAATCTCCTTTTTATTTGTATATAATAATAAGGAGGAACAAATAAAAAAAGATGTTTTAAAAGATATAAAGTCTATGACTGTATTTAATCATCCTATGATGAGAGCAATCTTCTCTCATAAAGAATGTGTAGAAGAACTTCTTTCTTCTCTCTTTGATAAACCTGTACGTATCAAAGATTCTCAAGTACAATACTATATCAGTAATATTAATGGAAAGGAATCACGATTGGATGGAGTGATTGATATCGAAGTTCAAAAAGAAGAAGATACATTTAAACGTTTAAGTTTATATCATAGTGGAACAGATAATCACTTTGTTAAAAAAAGGAACACAATATAAAGATATACCAGATAGTTATATAATCTTTATCTATCATAAAGATTATTTTAAAAGAGGACTACCAATATATAGAGTTAAGAGAGTAGAGATGGAAATTAAAGAAGAAATCAATTTAAAAGATTACTAGTTTATTAACTAAAAGTTAGGATTTATATCAGAAAACATAATTATTAAAATTAAAAATAGTGATGAAGATATATTAAATGAACTGACTATTAATATTTTTGATATTGAAAACAAAAAATATATTTTAAAGTATCTTCATTAAATATCTAAAAATCTTTATATAAATAGACAAAATGAACTATTTAAATACAAAATTTTATATAATTTAGATATTGAACCTCATATTGGGGTTCTTTTTTTATTGTGACAATTGTCATAATAAAATATGAGAATTGTAAATAAAAAGTCATGACATTAGACAGATGGAATAGGTAAATTTTCTTGATAGAATAATGGTGTCAAGAAGGGAGGAGATAAAATGAAATATGTAGTATTAGTCAGCCATGGAGAATTTGCGAATGGATTAAAAGATGCATTATCTATGTTAGCTGGTAAAAGGGACGATGTGTTATCTGCTGGTTTACAAAATGGTAAATCTGCTGATGAGTTTGCACTTTACTTTAATCAAGTTATTGAATGTGTGAGTAATGAAGATGAAGTGATTTTATTAGGAGATTTAATTGGTGGTTCACCATTAACTACTGCAATGAATGTTTTAACAGGTAAGGGATTAATGGATAAAACAGTTGTTCTTGGAGGAATGAATTTACCTTTAGCTCTTACAACAGTATTAATGAAAGATACATTTGATAATGATGTTTTAGTAGAACAAGTTCTACAAGAGGCTCATAGTGCTTTAAAAGAATTTAAAATAATCGCTGATGAAGAAGATGATATTTAATAAGGGAGGAAAAAATTATGTCAGTTTCATTTATTCGTATTGATGATCGTATGATTCATGGTCAAACTTGTACACGTTGGGCACGTGAATATCCATGTGATGGATTAATTGCAGTAAACGATAAAGCTGCAGGTAATAATGTTCTAAAGGCAGCTTATAAGGCTGCTAGTGGAAAGAAAACATTTGTATGGACTTTAGAAGATTTTAAGAAAAAATGTCAAAAGGTATTAGAGAGTGATACACGTTATTTCTTAATCACTAAAAATCCTGTAGATATGTGTAAAATTTTAGTAGAACAAGGATTTAAGTGCGATATTGATACAGTGATTGTGGGTCCGTGTAATGATAGAGATGGAGCAACGAAGTTAGGAAATAATCAGTCAATCACTCAAGAAGAAGCCGATGCATTTGAAAAAATGTCAAAAGCAGGTTACAAAATTAAATTTGCTTTATTACCTGATGTTTCTATTGGAACATGGGATGATTTTAAAGGAAAATTTGGATATTAATTAGGAGAGGAGAAAGAATTATGGAAATTAGTTGGATTCAAGCAGCCTTACTTGGTTTATTTGCTTGTTTATCAAGTATGCCAGGTTTAGGTGGAACATCAATTGGTAACTACACATTAGGTAGACCGTTAATTGGTGGGCTTGTTTGTGGTATTATTTTAGGTGATATGAAAACGGGTATATTAGTAGGTGCGGCAATGCAAGTTGTATATATTGCATTAGTTACACCAGGGGGAACTGTTTCTGCAGATGTAAGAGCTGTAAGTTATATTGGGATTCCTCTTGCTATGATTGCATTAAAAAGTTTTGGATTGGATGCAGCAAGTTCTGATGGTCAAGCATTAGCTACTTCATTTGGAACAATGGTTGGTACATTAGGAACAGTTTTATTTTATGGAACTGCAACAATTAACTTGGCTTGGCAACATATTGGATGGACTGCTGTTGAAAAAGGGGATTATAAAAAAATATATATAGTAGATATGGTATTACCTTGGATTTCACATCTTATATGTTCATTTATTCCAACAATGATTATGTGTAAGATGGGTGCACCAATGGTTGATTTGATTAAAAATTATTTACCAATGGATGGTTTAGCAATGATGACATTGTTTACAGTAGGTTCATTATTACCATGTGTTGGAATCGCTATTCTTTTAAAACAAATTATTACAAAAGCGATTGATTTTATTCCATTCTTCTTTGGGTTTACTTTAGCTGCATCACTTGGAATCAATTTGGTTTCAGCAACTGTTATTGCAGGTATGTTTGCATTAATTAACTATAGAATTAAAATGTTAATGATTAATAAGTCAACGGCCATGGTAGCTGATGTGGATGATGATGAGGAGGATATATAATATGGAGAAGAAAATATCAAAAAAAGTTCTTACAAAAGCATTTCATAATTGGTATTATGGACATTTAACATGTTTTTCACAAGAACATATGCAAACATTTGGATATTTATGTTCTATGTTGCCAATTATTGAAGAGTTATATGATAAAAAAGAAGATCAAGCAAGATCAATAAAAACATATACAGCATTCTTTAATACTGAACCACAATTAGGATCTGTCATTGTTGGAATGACAGCAGGTTTAGAAGAAGCAAGAGCTAATGGAGCTGATGATGTTGATGATGAAACGATTAATGGTTTACGTGCAGGATTGATGGGACCAATTGCAGGTATTGGTGATTCATTAGTTGTTGGAACTGTTATTCCTATCTTATTAGGAATTGCAATGGGTATGTCTACTGGTGGTTCACCACTTGGAGCAATATTCTATATTGTTGTATGGAACTTGTTTGCTTATTTTGGAATGAAATTCTTATATTTCAAGGGTTATGAACTTGGTGGAAAAGCGGTTGATTTCTTAGTGGGACCTCAAGGTGAGGCTTTAAGGGAATCAATTACTATGCTAGGTGGAATTGTTATTGGTGCAGTTGCAGCTTCTTGGGTAAGTATTAAAACAGCTTTTACAATGACAGCAACAGGCGCTAAAGAACCATTCTTAAATTTACAAAAAACTTTAGATGGTGTTTATCCAGGTTTCTTAACTGCAGCATTTATACTATTATGTTGGTACTTGTTATCTAAAAAGAAATTATCTCCAATTAAAGTTATGTTATTATTAGTTGTAATTGCCTTTTTAGGGGTATTAGTTGGATTCTTTAATCCAGGTTTAACTTATTAGGAAAGGAAGTCTTTATCATGGAAACTCGATTAAAACAATCATTTATTAATGAAGTACAGTATCAAAATAAAATGCTAAATAATTTAAAAAGATGGTTAAGAAATGTTATTATTTTTTCCTCACTTTCTTTAATCCTTATTATTTCTGGACCATCAGTTCATCCATTTATAAAAATAATTGGTATTATTATGATGATAATATCAGTTGTAAGTGCCATTGTTATAGGGTTGGGTTTAAGAAATGGTAAAGATAATATTGAAAAACTTTTAGATAGTGTTAATAAACAAAAATTTCATTAAAATTAAGATTTATGATAGAAGGGATTACTTTTTAAAAAGTAATTCTTTTTTTATTTATGAAGTCTTTGAATATGTTATAATTATTTTAGGATGGTGAAAATAATGGCTATAGATGTTAAAAATATAATTGCTCAAGCTTTATTAGAATTATGTGAAGAAAAACAATTAGAAAAGATTACAATTAGAGATATATTGAATCAATGTGGAGTGAGCAGACAAACCTTTTATAATCATTTTATTGATAAAGATGATTTGATTCATTATATCTATGATAGTAGAATTGTTCCTGATTTCCATGATCAAAATATGAATATTTCTTTTTATGATTCATTAATAGAAACCTTTGAGAATATAAAAAAATATAAAATCTTTATGAAACAAGCATGTATGATGGGAGGGCAAAATTGTTTAAAAGATTATATTTTTTCTCATTGTAAAGATTTTGATATGAAGTGGCATCAATCATTATATGGGTCTTCACCAATGCCAGATGCATTAAGGTTTGCGACTGAATATCATGCAAATGCATCAAGCAGTATGACTTTATCATGGATATTATCAGATATGCCTGTATCTTCAAGTCAAATTGCAAAGATGATCGTAGATATGAGAAGTTTAGGAATGGATGTTTTATTCAAGGATGGTGAGATAAAGGAAAATCCTTATTTAAAATGATATATTGACAATTTTAGTTTTTTGTCTAAATATTGACTTTTTGGTTTTTTTATAAATTGAATATTTTTAAGTGTCATATAAAATAATAAATAGAAAAGGAGAGAATTTATGAATATTACAATTAATGAAAAAGGACAAGCGGTGGCAGGACAGACTATTTTAATGAATAAAGAATGTTTTGATAATCATCATGAAACATCTATTTATTGGATGGGTGGAGGAAGTTTAATGATTAATAGTTATGGAACAAATATAATGATTGATCCAGTACTAGAAGGATTTGATATTCCATTATTATATGATGTTCCAATTCTTTCTAAAGGTGTTCCTCAATTAGATGCATTATTAATTACTCATATTGATAATGATCATTTTTCTAGATTAACATGTCAACATTTAAAAGATGTATGTCAATCTTATCATGCTCCTAATTATGTTGCAGATGTAATGAATGAAGAAGGATTACCTACGGTAAAACATGATATTGATGAAACATTTAAAGTTAATGATATTGATATTCGTTTAACAAAAGCAAGACATAATTGGCAAAATAGTTCTCAAAAATGGCAGTATAGATATTGGGAAGAAAAGGATTATTGTGGATATTGGTTTAATTTACCTGATGGTAAGGTTTGGCTTCCAGGTGATTCTCAGTTATTAGAAGAACATTTACATATGGAAGAACCAGATGTCATTTTATTTGATTTTGCAGATAATGATTGGCATATTACACTTGATGGCGCTATTACTTTAGCAAATATTTATCCAAATACGGATTTGATTTGTATTCATTGGGGGAGTGTTGATGCTCCTGATATGACACCATTTAATGGAAACCCTCAAGTTCTTTTTGATAAAATTATAAATCCTAAGAGAATTAAAGTTTTAGCTCCTGGAGAAAAATATACTTTAGGTAAAAAATAATGAGTCAATTACTTTTTTTAATGAGACATGGACAAACAATATTTAATGTCCAACATAGGATTCAAGGATGGTGTGATTCCCCATTAACAATAGAAGGACAAAATCAAGCTAAAAGAGTGAAACAATATTTTAAAGAACATCATATTACATTTGATCATGTATATTCTTCAACAAGTGAAAGATGTTGTGATACTTTAGAGTTGGTTACGGATATGCCATATACAAGATTAAAAGGATTAAAAGAAATGTTTTATGGAGAATTAGAAGGTGAGAGTGAAAGATTGAATTGTAAAACACCTAAGGAGTGTGAAACATATTATCTTCAATTTGGTGGTGAATCTTCTAATGATGTTAGAGATAGAATGGTGAAAACATTAACAGATATTATGGAAAAAGAAGATCATGAATGTGTTTTAGCTGTTTCTCATGGTGGGGCATGTTTTAATTTTTTAAGAGCATGGCAAGATCCAACAGAGGAATTAAAGAAAGGTCTTTCAAATTGTTGTATATTTATTTATGAATATGATTGTAAGATATTTAAATTAAAAAATGTGATAAGACAAGGAGAATAATAATGGAATATATAAAATTAGGAAATTCTGATTTAAAAGTTTCTAAGGTATGTTTAGGATGTATGGGATTTGGTGATGCAACAAAAGGAATGCATTCATGGACATTACCTTATGAGGAATCTAAAGAGATAATGCAATATGCATTATCAAAAGGAATTAATTTCTTTGATACTGCAATGGCTTATCAAGGTGGAACAAGTGAAGAATTTGTAGGAAGGTTTGTAAAAGAATGTGCAAAAAGAAAAGATGTTGTGATTGCTACTAAATTTCACGGTAGAACAAAAGAACAAATTGAATTAGGAATAAGTGCAAAAGAACATATTGAAACATGTTTAAATAATAGTTTAAAAAGATTACAAATGGATTATGTAGATTTATATATTTTACATTCATGGGATGAAAATACACCTGTTGAAGAAACAATGAAAGCTTTAAATGATATGATTAAATTAGGTAAGGTTAGATATATAGGTGTTTCTAATTGTTATGCTTGGCAAATCGCAAAAGCAAATGAAATTGCAAAGCAAAATGGATGGGCACAATTTATCTCTGTGCAAGGACATTATAATTTGATATTTAGAGAAGAAGAAAGGGAAATGAAACCTTATTGTGATTTACATCATGTTGCAATGACACCTTATAGTGCACTTGCTTCAGGAAGACTCGCAAAACATCCAGGAACTTTATCAAAAAGAATGAATGAAGATAGTTTTGCAAAAGGTAAATATGATGCGACCGAAAATGAAGATTTAAAGATTATTCATAGAGTTGAAGAATTAGCAGATAAAAAAGGTATATCGATGAGCGAAATCTCACTTGCATGGTTAATGCAAAAAGTAGCTTCACCAGTTGTTGGAGCGACTAAGCCTCATCATATAGATGGGGCAGTTAATGCTTCAAATATTCAATTAGATAAAGAAGAAATGAAGTATTTAGAAGAATTATATCAACCTCATTCATTAGTTGGTGTAATGGCAAAATAGGTGATGAAAATCACCTTTTTATATTAATGCTTAAAAAGCATTACAAAACATTTAAAATAGGTATTAGACATAAATTTGTTTATTTATTAAAATATACATATAAAATAAGGAGGAATGAATAATGGATAAAGAGGATGTTATGTTTGGATTGGGAGAAAAGAATGATGGCTTTGCGAAATATTTTATAGGACAAAGTTATTTAAATATGCTTGCGAAAAATCAAGGTGTAGGAGTCGCAAATGTGACTTTTGAACCAGGGTGTAGAAATAACTGGCATATTCATCATAAAGGAGCACAAATTTTATTAGTAACAGATGGTGAAGGATGGTATCAAGAATGGGGAAAACCAGCTCAAAAGTTAAAAGCAGGAGATGTAGTCAATATTCCCAGTGAAGTAAAACATTGGCATGGTGCTACTAAAGAAAGTTGGTTTGCTCATATAGTTATTGAAGTACCAGCAGAAGGTGCATCTAATGAATGGTGTGAACCAGTTGAAGATGAAGAATATAATAAACTTAAATAAGAGGTAGAAACATGGATAGTGAAAAAGCAATAGAAATATTAAGACATTGTGAATATGGAATATGATCAATGTCTTCTAAAGATAATATTCCTCATGGTGTAGCAATTCATTATTAGTATGATGAAAAAGAGAATGCCTTATATTTTCATAGTAAAAGAGTAGGAACTAAAATTGAAAATATAAAGAATAATTCTCAAGTTTCACTATTTATATTAAATAAACAAGAAATTATTCCAGATAGATATATTACTCATTATGAAAGTATTATTGTTTTAGGTAAAGCAAAGATCATATTAGATGAAGAAGAAATAAGAGAGAAATTAATATTTTTATGTAATAGATTGGCACCTAAGAAAATCAAAAGAAGACAAGAGGTTATTGATAAATATATCAAAGCTGTATGTATTGTAAGAATTGATATTGAAAAGATAACTGGAAAAAAGAATAAGGATGATTAGAATCTTATTATTATCTATGTTATACTCATATTAAGAGGTGATTTGATGTTACTAAAACAAATGAAATATTTTATAACAGTTGTAGATTGTAATAGTTTTACAGAGGCTGCTGAAGAATGTTTTATCTCTCAATCTGCTATTTCTCAACAGATAAAAACTTTAGAAAAAGAATTAGGAGTTTCTTTATTAATAAGAGAAGGTAGACAATTTTCATTGACACCAGCAGGTGAATATTTTTATCGTCATGGAAAAGTATTGTTAGATGAAATTGAAGAGTTCAAGGAAGAAACAATACGTCGTGGTGAAGATGATGAAATCAATATGACAATAGGATATCCTAAAAACTTTAGTACTATTGAATTATATGAAACTATTGCAAGGTTTACAGATACTTATCCTGAAGTCAATATCTCAATTGTAAGTGGAACTCATGAAGAATTATTTGAATATTTGGTAGAAGGACAATTAGATTTTAAAATCAGTGAACAAAGAAGAGCTTTTAATGATGATTATTATAATTATGAAATAAAGTATAGTGAATGTTTTGTGGAAATTTCTTCAAGACATCCATTAGCAAAGCATGATATTTTAAATATAGAAGATTTAAAGAATTTATCTTGTATTCTTGTTGTATCTAAAGGAAAAGAAGAATTAGAAAGAGAATTTTATGAAAAGACATTAGGGTTATCTCATCGTTTTTTATATGCCAATTCATTAGAAGAAGCTAGATTGATGGTATTAAGTAATAGAGGATATTTACCAATAGATCAAATAAGACAATTACCTGATCCTATTGTAGGTATAAAAAGAATCCCATTATATCGTAAAGATAAATCAATACAGAGAAATTATTTTGCTTGTTGGAATAAAGAAAAAACAAATTATTATATAGAAGAATTTGCAGAACTATTAAGGCGAATACTTAATCATAAAGTTGGATAAAAAATCTCAGCCTTTTCACATATCATTATTTATTTTAATATCCTATGTATTTATCAATACGTTCTTTAAAATGATCATCTATCATAAGTTGATTTAATACCATTGACCAATTTGATATATGTCCTGTTGACCATTTTTTCTCTAATTCCTTGATCCTTAAATATAATATTTTGAATAGCGCATTCTCATTTGGAAATGTACCTTTTTTAGTCACTTTCCTAAAACTTGAATTGACTGATTCTATGGCATTGGTTGTATACATGATTTTTCTAACTGCACTTCCATAATTATACAACTGCTCAACATGTATAAAATTTCTTCTCCATACATCTACTGCCCCTGGATATTGTTTCCATTCATTTTCAAAACTTTCAAACGCTGTGTGTGCTGCTTTCAAGGTTGGTGCACTATAAACCCTCTTAATTGATTGGGTGTATTTTTTATAGTTTTTTGATGGTATATACTTGATAGAATTCCTTATGAGATGAACGATACATCTTTGTACAATGACATTTGGAAATATGGATTTAGCTCCTGCTTCTAATCCTGAAACTCCATCCATTGAGATAAAAAAGATATCCTCTATTCCTCGGCTTTTGAGTTCATCAAAGATCAGCATCCATTGATTCTTACTCTCTGTTGGGCTCAACCATAACCCTAATATGTCTTTATGTCCTTCAAAATCATAACCTAATATAACATAGACTGCACATTGCTTGACCTCGTAATCTTGTCTTAAGGAAACATACATACAATCCACAAATACAAACGGATAACACTTCTTTAATGGTCTCATTCGCCATTCTTCTAATTCTGGAAGTATGATATCTGTTATGTCCGAAATCATTTCATGTGATACGGAAAAACCATAAATGTCTTCTATTGTTCGAGATATATCTCTTTGTGACATTCCTCTTGCATACATGGCTAATACTTTGTCTTCAATAGCTGATACATCTTTTTTTCTTTTAGGAATCAATACAGGTTCAAAAGAACCATCTCTATCTCTTGGAGATTCTATTTCCACTTCTCCTTGAGTTGTTTTTAATGTTTTTTGAGTATATCCATTTCTTCTATTGTTTGTTTTCTTAGGACATTTATCATTTGATTCATAACCAAGATGATGGTTCATTTCACCTTGAAGCATTGATTCAAATAAAGGTCCAAACAAATCTTTGAGAGCCTCATTCATATCTTCAACAGATTCTGGATTATAGGCATCAATAATAGCCTGAGCTAATGCCACTTTTTTTGGATCGCGTTTTATTCTTGCCATATTCATTTCCTTCTTTCCTCCTTATTATAGCATAAATAAAATAAAAACTGTGAAGCTGAGCCGTACGCTCTCAACTTACACAGTTTATTTTACACTCTCGATAAAGGCTTAGATGTTGGTATTGCTTCTGCAATTTTATCTATTGCAGTTTTTTGTGAGGCTCCATTTGTATTGTTTTTACATAAATTTATGGATAAAGTTCCAAATAAAATTTTATTATTGATATCTTTATCTATAGTTTATATACAATGTGCTACCTATGCTTTTAATTTACCTATAGCATTTATTATTGCAATAACATTAATGACAAAACATCCTGCGAGTATGTTGTATATTACGATTAGTCTAAAAGTTGTGAATACACTTATTAGTGAAAAGCAACAGATTACTGCTCTAGCAGTTGTTGCTACATTGAAGAATTTGGTTTCTATTATATTCCAAAATATAGCTGGTCATATTTTAGATGCTACATCTTATTCATATCTTTATACAATATGTTTTATTTGTATGATTATAGGAGTTACGATGGTTATTTTCTTTAAAATTGATAGTGGAAAAGATAATTCATTGTTTAATTGATTGAAGTATTATTATAAAATTCATTCTTGTATAAAATATTTAAATCATATAAAATAGTCAAAGGATAAGAAAGGGGAAGATTTATGTCATATTTTCAAGTTGATTTGATAAAAGATAAAATTCTAAAAGCAATTATTATCTTTGCTATACCTATTTTTATTTCTAATATTTTTCAACAATTATATAATACAATGGACACAATGATTGTAGGAAATGTATTAGGGGATACATCACTAGCAGCTATTGGAGCATGTACAGCAGTTTATGATTTATTAATTGGTTTTGCTTTAGGTGTTGGTAATGGGTTAAGTATTGTTGTTGCTAGAGCATATGGAGCAAAAGATGAAAACTTATTGAAACGTTCAGTTGCTGGTTCAATTATTATTGGAATTTTATTAACATTACTTATTATGTTGATTTCACAGATTGGTTTATATCCGTTATTACAATTATTGGATACACCTTTAGATATTATTAATGAATCATACTCATATATTTCATGTATTACATTATTTGCAAGTGTGATGTTTGCTTATAACTTATGTGCTGGATTATTACGAGCTATAGGGAATAGTTTTATGCCACTAGTATTTCTTATTATATCTTCGTTGTTAAATATTGGATTAGATTTATTCTTTATCACACAGTTTAATATGGGGATTTTAGGAGCTGCAGTTGCAACTGTGATAGCTCAAGGAATTTCTGCTGTTTTATGTTTAATTTATATTTTTAAAAAAGCCTCAATTCTAGTTCCTAAAAAAGAACATTTTTATTTTGATAAAGAGTTATATAAAGAACTTGCTGGCCAAGGGTTTTCTATGGGATTTATGATGGCAATTGTTTCATCAGGAACAGTTATTTTACAAAAAGCAATTAATAGTTTTGGAACTTTAATTATAGCAGGTCATACAACAGCAAGGAAGATAAATGCATTTTGTATGATGCCTTGTGCTACACTTTCTGCTTCTATATCAACATTTGTTTCACAAAATAGAGGAGCTAATCAACATGATCGTATTGTTGATGGGGTTAAGATTGGAATGAAGTTATCAATTGTTTGGGGAATTATTTCTGTAGTATTAATGATGTTATTTGCTAGAGCGTTAGTTGCTTTATTATCTGGATCAAAAGAAGTGATTGTTCTTGATAATGGTTCTCAATATTTGATTCTTAATGCACCATTTTATGCTGTTTTAGGTTTTTTATTGATACTTAGAAACTCTTTACAAGGATTGGGAAAGAAAATTGTACCACTTATTTCTAGTGTTATTGAGTTTTTTGGAAAAGTCATCTTTTCATGGATATGTATTCCATATTTAGGATATTTTGGAGTTATGATATGTGAACCAGTTATTTGGTGTTTGATGTGTATACAATTATTTTATTCATTTTTTAATAATCCCTATATTCGAAATAAAGATAAAAACATATAAACAAGAGAACAATATTTCAGTCATTATACTGAGTATTGTTCTTTTTATTTTGGACTAACAGTCCATTGATTTTTTATATCTTTTGTTTAATAATAGTTTTATAGTCATTCACCTCAAAATATATATATGATTTTTATTGTTTTATCCTAACTATAAAAAGGAGGTGAGTTTAATGTTACCCTATTCTATCTTATACTCATGTTTCTTTCTATGAAACTTAAATCTCATGTTCTCCCTGATGCTTCTTTTAAAGATTTATTAAGAATTGATAATATCTTTGCAGATATTATCAATGTCACTCTCTTTTGTGGTCATCAAGTTATCAATCCTAACTGTCTTTCCTACTTCGATACAGAGTTATCTCAAAATATCCAATACAATGATGATGTTCTATCTGTAATAAGAAGAAGTGATCTTATGAAAAGATATTCTTCTTCTCATATGAATATTCTATTTGGTATTGAAATACAAAGTGTTCCAGATAAAAATATGCCTATAAGGATTGCAGGATATACCTATCTAAGTTATGTTATTCTGGATAAAAATAAAGAGAAGAAGATACCAGTGATCATGATTGTCTTATATGTAGGAGAAAGGAAATGGAAAGAAGGAAGAAGATTAAGTGAAAGTCTAGAAGTTCCAAAAAGTTTAGAAGATGTCTTTAATGACTTTCAGGCACCCATCTATGATATAAGGGAGATAGAGAGTGAAAGATGTCAGAGTGAAGAGTTAAGAGATTTAGTTGATTTATTACAGAAGATATATGAGAGAGATTTTCATTTTGAAGAAAGAGAATACAACAAACAAGCATGTATTGTGGCATTTTCAATAACTGGAGATAAGGAATTATTAGAAATAGCAAACAGGAAAGAAGGGAAAATCAAGATGTGTGAAGCGATAAGAGAATTAAGATATGAAGCCATGATGAAAGGTGAAATTAAAGGAAGAGAAGAAGGAAAACGAGAAGGAGAAGCAAAGAAACAAATTGAAATTGCAATAGAGATGAAAAAGGATGAA
>CAJTTM010000033.1 GCA_910579135.1 uncultured Erysipelotrichales bacterium | reverse complement strand
GAAAACGGTGCTCATGTTTAACATTTTTTAAGACATTTTCAATTTTGCTTGACATCTACACTTATTTGTTTTACGATATATTGATTTTTTAAAACCATTGTGTATAATTGATAGTGGGTGAAATATTGTGGCGAAGAATACAAATTACTTTATAAAGTTTGATCTGATTATTTTAAGCGTTCTTCAAAAGAAGGATAGTTATGCTTATGAAATGACAAAGTTAGTGGAAAATATAACACAGGGACAAATTGTTCCAAAACAAGGAACAATGTATCCTTTTATTTATAAGATGTTAGATGAAGGATATATTACGAGTTATCCACAAACTGTAGGTAATAAGATAAGGGTTTACTACCATTTGGAAGATAAAGGGAAAGAATATTTAACAAAGGGATTAGAAGATTATTATAATCTTGTTAAGTCATTAGATTGTTTGTTTAAGGGGGACTATGATGAAGGATAGCAAGAGATATTATAAGAATGTTAAAAAGTTAATGCCTATATATGGTAAGAGGGAAAAAGAGTTTTTAAATTCATTAGAAAAAAGATTAGATCTTTTAAAAGATTGTGACTATAACAATATTGTAAAAGAGCTAGGTGAACCAAAAGATATGATAAGTACATATTATCAAAATGTAGATAATGATGATTTATTAAAAAAAGTAAATATAACAAAATTTATTAAAGTCTCTATTGTTATACTATTGGTTGTTGTTTCTGCATTTTGTTGTTACAGAGCATATATCTTTGAAAAGGAATATGATGAAATAAGAAATTCTAAAGATGGATATTTTGAAGAAGTTATAGAATAGGAGATGTGAAAATGAATAAGAGAAGAGAAAGAAAGCAAAATAAAATCCCTTTGAGGGATAGCGAGAGTCAAACGCGATAGCTTGAACGAAGTGAAAACTGCGCCTTCGCGAGCAAACAACAAAGGCTTATAGCCGCAGAGAAAACCACGTCTTTTTTAGGCATGGTTTTTATTTTGTATAAATGTTTGATATGAAAGTTATGACATTAATAATATTTACATCTTTTTGAAGCTTTTAACAATGGAAGTATCGCTTTATATTCTGATAAAAACACAGCATAATCCTCTGTATCTATACAACAAAGAGCTTTAATACTAAAACAATTTATAGTACCAAACAGACTTTCATTTTGATTATCCCAAATCATAAAACTATACATTCCTCTTAAACGATATAAACAATCCATATTTATTAACTATTTTCAATCAAATGTGCAAATTGGTATATTTTTTAAACATCTTCAATAACAAGTTGATACCACAAACAGAAAATAAAAATAGTCCACACCTTACGAGAATTATCTTTAATACCCTTTTGGTGTTCATCTAAAAGATGTAATACATAATCTTTATGAATATATTCATCAACATCTGCCTTTTGAATCGTATCTTTTACAACTTCTCCTAAATCACTTTTCAACCAAACTCTAATAGGAGTAGGAAAACCTAATTTTTTTCTATTCACAACATGACTTGGAATAATATTACAAAACGCTTCTCTTAATAAAACCTTTGTACTTTTTCTATTGACCTTTTGCTTTAAAGATAGTCGACTTGCGATAGCCATAACCTTTTTATCTAAAAAAGGAACTCTTAACTCTAAAGAATGAGCCATGCTCATCTTATCACCTTTCATTAAAATATCACCTTGAAGCCAAGTATTCATATCAATATACTGCATTGTTGTCACATAATCATATTGATTCTTTTTACAGTCATTATATAAAGAAGATAAAATATGCTGATATGTATTATTAGGATTTATATTTTTCATCACTTGTTTTAATTCTTCATTTTCAAATATTTTCGCATTTCCAATATAGCGCAAATGAAGTGGAGTTATTGCTCTTAATAAATAATTCTTTCCTTTTATATTAGGAAGATATTTAACTATAGGATATATACATTTTTTTATTATACTAGGTAAATAAGAAAAAGGTTGAAGACTATAATATTCTTTATAAATATTATATCCTCCAAATAATTCATCAGATCCTTCACCACTCAACACAACTTTCACATACTCACTTGCCTTTTGACTTAAGAAATAAACACCTATTGCAGAAGGATCAGCAACTGGATCATCCATTTTCATTACAACATTAGATAAACTTTCAATATATTCTTTTTGAGTAATGATATGTGAATAATTTTCTATATTTAATGTCTTTGCAGTTTCTTTTGCAATATCCATTTCATTATATCCTTCTATATCAAACCCCACTGTAAAAGATTTGATTTTAGGGTTTATTTGACTTGCGAGCGTTGCTATGATAGTCGAATCAATTCCACCAGATAAAAACACTCCCACTTCTTCATCTGCAATCATATGTTTTTTTACTGAATCTCGCATAACACGATAGATATCTTCTTTATCAGTAGGTTGTTGTTGATAAAAAATTTGAAAATATTGATTAAAGTTTAACTTTTCATTTTCAAAAGTAAAATAATGTCCTGCTGGGACTTTCTTGACTTCTTTTAACATCGTTTTATTTAATGGTACAAACTGAAAAGATAAATAATTTTGTAAAGCTTCTTTATCAACTGTTTTTGTTTTTAACAATGGAAGCAATGCTTTATACTCTGAAGAAAACGCTATATAATCCTCAGTATCTATATAATAAAGAGGTTTAATACTAAAATAATCTATAGCTCCAAACATTCTTTCGTTTTGGTTATCCCAAATCATAAAACTATACATTCCTCTTAAATAATGTACACAATCATTCCCATACTCTATATACGAAGTTAATAAAACCTCAGTATCTGATTGCGTTTCAAACGAATAGCCTTTTTGAATCAAACCCTCTCTTATTTCTTGATAATTATATATCTCACCATTAAAAACAATTGTATATTGATTTTTTGAATAAGGTTGACTCCCATTCTCTAAATCAATAATACTTAATCTTTGAAATCCTAATATAGCTTTATTAAAATATTGAATATCAGAATCGTCTGGACCACGATGTTGTATAGATTGCAAACACTTTTCTATAGTTTTAGATTCTACACACTGTTTTGAATTCTTATAAAACAAACCTACATAACCACACATCTTTATACCCCCCCCCCATCTATTTCTACATACAACTTATACCATTTAAGCATATATTCTGCATAGAAAATGCATCGTATTTGTAAATTATAGACAAGAATATAATATATAAAATATGTGTAAATTGTATGTAGAACATTTGTAAGTTTCGTGGAATGTGTAAAAAAAAGCAATCCATAATAGATTGCATTCATATTAAACATATTGACTTATTTTTCTGGTAAGAAGCCTTGCCCCTAAATGAGTATCATAATCAAGCAACAATTCTTCTATTCTTTCTTGACTTAAATTAGATTTAGTTTCAGCAATTTTCTTTAAATCATCTTTATTTAATTCTTTAAACATAATAACTTCATCTACTCTATTTAAAAATTCTTTACTAAAGACTTCTTCTAATATAGATATATCTACATCTTTCTTTTTAAAACCTAAACTATTGTTTTTTATCAAAGCATTAGATGTCATGATGACAATACAATTATTTAAATTAATAATTCTTTGATGACTATCTTTTATAATCCCTTCATCAAATCCTTGTAAAAATAAATGTAATACTTGTGGATGAGCTTTTTCTATTTCATCTAATAATAATATACAATGAGGATTTAAGGTTAATTCACTAAATAAAGTCGTTTGATTTTCAAAACCAACATACCCTGGTGCTGATCCTATAATCTTTGCTACACTGATACTTTCACTATATTCTGACATATCTAATCTCACTATCGGTCTTTTTAATAACTTAGATAAAACCTTTGCACTCTCCGTTTTTCCCACTCCACTGCTTCCTGTTAGTAAAAAGATATTCTCTGGTCTTTGTGTATGGCTTTTATGAGATAAACTCTGACATAGTTTATGAATAGCTTTATTTTGTCCTATTATTTCTTTATTCATCTTTTTTTCTATTTCTTTATAAGAAAGATGTTCTTCTAATATTAAACCACTTAATTCTTCTATAACATCTTCTATATGTTGATAATTTAATTCTTTTTCTTCCTTAAAATGTGCTTTTACACATGATAAATCTAGTACATCTATAGCTTTATCGGGAAAAACTCTTGATGGTAAATATTTCTTTGATAAATTAACAATATCTTTTAAAATAGAATCTTCTATCTGAATATCATGAAAATCTTCAAACTGATGTTTTAATCCTTTTAAAATATCAAAAGTTTCTTCTTCACTATTTTCATTCATCTTTATCACTGCAAATCTTCTATTCATAGCTTGGTCTTTTTCAAAATAACGATAATATTCATCAAGGGTTGTTGCTCCTATTAAAGTCAATTGATTTCTTGCTATAAAAGGCTTTAAGATATTAGAAGCATCTATCGCCCCTTCTGCTCCACCTGCACCAATTAAATTATGAATCTCATCAATAAAAATAATAGCATCTTTTGCATCCATCACTTTATCTATAATTTTTTTAAACTTTTCTTCAAATTCTCCTCGATACTTAGTACCTGCTACTAAAGAAGATAAATTTAATTCATAAATGACTTTATTTTTAAGTTGTTTTGGAACTTGTTTTTCATTGATCATAGCAGCTAATTTTTCTACTAAAGCACTTTTACCAACACCTGCTTTTCCAATCAATAAAGCATTATTTTTTTCTTTTTTACATAATATCGCAAATAATTGATTTAATTCAAAATCTCTACCTATCATTATTCTATTTTCCCTTTTAACTTTATTATTAATATTAATTAATTCATGAACATTATCTAATTCATATAAAGCTGTTCTTTCTTCTTTAACTGTATTCATTAAATCTTTAAAATCTACATCATATTTATTTAATAATTCAATAGCCACACTCTTTTTTTGCTTTAATAAAGCAATAATTAAATCATTAACCATAACCTTACTTTGTTTTTTAGTCTTTGCTAGTTGAATAGCCTCTTCTAATGTGTTCTTTACAATATCACTATATTCCATATAAAACGGTTGATTATCCTCTTTACCAAATAATCTTACAATATCATCATAAATCACTTCATCATTAACACCATATATTTGTAAACCCTTCACAAATTGACTATCTTTTAACTTTAATAACGATAATAATATATGTTCACTACCAACATGACTATGCCCTAAATCAAAAGCAATACTTTCAGCAATCACAATAACTTTTTGAGCTTTTTCATGAAATTGTGTAAGCATAATACACCTCTTTCCTTTCTAATCATATGTTATCCGTTTTTAATTATTAACACTATTTTTTTCTTTAAACTCTTCTTGTACATTTCTTATTTTATTCATTTTTTATTTTTTTATTCTTATAAATAAAAATGTAAGATTTTCACATCTTACATTAGTTTTTGTTTTATCTTTTCATATCTCTCAAGATACATATCAATTTCACCTTTTTCAATTGTTTCTTTTGAAAACTCCAAGAATCTTTGTTCCATCTTTTCTGCTTTTTTATCATTATTAATAGATAAAAGAGCATAATTCAAAAGTAAAGTTGATAATGCATAAACCTGTTTCTTTACATACTTCTTTGTTTTTTTATTTAACAATTCAAGATTAGCATCTTTACCATTTTCTTCAATCTCTATCAATAACAACTCACTTTTCGCATTCCATTTATAAAATGAAATAGCTTTAGAATTAATAATTCTATTTAATAACAATTTAGCCTTCTCATATTCATGACATTCAATATATCTTAAAGCTTTAATCATCATAATATAACAATCAAAAAAATTTTCAGGATGATCCTCATTACATTCAAAATAATCTTCATCCATATCCTTGATACATACACCCTTCATATCTTTAACTGCAATCATCAATTGTGCATATAATTTTTTCTCATCTTCTTTTTTCATTCTAAAAATATGATAACCATCATTCACAATACCACCTATTTTTAAAGGAAGTCCATTCGCAACAATAAAATAAAGAGCAAAGAAAGCCAACTCTATCCCTATAAGTCTAGTAGACTTTGTAAGAAAAATAAATATAAGCCCGATAATCACTAAAACAAAATTACCCATTATACCCCCTAAAAAGTAAAGACGCCATTTGAATTCTCTATCACTAGGAGGCTCCATGATACATTGTCCTGCAGTCCCTGGCACATTAAATTTTTTTACAGACCAACCATTTTCTTCTTTTACCAATGTTTTACTACCAATCCTGATAAATACAATTTTATATCCTAAAATATAGCCCCCTATCATATGTCCCACTTCATGTATAACAATATTTAATAACATACATATAAAAACAATGATTGTTATTTCTACCATTTCTCTTATTCCCCCTCAATAATTCCTCCAAAATTCATTTTATCACGAGAACATCTTTTTTCAATATTTATCTTTATATTATTGCATTATCTATTTATAATTTGATAGAATCTAAACAAGGAGAATGATTATGAAGAAAGTATTTTTAATTATTCTACTCTTTTGTTTATGTACTGCTTGTCATCATTCTACTAATACTAATCAAGTAAAAAATGATAAACCAGTACAAAAGAAAGTAGAACAAAAAACAGTTAAGAAAAAAGAAGCAAAAAAGAAATATATTATTTGTATTAATCCTGGTCATCAAGCTAAAGCAAATACAAATAAAGAAAAACAAAGTCCTTCTTCTTCTATAAAGAAGATGAAAGTGACTGGTGGTACAAGTGGTATCGCTAGTCATAAATCTGAATCTCAAGTTGTTTTAGATATTGGACTCAAATTAAGAGATGAATTAGAAAAGCAAGGATATACTGTTGTTATGACAAGAACTTCTCAAAAGGTTGATTTATCTAATCAACAAAGAGCCAAGATTGGTAATGAGGCTCATGCTGATTTGACGATATCATTACATCTTAATGGTATTAATAATCATAATGCAAATGGAGCTTTTACAATTTGTGGTAAGAATAGTGGTGATACTCAAAAGATTTATAAAAAGAGCAGGAAAGCTGCTGTTTCTATTATTAATGCTTATTGTAATAAAACAGGAATTAAGAATCAAGGAGTGAGTTATCGTAGTGATCTAACTGGATTAAATTGGTCTACAGTTCCTGCTATTTATATTGAAATGGGGCATATGACTAATAGAAAGGAAGATTTAAAGCTAACAAATTTTTCTTTTCAAAAGAAAATGGTACATGGTTTAGTTGAGGGAATTAATCATTATTTTAAGGAGGTATAAGGATGTTGAAGGCTGTTATTTTTGATATGGATGGTTTGTTGTTGGATAGTGAAATGATTTCTTATAAGTGCTATAAGAAAGTATTGGAGGATTATGGGTATCCTTTTACTCTTGATGATTATATCAAGGATTATCCTGGTAAGCCTTTAGCTGTATCTATTCATTTTATTAATGAAAGATATGATTTGAATTATAATGAAGAAGAAATCATTCATTATTTTCATCAATTAGAGGAAAAGTATTCTAAAGAAGATAAAGTCCCATTAAAAAAGGGTGCATTAGAACTCTTAACATATTTAAAAGAAAATCAATATAAAATTATTATTGCGACTTCTAGTTTAGGGGATAGAGCTCAAAGATATTTAAATGCTCACGATCTTTTTAAATATTTTGATGATGCTGTTTATGGAATAGAGGTAAAGAATGGTAAACCAGCTCCAGATATCTTCTTAAAAGCCTGTGAAAAACTTCAGGTTTTACCACAAGAAGCTTTAGTCTTAGAAGATAGTGAAGCAGGTATTCAAGCTGCTTATGATGCTCATATTCCTGTTATATGTATTCCTGATTTAAAACAACCCAAAAGTGAGTTTGTAAAGAAAACAGAGGCTCTACTTCCATCTTTAAATGAAGTAATTACTTATATTAAAGAACATAATTAAAGAGGCTATAGTGAAATAAATTTATTTCATTATAGCCTTTTTTAATAGTTTTATTATTTGTTATACATATTAAATATTTTCCATTTAATTATTGTTTTAATAAGTTGCATCATAATATCTTTATCCTCTGGTCTTGAAGTTGCTACTAGTATAGTTAAAGTAGCTAATGCATCATTATTTATTCGTGTTTTCCCATCTTTATATAATGCATTGTTTTTTTCTAAAAAGTATAAAAATATTGTTGCTCCTATCCTTTTATTTTCATCAATAAAACTATGGTTTTTTACTACGAAATATAATAAAGCTGTTGCTTTGTCCTCAAGTGTCGAATATAATTCATTTTCACCAAAACTTTGATATATAGTTGATATACTGCTTTTAAATGAATCATCTCTTTCAATAGCGAATAAATCACTTTTATCTGCAAACACAGTACTATGAATTAGGTTGATGCATTTGTCATACTGAATAATATAGACAGCTTTTTGATCTTCTAGTACTTCTACGTACGATGATCATATCTTTTTAGTTGCGTTGCGTTTTTTGCAACTGAATTTTATCTAGTTCTCCTTCTTTGAATATATGAGATATATACCTAGAAATAGTTGATTTATTTTTATCAAACAATTTGCTCATTTGATCTAAAGATAACCAAACAGTATTATTTTTATGACTAACTTTGACATCTAATTTCAGTTCTTCATTTTCAAAAGTTATTAATTCATTATTTTTAATCATATCAACCATAATATCACCCTCTTCATTTACAATTTGATTAATGATATCATCATATCACTAACCCTCTTTTATTTCATTAAAAGAGAATTAAAAAAAAGCTGAACGAATTCCCCTTTAAAGGTCATTTCGTTACAGCTTCTTATTATTTAACGTTTTCGCTAAATTTAGCCCATACTACATATCTATCTGTTTCTACACTACTATTACATGTACTCAACATGATAATAGGTGCTTCTTTTTCATCAACTTCTTTTTTGTGAGAAGCTACAGAATTAACATCTTTGACATATTGATTATAGTCATTTCCAATGTTATACAATTGACTTCCTGCATCAATATTACCAGATGCCATAACTTGATAACAATTAACGCTACCATCTGGTAAGTAAATATAAATGACTGGGTGTTCATCTATATATGTTCCACCTTCAATATGATAATATCTTACATCATGGAATCTAGAACCGTTTTTCATATTATGCCCATAAATAACAGTATTCATATCTTTAAAATCTCTATTATTATTTGCATCTATAAAAATACATCCTGCATAGTTATAATTATGATCCACATCACTTCTTAAATATGTATCATTATCCTTTCCTCTTACTATTGGTTCATCTATTTTAGTTTCAGGAATATATAACCAACCTACTACATCTGAATTTCTTTTTTGTAAACTTTCAAAATCTATTTTTCTATCTAATGGATCAAAAACATCACTTTCATTAACTGTTTGAACATATTGTTCAATCATATCCTCTGTTCCTTTTTCTATTTTATAATAGTTATAAAAGATTTTTCCTAAATTATATGCCGAATAAACGAAAACAACTACACAAACAACTATTAATATCTTACGAATAATTTTCATTATACATTAAATTTGAAGAACATGACATCTCCATCACATCCAACATATTGTTTTCCTTCCTGTCTAACTTTTCCAGCATCTTTTAAAGCTGTTTCGCTTCCATATTCCATTAAATCTTCATAACTATATGTTTCGGCTTTAATAAATCCTCTTTGAAAATCTGTATGAATAACACCAGCCATCTCTGGTGCTAGCATACCATCTTTGAAAGTCCATGCTCTACATTCATCTTTCCCTACTGTAAAGAATGTTTTTAAACCAAGCAAGGCATAAGCTTCTTTAATTAACTTATCCAAACCACTTTCATCAATACCCAAATCTTCTAAAAACATTTGTTTATCTTCATCTTCTAATCCAACTAATTCACTTTCTATTTTAGCACAAATCGGAACAACTCCACTTCCCTCTTTTTTCGCATAATCTTTTAATGTTACATAATATGGATTACTATCAGGATTTTCTAAATCCTCTTCTCCAAGATTTGCAACATAAATAAGAGGTTTAATTGTAAGTAAAGTCCATTGTTTAACATATACCATTTCCTCTTTTGTAAAAGTCATGCTTCTAGCAGGTTTACCAGCTACTAGAGTTTCTTTTAAAGGAAGCAAAACATCAAGTTCTTCTTTACTTTCTTTATCTCCAGATTTTGCTTTTTTCTCTATCTTTCCAATTCTCTTTTCAACTGTATCTAGATCAGCAAAAATCAACTCTAAATTAATTGTTTCTACATCTCTAATAGGATCAACACTTCCATCTACATGTGTTATATCCTTATCTCTAAAACAACGTACAACTTCACATATTGCATCAGTTTCTCTAATATTCGCAAGGAACTTATTTCCAAGACCTTCACCTTTACTAGCCCCTTTAACTAATCCTGCAATATCTGTAAATTCAAATGTTGTATGAATTGTTTTCTTTGGTTCAAATATCTTTGTAAGCTCATCTAAACGATGATCAGGCACTTCTACAACACCCACATTTGGATCAATAGTCGCAAATGGATAGTTTGCAGCTTCAACCTGAGCATTTGTAATTGCATTAAACAAAGTAGATTTGCCTACATTTGGTAATCCCACAATACCAGCTGTTAATGCCATAATTATATCACTCCTATCTCTAATTATTTTATCTAAAAACACTATAAAATGCAAATTATTTTTATATACTTATCAAGAAAGAAAACAGAGATCAATGTTCATCTCTGTTTTCATGCTTTAAAAATCATTTTACCTTTACACTCTTTAATTTACTGTAAGTTCCATAGTATTTCTTCTTACCTACACTCTTATATGCTCTAACCTTAACATAATAATTCTTTTTACTCTTTAACTTCTTAATCACTTTAGAAGCTGTTTTAGAATTAACTGTAATATATTTAAATCCTTTACTCTTACTTGTTGAATAGGCAATCTGATATCCACTTGCTCCTGTGACTTTCTTATATTTGACTGTTAATTGTTTCTTTCCTGGTTTTACACTGCTGATTGTCACTTTCTTAGGAACTATATAGAAAGTAATCGTTTTACTTCCTGTATACTTCCCTTTTCCTTTGATTGTAATCGTTGCTTTTCCAGTATTCTTATTCTTGCCATAGCTAACTGTGTAATCTGTTCCTTTTTTCAAAGTTTTCTTTCCATTTTTAACAGTTATACTAGGTTTAATTTGTTTTCCTGTATAAGTTTTATTTATGACTTTTGAATATGTAAGTCTAGAAACATCTGTTTTTGGTGTATATGTTGGATTTGTATTTAACCAACTTATATTTTCTTTATACTCTTTTTCATTATAACCATTACCAATTTTAATATATGGATATGTAACACTTTTTGGAACTAATATCCCTATCCATGCATATCCAGAAGCCCCACTATATAATGTGGTATCATAAATACCTTGCCCCTCTCTATTACCTGATAAAGTAGCACTTGCTGCTACTGTCAAACTAGCTCCATTAGAAGTATAAAACGATAAACTATTAATAATATCGCTAGCCTCCAATACACCTCCACCATTATTCTTCAAATAGAATTTCATAAATAACCAATGTTGAGATGATGTTGGTTTATCATTAAACATATTCTCATCATATACTATTGCATTAGCTAATTCTCCAAAATACATTTCTTCTAATCTAATAGTATATTTTGTTGCTTTATAAAAAGAAAATTCCTTTTTTGTCGCATTTGTATATGCCCATGCAGATAAAGGGTTATTCAAATTATTATTAACTGCACTATAAGTTGAATTTTTTGTCTTTATTATGTGTTGAGGTGCATAATCGTTAACATAAAATGGATATCGTACTTCTATATCTCCCTCCATCGGTGAAACTGCCACATAATATTTACCAGGTGCATGATACCCAGACCAAGATTGCGTTATATTAAACGTTCCTTCACCGCTTGGGAAATCACCATAAAATAATTCTAATAGCTCTAAGCTTTCATTATATATGTATATGCTATATGAACTATACAAATCCTCCTCTCCCAAACTATGTAAAGTCAATGGAATATTTATCGCTTGTCCAAAACTCCATTTAGACCCTGCAAAACTTGGATTTAATGAGATTGTACTAAAGTTTGATGATTTCCTTAAAGATGTTGATTTTGAAATCTCTTTAAAATCATTGTTTTTTTCTTCACTATTCTCACTTGCATAAACAAAAGGTGAAGCCAATGTTAATACTAGTATTAGTGACATTAAACTTGTTATAATTTTTTTCATATTTTATTATTCCTCTCCCTATTCTTCTTTCATTATACCTATCATTAAAAAGTCCTGTCAATAACTAATAATGACATATAAAAAGTAAATATTAAATATTTTATAAAATTTTATCATAAAATATCAGATAATAATTTACTGTATCTGGGATTAAAAATTTGTTATAATATATAAGAAAGGATGAAATTATGGAAAAATACTATCAATCATTATTACAGTATATACATCAAAATCCTTTATTAAAAAAAATAATTATTTATATTTGTCAATATTTTCCATATATTACATTTGGTTTATATCCTTGTATATTAATATATTTATTCTTCGTTAATAAAGACTTATTATTAATAACAATTATAAAACCATTAAGTGCATTTCTATTTGTTACTATCTTTAGAAAAATAATAAATAGGAAAAGACCCTATGAAAGTATGAAAATAGATCCATTAATAAAACATAAAAAAGGAGAATCATTTCCAAGTAGACATGCTGTTAGTGCAATGATTATTGCTTTAGTATGTTTTGGTATAAATATTTATTTAGGAATATTTGCTTTAGTCATCGCATTACTTATTTGTATAAGTCGTATTATGGCTGGGGTACATTATATAAGTGATGTTTTCGTTTCAATTATAATTGCGTTTATGATTTATATGATATAGGAGGTTAATAAAATGTTATCAAAAGAATTTCAAGCAGTTTATGATATTTTTAAAAGAAATTTTTATGCTTCAATGTGTGCTAACTCAAAAGAATTAACGATGCAAGAAGCATTTAGTTTAGATATTATTCATATGTTAGGTAATCCTACTATTTTAGAGTATGCAAATTATATGGGGATTTCTCAACCTAATGCAACATATAAAATTAATCAAATGATTGATAAAGGATATCTAATTAAAGAAGTTTATGAAAAAGATAAACGTGCTTACAAATTACAAGTCACTAAAAAATTCTTATCTCTTTATAGAGACAATGATAGATATATAAAGAAAGTTTTAAAAGAAGTTGAAAATACTTTTTCTAAAGAAGAAGTTCAGTTATTAGAAAAAATGCTTAAAGATGTAAAAAAACAAATGAGTAACTTATAAAAGTTACTCATTTATTTTGTATCCCTTTCCTGCTATTGTGTATTCTAAATAGTAATCTGAAGTTCCAGATTCATAAACTATCATTTCATCATCCTCATAATCAACTTCTTGATCTCCAATGCTATTTTCTTTTTCTCTCACCTTTTTTATTTCTTTTACAATATCTTTATCTAATAATTTGTTGAATACTTTTAAATTGCTTAATGAAGTATATGTGTTATGTGGTACTTCTTCCATGATTACTCCTAATTTAAGTTTACTTAATTTTCCGTTTATAAAAGCAAAACTCAATGTATATTCTCCAATATCATCAGAACAATTAAACATACATTCTGCCTGAAGCATATCACTATCATCAACAGAATCACTATAATAAATATTATCAAGATTTTTATCTTCAAGATACTTTTCTATTTGATTTCGATATTGAATCGCTGAAGTAATAGTGTTATTTTCATCTCCCACTTCTTCTATATAATTTTCAAAAGAACAATATGTTGTATCATTGGAAATCAAATCACCAACAAACAGAATGATTAATATACATAAAACAATAATATAAAATGACTTATTGAAAACTGGAAATATATTTAAATTATTTTCCTTTGCACGATTAATCTTAACACGTTTATGTGAAGAAGAATCCTTATGATATGATACTTGATGTTCTTTTCCTATTCTATGACCACAATTAGGACATTCATTTTGATTGGCAGGCATTTTATGTCCACATATCTCACATTTCATAACATTATCTCCCCTATACTATTACATTATTCATTTATTCTATAACCATTTCCTGCTATTGTGTATTGTGAATCATAATACCATTCAAAATCAGTTAAATTATAATCAGTCGTTTCATCAACAATTGTTGTATAATTAGAAAAATGAACTTCTCTATCATCAATATGTTCTTCTCTTATTTGTTTTATATCTTTTGCACTATCTCTACCTAACAATTCATCAAATACACTTAAATTTCTAAGTGAAGTATATATATTTTCATCAACCTCTTCCATTTCTACTTTAAGAGTAAGTTCTGTTTGTATTCCATTAGAGAAAGTAAAACTTAAGTTATAATCAGCAACATTATCAGAACATTCAAATTCACACTTTGCTTTAAGTGTGTCTTCATCTTCTACATATTCATCATAAGAAATATTATGAAGGTTCTTATTTTCAAGATATTCTTCTACTTGATCACGATATTGAATCGCTAATGTAATCGTATTATTTTTATCTCCTGTATTTTCTAAGTAATCTTCAAATGAATCTCCTGAAGATCCAAAAATCATTGCGAATATAAATCCTACTCCTACAATAAGACACATGACAAGAAAAACAATCATTAAACTTACAATTGATTTCACCTTTGAAGCGCTTTTCTTTGTTTGATTAACTTTTACATGTTCATGTGATGAAGAATTCACATGATATGATATTTGATGTTCTTTTTCTATTTTATTACCACAATTAGGACATTCATTTTGATTGACAGGTATTTTATGTCCACAAATTTCACACTTCATAATACCACTCTCCTATATTTATTATAATATAGAAACACTATTTAATCAAACAAAATTATTAAAATTATTTTTATACACAAAAATAGAAGTAACACTATTAAATCATCAAAATTGGTTACTTCTACTTTACTACTATTTATCAATGAATATATTTTAATATATCATCTTCTTTTTCAATATCAAAAATATTAATAGTCAGTTCATTTAGTATATCCTCATCACTATTATTAATTTTAATAATGATATTTTCTGATAAATATCCTAGCTTTTTTGTTAATAAACCAATAGCCGTTTCAATTGCTTTTTCCATCTTTCCATTAGTATAACCTTCTTCTTTTCCACTAGTATAACCTTGAGCTATTCCATCAACCAAACCATTGTCATATCCAATTCCCATCCATTTTCTTGTTATCTCACACATCTTTTCAATTCCTCCTTTATCTTGTTTATAATATCTAAACCATTTCTTTATTGACTGACTATACATATTACTAGGATCTATACAATGAAAATCATGGATCAACTTTCCTATTGTTGTACTTTCATCTTTATATTCTCCATTGACGATAAATATCTCTTGTCCATCATCAACTTCTTCTTTACTTTCCATCTCTACTCTTTTAACCCTATATATCGGTAATCCTCTTTTAAAATAATCTTTACAATAAATATAGATTACTTTACTATCTGGTATATCTTTATACAATGTTCCTTTTTCAACAAAGTGATTATCTGCTCCACTAGAATATAATCTTAATCGTTTAAATGTATGTTCTTCTGTTTCCTTTTGAACTTCTATATCAATGATTTCTCCTTCACTGCCTTCTACTAGAACATCTAGTCGTGATTCTTTTCCATGAAGATTACTGATATAGTATTCTACTTGAGAATCTTTGATATGTACAGGTTTATCAAGGAGAGATGAGAGAAGTTCTTCAACACATTCCTTATGAGAGAAGACTGCTCTCATCATAGGGTTATTAAATAAAGTCATTTTCTTAATATCATTTAAAACATCATTTCTTATTTCTAATAAGTTCATTATATTTATTCCTCCTTATTATTATATACAAATAAAAAGAAGGTTTTTCTTTTTATAAATGAATAATTTCATAATATGAAAATAATAACTTCTATAAATCTATTATAGAGGTATAAAACAGAGTTGTCATTGGACATTTTGTCCAAAAAGAAAACTTGGAATACTCCAAGTTATTTAGATTATCATTTCTTACTCATTAATAGGTAATACAATAGTGATTGTTGTTCCTTTATCAAGTTCGCTTTCTAAATGAATTGTTCCCTTATATAAATTGACAATATGTTTAACAATTGCTAGCCCTAAGCCAGTTCCTCCTAATTGTCTACTTCTTCCTTTATCTACACGATAAAATCTTTCAAAAATTCTTGTTTGATCTTTTTTAGGAATACCAATTCCAGTATCTTTGACTTTAATTTTCATAACTTCATTTTCCAATACTATATCAATCCATATTTCCCCATCTTGTTTATTATATTTAATAGCATTTCCAATCAAATTATTTAATAAAGTATAGATTTGAGAATGATCCCCTACAAATTCCACTTCTTTAAAATCAGTATGAATATCTATATTATTCTTTATTGTTTCAGTCTCATGACTTTCTAAGACTTCCATTACCATTTCTTTCATTTTTAATGTCATCATCTCTACTTGAGATTCTTTATTTTCTAACCTAGATAACATTAATATATCATTAATAAGACCTGCCATATGATCAACTTCGTTATCAATCTTCTCTATAATAACATCCTTTTGTTTTTCATCAGTTATAAATCCTTGTGCTAATAATTCACTATATCCTTTTATTGAAGTCATAGGTGTCTTTAATTCATGCGATACATTAGAAAAGAATTCACTTCTCATTTTTTCAGATTTTTTACTTGCAGTTATATCAACAAAAAACAACGTTGTTCCAAGTGTCATTCTAGATACATAACAAGCGTATATACAATGATTCACTTTTAATTCTATATATTGTTCACTTGCTTTTAATTTTAACGTTTCTATTAATGTAGGAAATGATAAGTTTTTGATAAGGTCATCATGTATTTGAATATCTCCTAATAATTCTATGGCTTTTTGATTGATACTTATAACTCTATTTTTATCATCTAATAATATAAAACCTTCACTCATTTGTTTTAGAATTTCATTCATTTTCTCTCTTTCATAACCAACTTCTTTCATTGATTTTCTTAATTTATGAGATAAATTATGAATAGTATCAACAATAATGTTAAATTCATCATATTCATATTCTTTAAGTTCAAATCTAAAATTCTCTTTCATATTATCAATACCTTCTCCTATTTCTAATATAGGTTTAGATATTCTATATGCTAATTTTCTTGATAAGAAATAAGCAATAATTAAAGATATGATAATACTAATAGATAAAGTTGGTATCATTGAATGAAAATATTCAGTTAAAGCATCATAGGGTACTGATATTCTTATAATATGATGATTATGATAATAAGCAACATATAATGTATTCTTTCTTGTTGTTTCCGATAATCTTTGTGAAAAACCAAATTCGTTTTGTAATGCTTCTTTAAATTCTTTTCTATTTTGATGATTTTCTAATTTATCATTATATGAATCTCCTAAAATATTTCCTTGTTCATCAATGATTGTTATTCTTGAATCATCATTATAGACTAATGGATTAAGTTTATTGATTTGTTTATTTATATCTTGAGAATAGTCCAAAGAATATTCAATTAACTTTAAAACATGCTGCATTTCATTTTCTTTTGTTTTTACATTATTAGAATAAATAATAACTGTAGAAAGCAAAGCACAAAGTGCTAAAGATATAAATACAACAGTAATAAAATATCTAGATATAGTCTTAGTCATCATTATCTTCTCTCATTTCTATAAAACGATAACCTACAGAACGTATTGTTTGAATATAATGATTTCCATCATCTCCAAGTTTACTTCTAAGAGATCTTATATGAACATCCAATGCTCTTGATTCTCCTATAAAGTCATATCCCCATATCGTATTTAATAACTCTTCTCTTTCTACGACACGTTCTTTATTTTCAATAAGATATAATAATAATTGATATTCTTTATGAGTTAAATCTATCTTTTTGTCATTTTGCTTAAATATGTGTTTTGATTTATCTATTTTTAATGTAGGCGTTTCAATAATACTAGATTTTGGATTAGTTCTTCTAAGCAATGAGCGAACTCTTGCGCATAATTCTAAAACTCCAAATGGTTTTGTCATATAATCATCACAACCATTATCTAATCCATTAACTTTATCTATTTCTCTATCTTTTGCACTTAATATTAATATTGGTAATGTTTTATTAACTTCTCTAATCTTTTTAATAGCAGTAATTCCATCCATTTTAGGAAGCATGACATCAAAAATAGCAAGACTTGGTTCATATTCTTTAATTTTATCAATGGCTTCTATTGCATTATCAAATAAAGTCACTTGATATCCACTTGTTTCTAATGATAATTTTATAATTTCTTGAATGTTTAAATCATCTTCTATTACATATATACGTTCATTCATATTTATACTTTCCTTTCATTATTATTTTTATAATATCATTTTTTTTTCTTATAAAAAACATATTTATGTATAATATATATAAACATTGTGTTAAGAAAACAAAACTTATTTTCATCATTATATCATTTTTATAGTTTTTATGAAACGACATTATAACTTAAGTCAATTACATTTCATTTTTTATTTTTATTATATATAATATATTTATGAAATAGAAGGAGGACAATATAATGTCATTTAAAGATGGTTTTTTATGGGGAGGAGCTGTAACTGCTCATCAAAGCGAAGGTGGATATACTGAATGTGGAAAATCTCCAGCAGTATGTGATTTATTTCCAAAGCCAGAACATTCTGATTTTAAAGATGGTATAGATGAATTTCATCGTTATGAAGAAGATTTTGCTTTATTTGAAGAAATGGGATTTACAAGTTATCGTTTTTCAATTGATTGGTCACGTGTTTGTCCAGATGGAGAACATTATAGTGAAGAAGGAATGGCTTTCTATGATCGCTTTATTGATAGTATGATTGCTCATGGAATGGAGCCAATGTGTTCTTTATATCATTTTGAAATGCCTCAAGTATTATATGAAAAATATAATGGTTTTTATAGTCGTAAGGTAGTTGATTTATTTGTTGATTTTGCTTATAAAATGATTGATCGTTATGGAGATCGTGTAAAGAAATGGATTTCTTTTAATGAACAAAACTCTATTGGACTAATTGGAAGTAAGAAAATTGCTTATGGAGCTGTCTGTCCAAAAGGTGTAGATGAACAACTATTTGTCAATCAATTAGTTCATAATACTTTTGTTGCACATGCGAAAGTTGTTGAAAAAGTACATACAATTAAAGATGCTATTGTTTTAGGAATGGTTATTTATATCCCTCATTATGCTGCTACTTGTAATCCAGAAGATGAGTTAGAAGCATTAAATCAAATGGCTGTTACTGATATGTATTTTGAAATGTTTACTTATGGTAAATATTCTTCTTATATGTTAGCAAAGATGAAAAATGAAAATAAAATGCCTGATATACTACTTGGTGATTTAGAGTTATTAAAGAATAATAAATGTGATTGGTTATCTTTATCTTATTACTTCTCTACAGTTGCTTCTGCTGGTAGGTTAAGTTTAGATATGAATGGTAATGCAAAAGCTGCTGTTAATCCTTATTTAAAAGCGAGTGAATGGGGCTGGCAAATTGATCCATTAAGCTTACGTATTGGTTTAAGAAATATTTATGCTAAATATCGTTTACCAGTTATGGTTGTTGAAAATGGTTTTGGTATGAGAGATGAATTGATTGATGGTACTGTTATTGATGATGAGCGTATTAATTATATGAGAGATCATATTGAACAAATAGGTCTTGCAATTGATGAAGGCGTTGATTGTAGAGGATACTTAATGTGGGGTCCTATTGATATTTTATCTTCTCAAGGTGAAATGGGTAAGCGTTATGGAACTATTTATGTAAATAGAGATGATAAAGATTTAAAAGATATGAAACGTTATAAGAAAAAGTCTTTTGAATGGTATAAAAGAGTTATTCAAAGTAACGGAAAAGATATAAAAAATAAATAATAAACATAAAAAAATTAGAAGAATCATTTGATCCTTCTAATTTTTAGTGTCCACCAAATACTTTAAAGTCCATTGTATCCAATTTATCATCTATAGTTTTAATTTCATCTTGGCTTAATTCTACATTTCCAGATTCAAAATTAGATTTTAATCTTTCGATTTTTCTTGATCCTGGAATTGGAATAATGAAATCATATTTATTAATCATCCATGCTAATGACATTTGCGCACTTGTTGCTTGATGTTTTTCTCCAATAACATTAACAACTTCTAATAGTTCATTTGTTTTCTTGATTCCTTCATCACTATATTGGGGCATACTTGGTCTAAAGTCTTGTTCTCCAGTTCCAAAATCTTTCTTTGATTGATAAGCTCCAGTTAAGGCACCATTAGCCATTGGTGAAAAGGCAACATATGTGATCCCTAATTCTTGACATACTGGCATTAAATTTTCATGCCATCTTGCCATCATTGAATATCTATTCTCAATAACTGTAACCGGGCATACTGCATGTGCTCTTCTTAGGTAATCTTCACTTGCTTCTGAAATTCCCCAAGCTTTAATTTTTCCTTCTTCAATTAATTCTTTCATTACATTAGCTACAATTTCTGGTTCGACTTTTGGATCCATTCTATGTTGGTAATAAATATCTACATAATCTGTTTGTAATCTTTTTAATGATCCCTCTAAAGAACTTCTAATTTTTTCAGGTGAACTATCAAATTCCAAATGATCTCCTTTATGTGTAACTCCAAACTTAGTACATAAAATAATATCTTCTCTAAATGGTTTAATTGCTTCACCTACAACTTCTTCATTATAGTTAATTGTTCCATCAGGATTAACTCCTGTATAACATTCAGCAGTATCATAAAAATCATATCCAATATCATGTGCTGCTCTTAATATTTTTATTGCTTCTTCCTTTGGTGTTGGAACTCCACTTGCATGTGATAATCCCATACATCCAAGTCCAATAGCATTAACATACATATCAGTTTTTCCAAGTTGTACTCTTTTCATTTTCTTTTCTCCTTTATTATTCATAATCTGCTTTCGCAGAAACTTCTGCCCATTTATCTAATTCTGCAATTTTAGCTTCTAATGTTGATTTAACCGCTGTAACAGCATCTTTTCCTAATGTTAATATTTCTGGATATTCATCCCCATTAACAACTTCAACAATAATTTCACCAGCTTTATCTGGATCTCCTGCTTGTTGATGTTTATTTTCAAAATGACCAGGCCTTGATTTTCCTACTGTACTTTCATAATCTCCAATTGTTGAAGTCGTACCTTGTAATGATTCTTCATCATAGAATCTTGTTCTAAATGCTCCTGGTTGTACAACTATTGCTTTGATTCCTAATGGTGCTAATTCCTTCATTAATCCATTTGTTAATAATTCTAAAGCCGCTTTACTTGAAGCATAGTATCCTGAACCTACTGCACTTCTTGCAGCTGCGATTGAAGTTACATTAAGAATAGCACCTGATTTTTGAGATCTCATTGCTGGCAAAACTTCTTTTATCAATTCGATAGGTCCAAATAAATTAGTTTGAAATAGTGTATTAACTGCTTCAATTTCACCCTCTTCAACGGCACTACGATATCCATATCCAGCATTATTAACTAAGACATCAATAGTCCCAAATTTCTCATTAGCTTCTTTGACTGCATTTTGAATACTTTCTTTACTACAAACATCTAACGAAACTGCTAGAGCTGTATCTGGGTATTGATCCACAATATCTTTCACTTTATCCTTATTTCTTGCAGTAACAACTGCTTGATCTCCACTTTTTAATACTGCTTTCGCAATTCCTTTTCCAATTCCACTTGAACATCCTGTAATTAACCATGTTTTCATTTATATTACCCTCTTTCTTCTTTTGACACTTATATTTTAACAACCCTATTTTAAAAAGTACAATACCATTATCACAGACAAGTATAACTAAAACGCATACTAAATCCATTTTTAATTATGTTATAATCATAATTGTTTTTGAGGTGATATAATGAGATATTTTAATTATTATTTAATTGGTATTAATATAGTAGGCTTGATTCTATTTATTATTAATAGTCATATTAAAGTTAAACTTATTGATATTTTACTATCTCTTATTTCTTTGTTTTTTGGAAGTTTTGGCATTATTATTGGAATGATTATGACTAAAGATAAGATTCAAAAAGATAATATGTTATCAAGAGTTTTTGTTTTATGTTCTTTTGTAATTGAAACAATCATTCTTTTTATATTAAAAGATTTTTATCAAAAAGAAATAACCTTAAATGTTTATGCTTTCTTATATTATCATCAATTATTCAGTATTTATTTAATTACTATAAATATTATTACATTTATTGTTTTTGGTATTGATAAAATAAAAGCTATATCACATCAATATAGAATAAAAATCACAACATTGCTTTCTTTATCATTTATAGGTGGTTCACTTGGTGCATTAATTGGAATGTATACTTTTAAACATAAGACAAAAGTAAACTATTTTACAATAGGAGTTCCTCTCATGTTATTAATGCATATTATTATTATATTTTTTATTATGAATATATAAAAAAGGAATTAGTCTAATAAACTAATTCTTTTTTATTTATAATAATTTAGAAGATTAATTACTCTTTTAGCTTTAAATCTTATCCATTTATTTGAATAACTTTTTAATATCAAAAGAAAAACAATATCATCTTTTATTATTCAATTTCTAATACATCAAAATTATCTTTTTTCTCTCTACAACGTCCTGCCATTCTCTGTAATGTAAAACGTCTTCCTCTTATCGCTACTGACATAGCATATATATTTTCAGGAATAGGCATACCTGGATATCCCGCGTCTCCTATCGCATGTATATCTGCTACTGTTTGTTTCATCATCAATGATATTGCTCTTATCGTTTCTTCTTCTGCTCCTTCTACCGAACTATCTAAAAAACATAATGTTGCAGCTCCTAAAGAATGCGCATATCTTACAAGTTCCCTTATGTCTTCAACCATGATACTATGTCCTGATCCTGGAGCTGGTAATGTGATAATATCTGCTCCCACTTCTACTAATTGTTTTATAATTTCTTTAGCATCATAATCTGCCATAGGATCTCCTAACACTTTCTCAATAACTCCATCTTCCCATTTTCCTGCCATAATCAAACATTTATCTCCAACTATTTCTTTTACTCTTTTCGTTGATTCTATGACTTTATCTAATGTTGTTCCCCTTCCTGGATTTCCACCTAAGACAATGAAGTTAGCTCCCAGTTCTAAAACTTTTTTCACATTTTCTGGTGTTGCTATTCTACCTTGCATAAATTTATTGTTTTTATCTACATTATTTGAACATTCTAAGTAAACTCCTGACAAGTTCCTTGTTAATTCTTTCATTCTTTTAAATGAAGAATGACATAACCTTACATTTTTCTTAGCATTCAATAAATGAACTCCATTAACTAAGATCATACCAGTTCTCATAGCTGCAACAACTTCCATATTAGATAGACTTAAAAACTTAAATGAATTGTCTCATAATGAAAGAATTGTTGCTAAATATTTATTAAACTATAAAGGCAACATACATACTCTAACTGCTAATGATATCGCAAAAGATACTTTTGTTTCTGCCTCTACTGTTATTCGATTATCTAAAAAACTTGGCTGTAATGGATGGTTAGATTTAAGAGAGAAAATAGAAAAAGAAAAAACATATCTTGAATTATCTTATGATGATGTTGATTCTAATTACCCCTTTACTCAACAGGATTCAATTCAAAAGATTGCAAGCATGATTTCTACCCTTTTATCAGAAACTATTTTAGAAACTGAAAGACTTTTTCAACATGATAATTTAATAAAAGCCATTCAATATTTATCTTTGGCTAATTCTATTTATATCTTTGCAATGTCACACTCTTCTTCTATGACTTATGATTTTAAATATAAAATGAAAACACTCTACAAAAGAGCTCATATTATTAATAATAGAGATGATTTTATTTATATATTAAATACACTAACCAAAAATGATTGTTGTATTTTTATTTCATATTCAGGTGAATCGTTTAATAATTTATATATTACAAAATATCTTAAAACAAGACATTATCCATGCATTTCTATCACCAAATATAGTGATAATACCCTGGTTCAAGTAACTGATGCTCATTTATACATCCCAAATAAAGAAGAGAGATTTGATAAAATTGCGAACTATGTCTCAAATCAATCTATTCATTATATTTTAGATGTGCTTTATTCTGGAATATTTAATAAAAATTATCAAACGAATATAATAAAAACAAATAGTTATTATGAAAATAATAGAAATCTATATAAAAATAAATAGACTCAAAAAAGGAGATTCAGTGAAAAATCAGAATCCCCTTTTTAGTTTTTATAAAGAGAAAAGGGGGAATTCCCCTTTTACTCTGTTTCCTTTCTTCTACGCCTGTATGCAAGCATATAGTATGTGATGTATAGTCCTGACATGACCATCATTGTTAAGAATAATTCTGGTTGGGAAGAATCATTTGTCTTTGGATATTTGTTACCATCTGTCTTTGGATATTTCTCAT
>CAJTTM010000032.1 GCA_910579135.1 uncultured Erysipelotrichales bacterium | reverse complement strand
CAACATTGTCCTTTTTTGATAGACTGTATTAATATTTTATTTCGTTACAGCCTCTCTAATTCATTAATTTATGAATAGCTTTATGACTAGACATTAATGTTTTAATACCATGAGGAGATGAAAAAGCAATATCAATATATTTTCCATCAACCTTTACAACAACCCCTTTACCAAAAACATCATGTTCTACAAAATCTCCACATTTCCATTCTTTTACCTGATTATCACCTATCATCTCTTCAATTGTAGGAGTTATTCTTACATAATCACTTGTTTTAAATTTAGATTTATGACCAATATGTTCAATATGATCTCTTCCAATTTCATCAATGAAACGAGAAGTAATTTTAGGAGATTTAGATATATAACTAAAACCTTGGCTATCAGTCAAATATAATTCCTTTTTAGCACGTGTAAAAGCAACATAGGCTAATCGTCTTTCTTCTTCTAAGCCTTCATCTCCACCTTCACTTACAGAACGGAAAGATGGGAAAGTGTCTTCACTTAATCCAACTACAAAAACATAATCAAACTCTAATCCTTTTGCCATATGAATGCTCATAAGTGAAATATACTCATCGTCAGTAGCTTCATCGCTAGAAGTATATAGAGCAATATCTTGTAGATAACTTTCAAAATTCGCAGTTTCAGGATGAGAAGAACAATAGTTTAAAATAGAATTTTGAAGTTCGTGTATATTCTGTATTCTATTTTCATCTTGATCATTTTTAAGCATATCCATATACCCAACATCATTTAATAAATGTTCTAAAACTTCTGGTAAAGATAATGTAGATTGTTTTGCTTTTTCAATAGCTTTGATAAATCTAGATAATTCTTTTTTTATTTTTGCAGATAAACGCATTTCATCACTATATAAAGAAATAGCTTCGTAACAGCTTATTCCTTGATTTAAAGCACATAATTGTATTTTATCTAATGTTTTATTACCAATTCCTCTAGCAGGTACATTAATAATTCTTTCAAAAGATAAATCATCATCTAATACCATCAATCGAATATAACTTAAAGTATCTTTGATTTCTTTACGACTAAAGAATTTTAATCCACCAAAGATTTTATAATCCATTTGTTTTCTAATCAAATTTTGTTCTATTGGTCGAGATAGATAATTGGCACGATATAAAATTGCAAAATTATGATAATTAACACCTTCATGAGTTTCAATCATATTTTCTATTTTACTTGTAATATACTCAGCTTCTGCCTCATCATTCATAGCAGTATAATGAATGATATTTGCTCCTTGTTCTAGTTCTGTATATAAATCCTTATTTAATCTATTTTTGTTTTTCCTAATCAAATTATTAGAAATATCTAAAATATTTTGAGTAGAACGATAATTTTGATCAAGAATAATTGTTTTTGTATTCTTAAAATCTTTTTCAAAATCTAAAATAAAATTCACATCACTACCTCTAAATGAATAGATTGTTTGATCTGGATCTCCTACAACACATAGAGTTGATTTCTGTGATAAATAATGAATTAATTGATAATCAATTTCACTCACATCTTGAAATTCATCAACATGAATAAACTGAAATTTCTTTTGCCAATGTTCTAATATATCAGAATAATTCTCAAAAATTTCAAGTGTTTTTAATAATAAATCATCAAAATCAAGCATATAATGTTCACTTATATATTCTTCATATTTTTCATAAATAAATGCTTTTCTTTGTTCTCCATAATAATCTCCTGCAAACTGCATTGCTTTTGCAGGATTAACTCTTGCACATTTATATTGAGATATATAATTGATACAACTTTTGATACTTATTGTTTTACTATCTATATTATGTTCTTTAAATAACTTTTTAATTAATGATTTTTGATCTTCTTCATCCATGATAATAAACGAAGAAGGATATCCTAAAACTCTAATATTTTGTCTTAAAATACGTACACATAAAGAATGAATCGTACAAATAACACTTCCAAACGCTTCTAATCCTAATATTTTCTGAACTCTTGTTTTCATTTCATTTGCAGCTTTATTTGTAAAAGTAATAGCCAATATATTAGAAGGATTAATACCAATATCTTCAATAAGATAAGCAATACGATAAGTTAACACTCTTGTTTTTCCGCTCCCAGCCCCAGCTATAATTCTTAAATGAGAATTTAAATATTGAGCTGCTTCTGCTTGTTTTTTATTAAGTAATTGGCTTAGATCCATATAACTCATCCTCCTTAAAGTATATTTATTATAATACAAATATAATTATATAGCAAAACAAAAAAACTCAGATATCATAATTTGATATCTAAGTTTTATCTTCTAACGTACAACTAATAATTGTAAGAAGTTAGTTTGACCAGGAACACCAGGAGTACCTCCTGTAACTAAAATTTGTTCTCCTTGTTCAACACCATTTTCTTTAGCAATGATTTCAGCAAATTTAAGTAATGCTTCACTAGTTGGTAAATGTTTACACTTCACAGAAGTCACTCCCCAATGAAGAGCTAATCTTCTCATTGTTTCTCCCCTTGGAGTTGCAGCAATTACTGGACACTCAGGTCTATATCTAGACATCTTCTGAGCTGTAAATCCAGATTCTGTGTAAGCAATAATAGCAGCGACATTAAACTTAGTCGCAATTTCAGCAACTGACATACAAATAGCTTCTGAAGAATCACCAAATGCAGTTCTTACAGCTTTTCTATGAAGAGAATCATAATCTAAAGTTGATTCAGTTTTAATAGCAATCTTATTCATTGTAAGGACAGCCTCTTCAGGATACTTACCTTGTGCAGATTCTCCTGATAACATAATGGCATCAGTACCATCATAAATAGCATTCGCAACATCACTAACTTCTGCACGAGTTGGTCTAGGATTTTCTTGCATTGATTCTAGCATTTGTGTTGCAGTAATAACAACTTTTCCTGCAATATTACATTTTCGAATAATTTCTTTTTGAATTAAAGGAACATCTTCAGCTGGAACCTCAACACCTAAATCTCCTCTTGCTACCATGATACCATCAGCAACTTTAATAATATCATCAATTTTCTCTACACCTTCACTATTTTCAATTTTAGCGATAATTTGAATATCAGGTTTTCCACATTCAATTAAAATTTTCTTTACATCTAATACATCTTGAGGACGACGAACAAATGATGCTGCAATAAAATTAACATCTTGTTCACAACCAAATTCTAAGTCTGAACGATCACGTTCTGATACAAAATCAAAACCTAATTCAATACCTGGAACATTGATTCCACGTTTATTTTTTACAATACCATCATTTGCACAAACACAAACAATGTCACTACCCTCAACGTGATCAACTAATAATTCAACTTGTCCATCATTAACTAATATAAAACCACCAGGTTTAACATCTTTATATAAATCTTTATATGTGATTGTAAAACGATCAGCAGTTCCTACTATATCTTCTTTGCAAATAACAGAAACTTGTCCTTTTTTAAATTGAGTTGAACCATCAACGAAATCCCCAGTACGAATCTCTGGACCCTTTGTATCTAATAAGATTGAAACATTCGTTCCAAGCTCCGCATTGACTTCACGCATTGTATGCATTTTTTTTGCATGCTCCTCATGATCTCCATGAGAAAAATTACAACGCATAACATTCATACCAGCTTTTACAAGTTTTTTTAACATTTCTCTACTTTCAGAAGCTGGTCCAATAGTACAAACAATTTTTGTTTTCTTTTTTTGTTCTCTCATACCTATCTCCTATTGATTTGTCATAATGACAATCTCACCCTATTTTATATTAACGAAGAGTTAATACATCTTCGTAAATAGCCTCATTAATTTGACGTTTATGGCTTAATACCTCTTCAATTGGTAAACCAACAATTTCACCTTTTACTTTGCTCATGCAAAGTCCACCTTTTCCTTCCATAAGAAGTTCTACAGCATGGACTCCCATACGTGAAGCTAACACACGATCTTGAGCTGAAGGTCTTCCACCTCTTTGCATATGTCCTAATACATTTGCACGAGTTTCAAAACCAGTTGCTGTTTCAACTCGTTTTGCTAATTCATGAACATCAGTAATATGTTCAGTAATAACAACGATCGCATGTTTCTTATCTCCGGCTTTTGATTTCTTTAATGTTTGAATCACTTCTTCTTCATCAAAACCAGTTTCACTAGTGATAATCATTTCTGCCCCACAAGCAAGACCTGCATATAAAGCTAAATCTCCACATCTTCTTCCCATAACTTCAAGAATTGTACATCTTTGATGAGAACTTGATGTATCTCTTAATTTATCAAGAGCATCAACAATAGTATTTAAGGCTGTATCAAAACCAACTGTAAAATCAGTATCTGGAATATCATTATCAATTGTACCAGGTATTCCAATACAATTCACACCCATTTCTGTAAGTTTTAACGCACCATTGTAGCTACCATCTCCCCCAATAACAACTAATGCTTCAATTCCTACTTTTTTCATTTGTTCAATAGCTTCTTCACGAACTTTAACATCTTTAAATTCTGGAAAACGTGCAGATTTTAAGAATGTACCACCAATATTGATGATATTACGTGTACTATGACTATCAAACTTAATAAATTCACCATCATGTAGTCCTTTATAACCTAATCTTACTCCATAAATTTCAATTCCATTATTTAAGCAAGTTCTAGTCACAGCTCTTATCGCTGCATTCATACCTGGCGCATCTCCACCAGATGTTAAAATCCCAATACATTTAACCATTTTTTTCACCTCTCTATAAAATGTTACATTTATATCATTATTCTATCATAAGAATTAAACTTAATCTATAGTTTATTTCCTATATTGTTTTTATATATTGTAAATTCTTAATCTAAAATAACTTCTTTTGTAAGTGATTTTATCTTTAAAATCACTGTTTTTGCTTTGATTTCATCACCTTTTTTAGTAGTATAAACCTTTTGTAAATCTTTAAACCCATAAAAACTTGTAAAAAAAGTTGGTAATCCATTTAAAGCTCTATATGATAATATTGTTGATAAAACTTCATCTCTTGAATAAGAAGTCACACTTTCTTCTCCAATACTATCTAATACTAAATAAGGTAAATCCATTAAATCAGACCAATTGATTCTTTTCTCTTCAGATTGAAAACTTGCCTTTAAATCAGCTAAATATGTAGGAAAATGCACAAAACCAATCGTATTTCCTTTCTTTGCTAGAGCATTCATTAAAGCTGCCATCAAAATTGTTTTTTCATTATTTGAGTTTTCACTATGAAAAAACAATCCTTTTTTTGTTGGTTCTTTAATATATTTCATAATTTCTACAAAAGCACTTTGTCCTTTTTGGCTAATTTGTTTTTTTGATATTAAAGTTTCTAAATTAGTGAGTAATAAATCATCCTTAATACCATGTTTTAAAACAAAATGATTTAATACATCTTGTGACTTTAAATAAAAATCACAATTCATCATAGATAAACTAATATCATTATCAATAAACTCTAACTCTTTTACAATTCCTTTATTTTCTTTAGAACATTGCTTTAAACCAGTACAGTTTTCACATAACTTTCTATCATCTCGATAATCTAAAAATTCAATCCAATAATCATTTAAAGAACTTTCAGGTAAATGATATTCCTTTAAAAAAGCTTTTATATATTTATCTTTAGATAATTCATATAAGCTTTCCCTCTTCTTTTCATCCATCCCTTTAATATGAATAACATCTGACACCTTTATCATAATTTACCCTCCTTTAATTCATTTAATAGACTCATAAACTCTTCACTATTGTTTTCTTCTACTACAACTTCATCCTCAATAATATCTTCTTTATTTTTTATTGCCTCTTCATAAGCCTGTTTAACATTAATAATATTCTTCCTTGCCCATGAAGACCCAATTGCTTCACAATATGATCTAGATAAACGATTATGATTTGTATTTAATACATATTCAATTAAAACATTAATCACACCTGGCTTTAATCCTAATTGTACCATTAATGTTTCAACAATCCTTAAATCATGAAAAACAGGTTCTTTACCACCTTGTTTTCTCTTTAATAATTCATAAGGAGAAATATTTTCTAAATAATGAAGATGTTGAATAAGTGCTGAATGATTATTATCATTGATTTTATATTGGACTGGTTGTTTTAAATAAACTTCTGTTAATTGAGAAGATGAATTCACTTCATGAAATTTTAATACATTTGATTTTAAAATATCATAATCTAAATGTTTTTTTACAATTGAATCTTTAACTATTGAAACCATTGATAAGACATCAATAGAATAAACAAGTGCATATTGAATAATTATCTTTTCATCTTCCTCATTAATAATAGATTTAGGAATTTGATAATTTTTTAATTCTTGGTAAAACAAATCTAAATCATAATCTAACTCAATATCATTTGTTTTTTTATTTTTATATTCATCACTTATTTTTAAAACTTTTCCTTGACTCTTTTTTAAATCAACTTGAAAAACATCATGAAATGATGCAGTCATTTCTTCATAATTCTCTTTATTTTCCATAGATAATTTAAAATAAGCTTTTGTCTTATCAAAATCATTTTGTCCTAATGCTTCATATAATAATGTTTGTAGTAAACGATTCTTAAAAAAAGCTGGTAATGATAAAGGTGATTGAATCACAAATAAATAAAATGTTTGTTGATCAACATGCTTTACAAATGTTCTTAACAACCCAATCCCTTCTAATACTTTAATATATTTTTCTATATCTACTAAACTTAAAGTCATCATAGAAATTAATCTTGAAAAAGAACATGGCTGAATATAACGAGTCATTCTTTTCCCTTCACTCATTAATGTCATATATAGATTAAGGGCATGAGAACCAATAATAGGCTGATATAAAAGATAAAGTGCATCAACAGAAGTTTCATCAATAGGATAGTGAATTTCAATTTTATAATTATCACTTAAATACAGCTTCATTTTTTATCACCTCTAATTCTCTATCAATGTTTTGATATAGTTTATCAAAAGAAAATCGATTGTCAATAACATAATCGGCTAATAACTTCTTTATTTCAATAGATATTTGACTATTAATTAATTTTTGAGCTTCTTTCTCTAAAATATGATTTCTTTCCATCAATCTTTTTAATTGAGTTTTTTCATCAACATAAACAACAATAATTTTATCACATAAATATTCTAATGATATTTCATATAACAATGGAATATCTAAAAAAATCAATCCAGAACTTTGATTTATTTCTTTTTGAATACATTCAATAACATAAGGATGAACAATACTCTCAAGTAATTTCTTTTTTTCTTGATGGGAAAAAATAATATTTCCTAAACATTTTCTATCTATTTCTTCATTTTGATCTAAACAATCAAAATTCTCAATAATCTGATAATAACATTTTGTTCCTTTTTGATATGAGCGATGAGTTATCTCATCAGCATCTACAACCTTATATCCTTTACTTCTTAAATAATTTGTAACACTGCTTTTCCCTACTGCTATTGAACCAGTAATTCCTACCACAAATCTCATTTTCTAAACTCCTTGATATAATTTAATATCTCTTTTTTTGACAATTTTTGCAATAATATGTCCCTCTACCCTTATACATTTCTTTTGTAATCAATCCTTGACATAAAGGACAAGTCTTTTGATGATGAACATTTAATTGTATTTGAAATAAACCATGAATACCATTCGCATCAAATGAATGAATAGTCGTACCACCTTGACTAATGGCATGATTTAATATATCAATACTCACTTCCTTTAATTGTTTAATTCTTTTTTTAGATAGTCGATTGACTCTTGTATGAGGATGAATCTTCATTGCAAAACATATTTCATTCGCATAAATATTTCCTATTCCACACATAATTGATTGATCTAATAAAGCTGTTTTAATTGATAAAGAAGAATGATGTAATTTTTCATATAATTCATCCTCACTAATATCAAAAGGTTCTTTCCCTAACTTATTTAAAGGTGATTGATATAAATAATCTTCACCAACAATCTTCATTCTACCAAATTTTCTTGTATCTATATATCTTAGATCTTTATGATTGGACAAATGAAAAATAACATGGGTATGTTTACTCACCTCTAAAGAAGAATCAACAATATTATATTTTCCTTCCATTCTTAAATGAGAAAGAAATAGACAATGATCTAATACAAATATCAAATATTTACCATATCTCTTTATATCCTTAAAAGTACTATGGGTCACTTTTTGAATAAATTCATTATGATCTCCATCAATAATTTTAGGATAAAGAACTTCAACACTTTCAATATATTCATCTAAAATAAAATTTTTCAATGTTTGTCTAACCGTTTCAACTTCTGGTAATTCTGGCATATATCCTCCTATTTTAAATCATACCAATTAGAAGCATAAGCCCCTTCTGCTTCTAATTTAACATTCATTAAAAACGCATTTTCCATTTCTTCTTTAACAAGTTTCATCATTACATCTAATTCATCTTTATAAACATCAAAAATCAATTCATCATGAACTTGTAATATCATTTTTGATTTTAACTGTTTATCTTTCATCTTCTTATCTATATGTATCATCGCAAGCTTTAAGATATCTGCCCCACTTCCTTGAATTGGAGAATTCATAGCAAATCTCTTAGCTTGTTCTCTGACTATATAATTTTTATCGTTAATTGTTGGAATATATCTTTTTCTATTTAACAATGTAGAAACATATCCCTTTTCTTTACAAGATTCTATAATACTATCCATGAAACCATGAATTTCTGGATATTGATCAAAATAATTTTCAATAAATCCTTTTGCCTCTTTAATACTTACACCAATCTCCTTAGATAATCTAAATTCACCCATACCATAAATAATTCCAAAGTTAATTGCTTTAGCTTTTCTTCTCATATCACTTGTAACTTGTACATCATCCACATTAAAAATCAATGCAGCTGTATGAGTATGAATATCTTTTTCTTGATTAAATGCCTCTAATAATGACTGTACATTTGCGAGATGAGCTAAAATACGAAGTTCTATTTGTGAATAATCGAAAGAAACGAGATAATCATAACTTGCTACAAATGCCTTTCTAATTAATTTCCCCTCATTTTGTTTAACAGGAATATTTTGAAGATTTGGTTCAATTGATGATAATCTACCTGTTTGAGTCAAAGCTTGATTAAAGATTGTGTGTATCTTTCCATCAGGGAATGTTTGTTCTTGTAATCCTTTTAAATATGTACTTGATAATTTTGTTAATAAGCGATAACGTTGAATCAAAGGTACAATTGGATGTATCTCTTCAATCTTTTCCAATATATCTTGGCTTGTTGAATATCCGTTTTTTGTTTTTTTCGCATTAGGTAATCCTAATTTTACAAAAAGTATTTCTCCAAGTTGTTTAGGAGAAGCAATATTAAACTTTTCGCCAGCTAAAGTATAGATATCTTCTTCTATAGTTTGAATTTCTTCATTAAATTCTTTATCTAATGTTTGAAGAATATCAACATCTATTTTAGCCCCTTGATATTCCATATCTGCAAGAATATATGTAATTGGTAATTCTATATTCTCATATAAATCATATTGCTCTTCTTTTTGAAGTTTTTCAATAGCTTTATCTTTTAATTCATAGATTGCTTTTGCTTGAGCAACTATATATAAAGCATAAACACTCTCTTCTGGAATATGCTTTTTAGCACCTTTTCCATATACTTCTTCTTCATATTGAATATTCTCATAATCATAATACTCACAAATATATTTAATTTCATCTTTTAAACTTGGATTTAAAATATAAGTTGCTAGTTGTAAATCAAAATTCATACCTTTGATTTCTATTCCATTCCATTTGGATGCTAATATTTGACTTTTAATATTATAACTATATTTCTTTAATTTTTCATTTTTTAAATATTGAATAAAATTTTCATCTTTTAAAGCATTCTCCATACTTATAAAAAGACTTTGATTTTTATTATAAATCGCATAACCCAAAATAATAGCTTTATGATAGTTATTTCCATATAATCCTGCAACAACTGCACTTCCTTCACTAATTTCAGGTATTTTTTCTACAATATCAAAATGAATATCTTCATGTTTTGAAGGAGTATTAATAGTCATTCTTTTTAATAAAGAATTCATATCATATTTACTATAAAAATCTTTTAAAGAATTAAAATCATAACCTTTAAATTCACAATCTTCTATATCAATTGTAAGAGGAATATCTGTTAATATGGTTGCAATTTCTTTTGATTTTAGTCCCATATCAATATTTTCTCTTATCTTTTCTCCCATTTTTCCTTTGATTTCATCTTTATGAAGATCAAGATTTTCTATAGAATCATATTTTTCTAAAAGTTTTAAAGCTGTTTTTTCACCAACACCTTTAATTCCAGGAATATTATCTGCACTATCTCCCATTAATCCAAGCAAATCCCTAATTTGATCTGGTTTTAAATTATATTTTTCTTTTAATGTTTGAGGAGTAATAATATCATCACTCTTTGTTCTTGTATTTCTTTTATAAACATAGACATGATCACTTACAAGTTGCATCATATCTTTATCACCTGTCATAATAGAAACTTGATAACCATTTTGACTTGCTTTTGATGCAATTGTTCCAATAACATCATCACCTTCATATCCTTCTAACTCATAGTGAGGAATATTATAAGCCTCTAAAAATTCTCTAACAATAGAAAACTGACATTTTAATTCTTCAGGTGTTTCTTTTCTTGTTCCTTTATAATCTTCCATCATTTCACTTCTAAATGTTTTTCCTTTTGCATCAAAGGCAACTAAAATAGCATTAGGATTCTTTTTCATAACACTTTCTAATCTATTCGCAAAGCCAAAGACTGCATTTGTCGGTATTCCATCTTTATTGACCATTAAATTGCCCATTGCTGCCGTTGCATAATAGGAACTAAATAACCAATAATTTCCATCAATTAATATTAATTCTTTCATACTTTTCTCCTTACTTTAAAACATCTGCTTTCTTAATAATCAAAGAGAGTTTATCTTTATAATCTACATTTCCATATAATAAACATATATTACCCTTTTTCAAGGCTAAAGCTATACTTTTAAATACTGAGGCAAAAACAACACCATCAACACTTCCTGTTTCATCAATACCTTCAATAAAACACATTTCATTCCCTTTTCGATCAGTTATATTCTTAACACGTTGTATTTGAACAACAATATAAACTTGTTTATTTACATAATGATCTAATGTATATATATTAACAATTGGCACATTGACTTTTTGTTTAATGAGTTCAATAGGATGCATCGAAAGATATAATCCTAATACTTTTTTCTCATTTTCAAGCTTGATCATCATATCTTCTTTAATAGTTGTGAGTAGAGGTTCTTCATCTAAAATAAGTGATGGTCTTAACTGAGCATAATCCATAATTGTTTTTAGATGTTTCTTTAGGGTTGCTCTATTCATTTTAAACTCATCAAATGCTCCAGCATCTATTAATGATTCTATCATTTTTGTCGTTAATCTACAATGAACAGTTCTTGTAAAAAAATCATAAATATCTTTAAATAAACCTTTTTTTCTTTCTTCTTCTATTTCTTTATAACCTGCATATCCAACATTTTTAATAGCAGTCAATGAATATCTAATATGACCATCTTCAACTAAAAAACGTTGTGATGAATAATTGATTGAAGGTGTTAAGATTTTCACTCCATAACGCCTTGCTTCTTGAATACAATGTATTTTACTATAATCACTTGATTGCTCATTAGATAAAATAGAAGCAAAGAAATAAAGAGGATAATTAGCTTTTAAATAAGCTAATTGATAAGCCACAATCCCATAAGCAACACTATGAGATTTATTAAAACCGTAATCCGCAAATTTTTCTATCAATTGAAATAATTCAATAGACTTATCCTTAGAAAAACCATTCTTTATACATCCCTCAATAAAATCTTCTTTCATTGAAATCATTAAACTTCCCTGTTTCTTTGATATTGCTTTTCTAAATAAATCTGCCTTTCCTAAAGAGAATCCTGCAATTTGTTGAGCAATCATCATAACTTGTTCTTGATAAACCATAATTCCATAAGTTGATTTTAAAATAGGTTTTAATTCATCAATCAAATATGTAATTTCTTCCTTGCCTTCTCTTCTTTTTAAATAGGCTGGAATATTTTCCATAGGACCAGGTCTAAATAAAGCAATTGCCGCAACAATATCATCAAAGCATCTCGGTTTTAATTTTAATAATAAATTACGCATACCTTGAGATTCTAATTGAAAAACTCCATATGTATCAGCTTTTGAAATTAATTGATATGTCTTTTTATCATCTAAAGGTAATTCGTTTAAAGATAAATTGATTTTAGAATATTCCTTTATATCCTTACATATATAATCTAACATAGTTAAATTTTTTAACCCTAAAAAATCCATTTTCAAAAGCCCAGCTTCTTCTATATAATCCTTAGAGTATTGAGACATTAATCGTTGTGATGGTCCATAAACCAAAGGTACAATACTATCTAAACGTTCATTCGATAAAATAACACCTGCTGCATGAGTAGAGATATTTCTTGGTAAATGTTCAATAATACTCATTGAAGAAATGATTTTTCTTAAAGTCATATCTTTTTGAATAAGTCCTTGAAATTGAGCAGAACTATGATAAACTTCAGTAATTGTTTTTTTATTCTTATATCCAGTAGGAACCATTTTCGCAATCAGTTCTAGTCTTGGTAAAGGTATCCCCATTACTTTTCCTATATCTTTAATTGCGACTCTTGGTCCATATGTAGAAAACGTTACAATTTGAGCAGCATGTTCTTGTCCATATTTATCCATGACATATTGAACAACTTCATCTCTACGATCATCTTGAAAATCAATATCTATATCAGGCATAGAAATACGTTCAGGATTCAAGAAACGTTCAAACAATAAATCATATTCAATTGGATCAACATTTGTGATTCCTAGTACATAAGCTACCAAACTACCAGCTGCGCTTCCCCTTCCTGGGCCTACTAAGATATGATTAACTTTTGCGTATCTTACATAATCCCATACAATTAAAAAATAATCATCAAAGCCCATTTTATGAATAACTGATAATTCATATTTTAATCTTTGAATATAATTAGATGGAATGTTTTTATTTTTAAATCTTTTTGTAAGTCCCACTTTACATAAACTTCTTAAATAAGCATCGGCACCTCCTTTATGAGGAACTGGAAATTTAGGTAAATGCATATTATGTAAAGGTATTGTGACTTTACAACTTTGCATAACTTTTCTTGTTTCTTCGATAATTTCTTTATCAAACAATTCAGACATCTCTTCTTCGCTTTTTAAATATTTTTCTTTTGTTATTGGTTCATGTTGATATTCTAATTGAACATTTGAAGCAGAAGCTTCTAATAAATCAACAGCCAAGGCATCTGATGGTCTTAAATATCTTACTTCATTAGAACAAATGATTTTAACTTTTAAATATTTTGCAAGAGAAATCATTCTTGCATTAAAATGTTTTTGCATTTGTAAATGATGATTTTGAATCATAATATAATAATTATCTGAAAATATTTCTTTAAAATAACGAATATATTTTTCTGCTTGTTCTTCCATTTCTTTTACAATCAATCTTTCTATAAGTCCACTATTACAAGCAGAAATAACATAGATATGTGGCATATGCTCAATAAGACTTTCAAGTTCAATACTCTTTTTCTCACTTAAATTGATATCGCTCACTATCTTTACCAAAGAAAAATATCCTATATCATCTTTCGCAATTAAAATAAATGGATAGATTTCATGTTCTATCATTATACTTGCTTCTACCCCAAATAAAGGAGTAATATCATTTTTTATGCATTCTTTAGAAAACTGCATTATGGCATACATATTATCTTTATCGGTTAGAGTTAAATATTTAAGATTTTTCTTTTTTGCTTCTTCAATAAGATCATTAATCATGACTGTACTTCTTTGAAATGAATAACAACTATATATTTGTAAATGTCCAAACATGAAATCACCACCTTTTCTTTATATTATACCAAAAATTTAAATTATAATATACAGTGAAAAGAAAAAAGAATTAACATAATAGAAATATAAAGAGCAAAAACGACATATATCAATTCAAGAATATAAATACCACTTAAACTTAATACCCATAAACGAAAAAAATAAAGTCCAATAAGATAAAAATGATATTGAACTTGAATAACTTTAAACCACTTTTGATTGATAATAATAATTAAACTAATTAATACTGAAAACAAATGAAATGGAATGATCCATTGAAAACAAACAAGTTGTAATAATAAACATATTCCACATAATAACTGCATTTTTTTGATTTGTTGTACCATCATTGAAAACACCTCAATTATTATATGAAAAAAGGATGAAATCAATTCATCCTTAAATTTGTTTTAATGCTTTTGCTAATTGATCTGGACAAGAAGTTGCCTTCATTCCACATCTTACACCTTCAAGCCTAGCAATAACCTCTTCTTTTTTCATATCTTTACAAAGTAACGCTACACCTTGTGTATTACCAGAACATCCTCCGCTAAATTGAACACTTTCTACAATTCCTTCATCATTCACTTCAATATCAATTTTTCTTGAACAAACACCACTTGGTTTAAATTCCATTTTCATAACTATTCCTCCTACTTTAATCTTTCTTTTTCAATAACATAAATTTCTTCATTATCCTTTAGTCCACTAGACATTCTTATTTTTCCATCATCTAAAAGCCAAATTGCTTCTACTCCTTCTAATGATTCAACTAATTTTAATCCTTCTTCATATTCTGTTAAAAACAAGGCAGAACTTAAAAAATCAGCTACTCCACTATCTTCACAAACAACACTCACACTTCTAAAATAAATAGCAGGAAATAATGTATCAGGACTAATCAAATGATGATATTTAACTCCCTTTTGATCCTTATAAAATCTTTGGTAATCACCACTTGTCACAATAGACTTACCATGAGCAATCAAAATAGCTTCATAATCATTTTGAGAATAATTTCCATCTTTAGGAGATTCAATACCCACACAATATTGATTACGACATTCTTTTAAATATAACTCTCCATCTTTTTCTATTTTCCTTTCTCCATGACTCACAACATTTCCTCCACCGCTAAGTAAAAAGTTATCAATTCCCTTTCCAATAAGTTCATCTTTAATAAGTTCAATTGCATATCCCTTAGCAACAGCTCCTACATCAATAGTCATGTGTTTATCATCAATATACACCGTTTTCTTTATTTTATCAATATGTATATTTTCAATTTGAGTATGCTGATTAGCTTCTTGTAATTGTTTATTTGAAGGAATTTTTCCTATCCCATTATTTTGTTGAGCTTTTTCTCTATATTCATGCCAAATATCAATGACACTTCCAAAACCAATATTCACTTTAGAAGAAATTTTTTGATTTCTTTCAATGCTTAATGATAACAAATCAATCAAAGGATCTTCTACCTTAATTTCATTTTTACCAGCATTTTGATTTATTGTTGCAATATTATTTATATTATTATAAGTTGTATATTTATCAAATAAATGATCATAATAAGTTAATTGTTTTTCAACATATTGGCACTGTTTATTAAATTCATCTTGACTTTTAGCATATGACATATATTCACTTACTGTATCAAATGGACCTATAAATGAATATGTGTAAAGTTTATATTGTGGTTGACAACCACTTAATAAAATAATCGTTAAACATATTGTTAATAGTTTTTTCATTTTATCACCATACGTATTATAACAAAAATATGTTGATTTACTCAACATATTTAATATTTATGTGAAAGTCCTATAATGTCATTAACATCGTCAATACCCATAGAGTCTAAAATTTCATTCATTTCTTCAATGATTTTTTGACAAGCGAAAGGATCAACTAAATTTTGACAACCAACTGCAACTGCACTTGCTCCAGCAATCATCATTTCAATAGCATCTCTTCCAGAACTTACTCCACCCATTCCTATAACAGGAATATCTACAGCTTGACTGACTTGATGTACCATTCTAAGAGCAACCGGGAAAATAGCAGGTCCACTATATCCCCCTGTACCATTCGCAATAATTGATCGACCAGTTTTCAAATCAAAACGCATACCAATTAATGTATTGATCATAGTAATACCATCAGCTCCAGCTTCTTCTACAGCTTTAGCCATTGCTACAATATCAGTAACATTAGGAGAAAGTTTAACATATACAGGTACTTTTGAAACTTTTTTAACTTCTCTAGTCACTTGAGCAGCCATATCTGGATTTGTACCAAATTGAATTCCACCACAATGAACATTTGGACATGAAATATTTAATTCTAATGCTCCAACCATATCATGAGTAGAAATACGTTTAGCAGTTTCAATATAATCATCTATTCCACTTCCACCGATATTCGCAATAACTTTATCATTATATAAAGGTCTTAATTTTTCTAATTCTTCGTTCATTACAGCATCAACACCTGGATTTTGAAGTCCTATTGCATTTAACATTCCTGATGGACCCTCTGCAATTCTTGGAAAAGGATTTCCATAACGTGGTTCTAAAGTTGTACCTTTTAACATCATGCTTCCTAAAAGATTTAAATCATAAAATCTTGCAAATTCATAACCAAACCCAAATGTCCCACTTGCAGGTGTAATTGGATTTTTCATATCTAAACCTGGTAATTTTACTCTTAAATTAGCCATTAACAATCACCTCACTTGATTTTAATACTGGTCCTTCGACACATATTCTTTTATATGGTTTTGTTTTTACACGACATGAGCATCCCATACAAGCCCCAAAACCACAACCCATTCTCGCTTCAAATGATAAATAACCATTATCAGGATATTTTAATATAAGAGCATCTAACATCTTTTCTGGTCCACAAGCATAGTATTTGTCAAATGATAGCTGTTTCGCTTCAATAGCATCAATAACAGTTCCTTTTATTCCTACACTACCATCCATAGTCGCAATGACTGTAGGACATAATTCCTCAAATTCTTTTTTATAAAAAACATCACTTTCACTATTAAATCCTAACACAGCAGTCACTTCAACACCATGAGATAATAATTGTTTTGTTAAGTTATACATAGGTGGAACTCCTAATCCACCACCTACAACAATTACTTTTCTGGCCTCTAAATCTTCAAAACCATTTCCTAAACCAATTAAACAATCTAAGGTATCTCCACATTCCTTATTAGCTAATATTTTTGTTCCTTCACCAACAACTTTAAAAATAATTTTAATATTTGACTCATCATAATCACATATACTCATTGGTCTACGTAAATAAGGTTGTAATGTATCCGTTAATTTAATATTAATAAATTGTCCTGAATTTTTAATAAATGAAGCTGCATCTCCATTTAATACCATTTCATAGACATCTTTTACAAGTTCTTTTTTATGTACGATTTTCATCATCCCTTGGTAATTTCCCATTATTCTTCCTCCATTCTTGTCAATTGACCATTCACTATATTAGCATATATCTTTCCATAAACTTTTACACCTAAAAATGGTGTATTGATAGATTTAGATTTAATATCTTTTTCTTCAATTATATATTCTTTATCTAAGTCAAAGATACAAAGATTAGCTATATCCCCTTCATTAACATCTCCATTCATTCTTAAGACTTTTGAAGGACCCATTGTTAACCCATTTAAAATTGTTTTTAAATCCACAAGATTTCTTTTTACAAGATATGTATACATTAAACTAAATGCATGTTGAATACCAATAATCCCAAATGGAGCTTTTTGAATCGGTTGATTCTTTTCTTCTTGGCTATGAGGAGCATGATCAGTTGATAAAACTGTAATTGTATTATCATTTAATCCTTTAATCAATGCTAATAAATCTTCTTTTGATCTTAATGGTGGATTCATTTTATAATTAGGATGACACTCTTTAATATTTTCATCAGTTAGTATTAAATGATGAGGACAAGCTTCTCCAGAAACATTTAATCCTTCTTTTTTTGCTTGTCTTAATAATTCTACTGTTTCTTTTGTAGATATATGACAAACATGATAACGATTATGATATTTTCTTACAAGCTGTAAATCTCTATCTACCTGCTTATATTCAGAAGCATTATTAATTCCTATTAATTGATGTTCTTTTGCATATTTACCTTCATGAATACATCCTCCATGTAATTCACTCTCATCTTCACAATGTGCCACAATAATAGAATCAACTTCTTTAGCTCTTTTCATAGCTTCTTCCATGATTTCATCTTTTTGAACACCTTTTCCATCATCAGAAAACCCAACAACAATATCTTCTTTGATATTATTTTCAATATCAACAACCTTCTGTCCTTTTAGTTCTTCACTAATAGCACTATATGTATATATATTTACATATCCATTTTTTAAAACACGTTCTTTAAAATCTCTGATTGTATCAACATCATCCATACATGGAATAGTATTTGCCATGGCAATAATTGTTCCATATCCTCCATATAAAGCTGACAAGCTTCCTGTTTCAATTGTTTCTTTATATTCATATCCAGGTTCTCTTAAATGAACATGCATATCAAAGAAGTTATGAGAAACCAATTTTCCGTTTAAATCAATAATCTCCCCATTACTTTCAATATTCTTTCCAATTTCTTTTATCTTACCATCTTGAATAAGAATATCAACATCTTCAAAACATTGATGATGATATAGATGAGCATTTTTTAATAAAAAATTATCCATACTACCCCTCTTTTCTATATTTTTTATTTAAACCATCAACTACACATTTAGGAACTAATCCTTCAACACAATGAAAATGACTAGCCATCTCTTTAACAGCAGAAGATGATATAAAAGAATGATTTGGTTTTGTCATTAAAAAGATCATTTCAATAGAATCATCAAGATATTGATTAGAAAAAGCAAGCTGAAGTTCATATTCAAAATCCATAGTTGCTCTTAAACCTCTTACTAAAATCTTAGCATTTTTCTTTTTTGCATATTCTACTGATAACAAATGACTATAATCAATAATAACATTATCTAAATCTTTTGTGGCTTCTTTTAAAAAGTCAATTCTTTCTTCTAAAGAAAACAATGTTTTCTTTGCTGGATTATCAAAAATTGTAACATAGAGTGTATCATACATTTGACTTGCTCTTTCAATAATATCAAGATGTCCATTTGTAACAGGATCAAATGTTCCTGCATATACTGCATTTAATTCCATATATTACCTCTCATACTTTAAAATTTGAAGAGTAGTAATTCCATAGTGATGTTCTTTCTTCAACACAAAAGGTTTACTAACTTCAATTGCCTCTTCTACTAAATCTTCAACAACAATTACACAACAATCATTTAACATATTATTGCTTGCTAAAAAAGTTATAATATCTTTATTAATCTTAAGTCCATAGGGAGGATCCAAAAGAACCAAATCAAATTGAATTCTTTCATTTTTTAACTTGAATAAAGCTTTTTTATAATCCAACTTATAAAGATGACATTGATTTTCTATACGAAGTAAAGAAACATTCTCTTTCACTGTCATAAATGCTTTATATTGATGATCAACAGCATATAATTCATCCATTCCTCTAGAAATAGCTTCAATACCTAAACCACCACTTCCAGCAAACAAATCCAAACAAACTCCACCTTCAAAATAAGGACCAATGATATTAAATAAATTCTCCTTATTTTTATCAGTTGTAGGTCTTGTCCTTTTTGAATCTACACTCTTTAATTGTCTACTCCTATATTTACCTGCAATAACTCTCATATAACTCCTTATAATGAATATCTTTCAACTTTCAACTCATCAGAAATACCATCAAATATAATACTTGTTAATTCTTCTAATAAATCATTAAGTTTATGATAAGATTTATAATATTCAATCACTTCTTCTCTTTTTTCTAATTGTTGTTTCGTTTCTATATACTTTGATTTTACTTCACTAATATCAACGTATTTCTCATATTTTTTCATCTTATAATATTCATTAGATATATCTTGATATAAAAGTAAATCATTAGAAATATCTTCTATTTTTTGATTTGCTTTGATAAATTCTTGATAACTATTTTCCTGAAACAATAATTCTATAAGTTCATCTATAATTTCAAACATATATTCTCCTATATAAACATTTCTAACATTTGTAACATAAAACCTATTTTTTCTATACGATCTGCTAAAGTTAATTTATTTTCAATCTTAAATTCATCTACAATATCATTCTTTCTATCTGGATAGCGTGAAAGAATTAAATACCATTTAGGGTGGAACCTTAGATATTCTCTTACTCTTGGATCAGTTATCATACCACTGTTTTGCTGGTTCATCTTTAACCATCAATCCATTCACTAAATCCAATATTTTTTGTAATCCATCAAAGCTTTTTGACAAAGCATTTAAATCAACATTTTTTACCATATCTAACATAGCAGATAAATCTAAACCACCCTTTTTATAAGGTTCCCAAAATTTATCATTTTCACCATAAACATCATAAATTTCATACAGTTGTTGCCATGTATAACGATTATTTGTTACATCATCTCTAATAGATGGTATTGTACGCATAAAAGCTTTAAATTCATCAATTTTATTCATATTATCACCTATTACTATGATATGTAAAATATTTATAATTGTTCTTTTAATTTATCTTTGTTATATTTAGCAATTATTCCTTGAGCTAACCCAATAGAAATCATCGCAGCTAATGTAGAAGAACCACCAGAAGAAATCAATAATAAAGGTACTCCAGTCATTGGAATCAAACCAGAAACTCCCCCAACATTAATAAGTAAATGAGCAAAGAAATAACAAGCAATTCCATATAAAATCAATTTGCTTTTTGTTTCTCTAATTTTTTGTCCATAATTAAATAGTTTAAAAATAATAATACAATATGGAATAATAACTAAAACAAAGAATCCAACAACTCCTAACTCCTCTACAATAATCGCAGAAATAAAGTCATTTCCAGCCTCTGGAATATATCCGAATTTTTGTGTTGAAGCTCCAAATCCTTTACCAAATAATCCCCCTGAAGCAAAGGCAATTAATCCATTCGCAAATTGGAATCCATTTCCATAATAATTATTTTTATTAATAGGATTTAACCAAATATCAAAACGAGCAACTTGATGAGCCTTAAAAATTGTATTAAAACTTATCAAAATAACAATAAAAGCTAATACAACAGAAACTATCGCAACTAACTTTAACTTTGAATAATATCGTACTGGCGTACAAAAGAAAATAAACAAACAAATAATTCCTAAAACAATAGCTGAACCAGTATCATTTTGTACTACTGCTCCTACTCCAAAAGCAATTAAAATCGCAATAATAGGAATAACAGCACAATAAATAATCTTTCTATTCATCATTCGATTACGCTTATCTTTACTAATAGCTGTTGGAATCACACATTCTTCTGGTAATTGTCCAAATTCATATGCTAGAAATAAAATCATAATAATTTTCATAAATTCCATAGGTTGAATAGTAAAGCCACCTGGAAGATATATCCATGAATAAGCACCTTTATTATCTCCCCAAAGCAAACAGACAAACATTAAAGCCAAACATGCAAAATAATATAACCAAACTCGATTTTCAGTTATATATCGACTTTTAAATGTACGAGCAAAAAAGATCATAGCACCATAACCCAAAGCAACAAATACTCCTTGTTTAACCATATTCTTCATTGCATAAGCTGTTCCATATTTTGCAGCATTTCCTACTGAAGCACTCCCTATCATAACAATACCTGTCATTGTTAAAACAAATATTGCGAAATAAATTGTTCGATCAACACCACGTTTTTTAAATATTCTTTTTATTAAATCAATCATTACATCTTAATCCAATCATTTTCTTTTGCTTTTTGTAATACTTCATAAATTGAATAACCAGATACTTTTTTAAATTCTTTGTCTAATTGTTTTTGCTGACTTTTTGAATCTACTATATTGGTATATGATCGATAACAATTCATAAACTCTTCTTTACTTATTCCCTCTTCATAAGCTTTTTCTACGGCTGTATATAATGAAATAACATTAATAATTTCTTCTGTTGTCCAAGTATAATCTAAAGGATAATCATACATATTTACTCCTCCTTTTAGTAACAACTATTATACAGTAAAATTTAATAAAAAGAAATAAGAAGTAGGTATAAACCCTAACAAAAATATAAAATGAGAATAGATTATAGTGTAAGGAGGTGAAACAATGAACACTTGTTATAATTACGGTGGATGTGGATGCAATAGCTATATGCCATCATTTGCATATAATCCATTTGGATGTGGAGGATGTCAAACATATTCAATGTGTGGAGGATATGGTAATGGAGGAACATGGTTTGCGATTGTCCTAGTTGTTTTCTTACTTTTAATTATCTGTGGATGTACAAAAATATGCTAGAGTTTTCTAGCATATTTTCCTTTTATTTGTTATAATGGAAATTGGTAGGTGATTAGAATGATATTAATGAAAGATATAATTGATGATAAAAATCCACTTATAAGAGAAAAATCTGCAACTGTAGAAATTCCTATAAGTCAAGATTTGAAAGATAAACTTATTGAAATGCATGAATTCCTTATTAATTCTCAAGATGAAGAAATAAGTGAAAAATATGATTTAAGACCAGCAGTAGGAATCGCAGGTGTTCAACTTGGTATTTTAAAACGAATTTGTGCTATTCATGTAGAGAATTATGATAAAGATGGAAATTACATAAACGCTGATGATTATGCATTAGTTAATCCTAAAATTGTTTCTCATACAGAAAAGAAATCTTATTTAAAAGCTGGTGAAGGTTGTTTATCAGTTAACAATGATGTTGAAGGTTATGTTCCCAGATATGCAAAAGTGACTGTTAAGGGATATGATGTATTAACCGAAAAAGATGTAACTATAGTTGCTAGAGGATTTCTGGCTATCTGTCTTCAACATGAATTGGATCATTTTGAAGGAACTTTGTTCTACGATCATATCAATAAGGAATATCCAAAAGCTCCTATTAAGGATGCTATCGTTATAGAGTAAGAAAAAACCAGCATGTGCTGGTTTTAAATTTTTTCAAAAGCTTGTTCTAAATCATCAATGATATCATTAGCATCTTCAATTCCTACAGATAAACGTATTAAATCTGCATCTACTCCTGCTTCTTTCAACTGTTCATCACTCATTTGTCTATGTGTATGACTTGCCGGATGTAATAAACATGTTTTAGCATCTGCAACATGAGTAACAATTGAAACTAATTGAAGAGAATCCATAAATGTTTCAGCTGTTTCTCTATCACCTTTCAATCCAAAAGATAAAACTCCACAAGTTCCATTTGGACAATATTTCTTTGCTAATTCATGATATTTATCATTTTCTAAATCAGCATATTTCACCCAAGCAACTTTAGGATGATTAGATAAAAATTTAGCAATCGTTAAAGCATTTTCACAATGTTTTCTCATTCTAACTGCAAGTGATTCTAATCCCAAACTTAAATAAAATGCATTTTGTGGTGATTGAATCGGTCCTAAATCTCTCATTAATTGAGAAGTTGCTTTGGTAATATAAGCTAATTGGCCAAATTTTTCTGCATAAACAATTCCATGATACGATTCATCTGGAGTTGTCAATCCAGGGAATTTATCTTTATGAGCTAACCAATCAAAATTTCCACTATCAACAATAGCTCCTCCTACTGATACTCCATGACCATCCATATATTTTGTTGTTGAATGAGTGACAATATCGCATCCCCATTCTATTGGTCGGCAATTCACTGGTGTTGCAAATGTATTATCAACAACAAGTGGTATTCCATTTTGATGTGCAACCTTTGCAAATTTTTCTATATCAAAAATACTTACTGTTGGATTTGTAATTGTTTCTCCAAAAATACATTTTGTATTAGGTCTAATTTCTTTTTGTAATTCTTCTTCGCTTATTTCTGGGTCTACAAAAGTACATTCAATACCCATCTTTTTCATGGTTACTCCAAATAAGTTATACGTTCCTCCATAAATAGCAGATGAACTAATTAAATGATCTCCAGTTTCACATATATTGAAAACCGCAAAGAAATTTGCTGCTTGACCTGAAGATGTAAGCATAGCTGCAACCCCACCTTCCATGGCTGCGATTTTTGCAGCTACAGCATCATTTGTTGGATTTTGTAAACGAGTATAAAAATAACCACTATCTTCTAAATCAAATAATCTTCCCATTTCTTCACTTGTATCATATTTAAATGTCGTACTTTGATAGATAGGGACTTCTCTTGGTTCTCCTTTTTTTGGTTTCCATCCTTCATGAATAGCTAATGTATCTACTTTAGTCATAAACATTCCTCCTTTTTGTCTATTGTACTAAACCCTTGAAAAGTAGTACAGTATTTTTTTGTTTTTTTTATATAACAAAAAGAGAAAATATTTATAATCTTCTCTCATTTTTAATTATGATAATGTTGTATTTTAATAGTAATTTCTACAAATTGTAATCATGTCAACAATATATAATCTTCCACCCTCTACAGTATCATTTGATAATCTTTTTTGAGGTGTGAGCTTTCTTTTTGATGAATATGTTTCTCTCATTAAAGGTAAATCATTGTCTTGACACAATTTAATAGCTTTTTCCATTTGTTTATTCGAATACCAAAACAAATTAAATAAAGCTATGTTTTTTACATATTGCCGTTTTAAAGATGAAATAAACTTAGTTAATTCTTTATCATTTAAACAAGGGTAATCTTCAAAACCTAAAACTAATAAATCAATTTCTTCTTGAAAATCAAAATCTTCTATTGACTGAGCATAGGTTTTGGCATATCTTGCCATATCTTCAGCTAATAGTTTTGTATCTTTACAATGATTCGTATATACAACCTTTATCTTCATAAACATTTCACCTTCATTTCTATTATAGAAATGGAATATGAACTTAAAATTAATAAAAGAGGCTGTAACGAAATAACTTTTTTGATAAGTTGATTTCATTCAGCTTC
>CAJTTM010000031.1 GCA_910579135.1 uncultured Erysipelotrichales bacterium | reverse complement strand
TTTATACCGTTTATGGAAAGATATAAAGAATATACAGGAGAATATCCAATATATCCAATGGCAGATGCAGGATATGGAAGCTATGATAATTATATGTATTGTATAACACATAAAATGGAGCTTTATATGAAATATACGATGTATGCAAGAAAGAATGAAGCAAAATTCAAGAAGAAAATATTGAATACAATAAATTGGGGAACGACAGAAGAAGGATATAAAATATGTCCAAACCAACATCAATTTGATAGAAATTTATATGATAGCTATGATGAAAGAGGAGAATACTTAAGGATTATACAGAAAATGGGAAGCGAAGAAAGTTGTGAAGGCTGTCCATTTGAAGGAGAATGCATTAAAAGTAAGAAACATCAAAAAGTATTGAGCAGAGATGTAGTATTAGAAGAAATGTATGGAAAGGTAGATGAGAATTTATCTAGTGAATTTGGAAAGGAGTTAAAGAAACAAAGAAGCATACAGGTTGAGGGAACGTTTGGAGTGATCAAACAGGATATGAAATTCACGAGATTGAAAAGAAGAGGACTGAGAAATGCGAAAATGGAATTCTTAATAGTGTGTTTAGGATATAATTTAAAGAAATATCATAAGTATCGACTCAAACAAGAAAAAGAAAAGAAGAAAAAAGAGCTAATCAACTAAAAGATATACACATAAAAAAATGAAAAAAAAGAGTAATAGGGAAATTGCGCCCAAAAACAGTGAAAAAGCAATAAAAATGAAGTCACATCTTGATAAAAATAATCAAAGATGTTTTTTTATAGAAAAATAAAACAAAAAAAAGAAGCTGAATGAAATCAACTTCTTAAAAAAGTTATTTCGTTACAGCCTCTTTTTTAAATACTGGTAAGAAAGCTTCATAAGTTTCTTTCATACCTATTTCTATAGGTGTATATTGAAGATTGAGTTCTGTTTGAATAAGATCTCCATTATACAATTGAGTTTCTTCTTTATAAATAGGATAAGGAAGAGGATATTGATGTTCAATAGCTTCATTTGAAGATAAAGTAATGTATTGAATCTTTGTAGAAGAGACTTCTTCTAATACTTTATAGAATTTTTGATAATTCATTTTTTCCTTAGATACAATATTATAAACTTTATTATAAGCTTTATTTTCAATAACTTTTATGATAGCTTTTACAACATCTTTAACATAAACAAGTTGAAATTCTCCATCATTATCACTTAATTGAATAAAAGGATAACGTTGAACTAGCATTTCAATAAATATTGATTCTCTAGGAGCATAATTAAATGGTCCATAGATATTTGCAGGTCTTAATGATGTATAATAAACATTATGTTTTAGACATTCTTCAACCAGTTCATTTTCTAATAGAACTTTATTATTGATATATTCACCAACTTCTCCTTGATATAAAATATGATTAAGAGGAGCTGTTTCATCTTTATATTGATTATCTCTTATATAAACATCACAAGTACTTATAAAAATATAATGTTTTGTTGTAATATAATCTAAAATAGTCTTTATATCATCTTTTTGATAAGCACAAAAATCAACGATGACATCATATTCATCTTTGATCTTTGATAAGGATGAAATATCATGTCTATCAAAATGATATTCATTAACACCATATTCTTTCATTGAATATTGCCCTCTATTTAAAAGTGTTAATTGATGCTGTTTTGATGCTTTCATCGTAAAAATTCTACCTAAAAAATAAGTTCCACCTATAACTAATATTTTCATAACAATTTACCTCAACTTTTTGCTTTATTATAGCATTATTGTTTTTTTAGTGAAATAAAAATGATAACTATATTAAAAAGTTCTACAAATTGTTTTTGAATGTGCTATAATAATAGAAAATATATAGGAGGTTACTATGAACGAAAGTCGTATTTGTATTGCATTAGATTTTCAAACAAAAGAAGAAGTAGAAGAATTTTTAAAAAAATTTGGAGATGAAAAGCTTTATGTTAAAGTAGGAATGGAATTATTTTATGGGACAGGAATCGAAATGATTAAAACAATAAAAGAAATGGGTCATAAAATATTCTTAGACTTAAAATTACATGATATTCCTAATACTGTAAAAAGTGCTATGAAGCAATTAGCAAAATTAGATGTCGATATAGTCAATGTCCATGCTTCAGGAAGTATAGCGATGATGAAGGCTGCAATTGAAGGTTTAGAAGAAGGTAAAAGTACTGATAAAAGACCATTATGTATTGCAGTTACATGTTTAACATCTTTAGATCAAGAAGTTTTAGATAATGAATTATTAATTCATGAAGAATTACCAGAAGTCGTTTTAAAATGGGCTGAAAATGCGAAAGAAGCTGGATTAGATGGAGTTGTATGTTCACCATTAGAATCTAAGATCATTCATGATCATTTAGGATTAGATTTCTTAACAGTAACACCTGGAATTAGACTTGTAGATGATAGTGTCAATGATCAAAAACGTGTAACAACACCTGCTATGGCGAAAGAATTAACTTCAAGTTATATTGTTGTAGGTAGAACAATTACAAGAGCTGAAGATCCTTTAGCTGCATATAGAGAAGTATATAAACAATTTCAAGGAGAATAGAAAATGGAAAAACAAATAGCAAAAGATTTATTAGATATTCAAGCAGTATTTTTAAAACCCAATGATCCTTTTACATTTGCTTCAGGGATCAAATCACCTATTTATTGTGATAATCGATTAACTTTATCTTATCCAAAAGTAAGAAAAGATATCGAACAAGGATTAGCAAAACTTGTTAAAGAAAACTATCCTGAATGTGAGTGCTTAATGGGAACTGCAACAGCAGGAATTGCTCATGCTGCATTGGTTGGAGATATTTTAGATTTACCAATGGGATATGTTCGTGGAGGAGCGAAATCTCATGGTCGTAATAATCGTATTGAAGGAGTAGTAAAACCAGGAATGAAAGTTGTAGTCGTAGAAGACTTAATTTCTACAGGAGGTTCTTCTTTAGAATGTGTTGATGCTTTAAGAGAAGCAGGATGTGAAGTTTTAGGTATGGTTGCTATCTTTACATATGGAATGCCAAAAGCAATAGCTAATTTCAAAGATAAAGATTGTTTATTCCATACACTTACAAATTATGATATTTTAATTGAAGTTGCAGTTGAAAATGATTATATTCAAAGTGAGGACTTAGAAAAATTAAAAGCTTGGAAGAAAGACCCTAATGATGAATCTTGGATGAATCAATAAAACAGACTATGAAAATAGTTTGTTTTTTTCTTCTAAAATAGAAATAAAATCATATCATTTAATGGTGATGATATGATTTTTAATATAACTTTACATAAGTTAAAATGGATAAAGAAAATATTATTTTTATTAATACTTGCAATTATTATAAGATTAGGATACTCACAACTTATTTCTTATAAGTCATTAACTTCTAAAGCTATTACTTCATGGCAAAGAGGTTTTCCTCTAGAGGCTTCTAGAGGAAAGATATATGAAGCTAATGGAGAAACATTAGTAGATAATCTCACAACATCTTCTGTTATTGTTGTACCAAGTCAAATTAAAGATCCTATTCATACAGCTTATGAGTTATCTAAAATTTTAGGTTGTGATGAAAAGAAAATGCTTGAAAAAATAAAAAAGAAAGTTTCAGTAGAAAGAATACAGCCAGAAGGTAGACAAATAGATGATGAGAAGGCTTATGCTATTAATCGATTGAAATTACCAGGAGTTTATTTGGTGCAAGATACTTTAAGGTATTATCCTAAAAAGAATTATTTAGCTCAAACATTGGGGTTTGTTGGTATTGATAATCAAGGATTATTAGGATTAGAATTAAAATATGATCAGTATTTAAGTGGAACAAATGGAAGTATTAATTATTATATGAATGCGAAAAGTAAAAATTTAAATATATATCCAGCAGATTATATCTATCCTACTAGTGGATTTGATATGACATTAACAGTTGATAATCGTGTACAAGATGTCATTGAAAGAGAATTAAATAATGCTTATGCAACATATAACCCGGATTCAATATTAGCCCTTGCAATGAATCCCAATACTGGAGCAATCCTGGGAATGAGTTGTAAACCTGATTTTGATCCTAATGATTATAAAAATGCAGATAGTACTGTTTATAATCGTAATTTACCTATTTGGAAGACATATGAACCAGGTTCAACATTTAAGATTATTACTTTTTCTAGTGCGTTAAATGAAAATTTATTTGATATGGATAAGGATACTTATTATGATAAAGGTTATGAAATTGTAAAAGGAGCAAGGATAAAATCATGGAAAAAGGGTGGACATGGATTACAAACCTTTAGAGAAGTTTTACAAAATTCTTCCAATCCAGGTTTTGTAGAGATAGGAAGAAGATTAGGTAAGGATAGATTATATAATTATGTTAAGAAATTTGGTTTAATGAAAAAAACAAATGTTGATTTAACAGGAGAATCAACAGGATTGATGTTTGATTATGATAAATTCAATGAAGTCGAACAAGCTACAGTTGCATTTGGACAAGGCTTGTCTATTACTCCCATACAATTAGTGAGGGCAGTTAGTGCCTGTGTTAATGGTGGGAAATTATATGAACCTTATATTGTTGATAAAATTGTTAATCCAAAGACTAAAGAAGTCGTTTACCAAAAGAAAAAGAAACTGATAAGACAAGTTATCAAAGAAGAAACTTCTAAAAAAGTAAGAGATGCCTTAGAAGGGGTAGTCACTGATGGTGGAGGTAAAAATGCTTATATAGATGGATATAGAATTGGTGGAAAAACAGGAACAGCTCAAAGAGCTATCAATGGAACTTACGCAGGGAATGGATATATTTTATCGTTTATTGGTATTGCTCCTATTGATGAGCCTCAAATTGTTTTATATATAGCTATGGATAATCCTAAAAACTGTGTTCAATATGGAGGGACGACAGCTGCTCCTATTGCTAGAAAAATGTTAGTTGATATTTTACCTGCATTGAATATAAAAAAGGTTAGCAAACAAAGAGAAAAAGCATATGTATGGACTGATGTGAAGACATTTGAAGTGAAAAATTATGTAGGACTTCATAAATCACAAGTAAAAAGTGATGAGTATGGATTTGAATTCTTAGGCGAAGGAAATAAGGTTATAGATCAATTACCAAGAGTCAATGAAAAAATTGAAGAAGGGCAAAAGGTCAAAATAATGTTAGGAAAGTGATTTGTCACTTTCTTTTCTTTATATTCTGTCCCTTTTTTTATTGTGTTAATTATGCTAAAATGTAGAGGACAATTGAGGTGATATAATGAAAAGACAAAAAAGAATAGCATTAATTAATGATATAACAGGATTTGGGCGTTGTTCTATTGCAGTTATGGCTCCTATAGTTTCCGCAATGAAAATTCAATCAGTTGTGATACCAACTGCTATTTTATCAACACATACTCAATTTCCAATTTATTATTTTGATGATTATACTTCTAAAATGAATGATTATATTCAAACATATAAAGACTTGAATTTAGAATTTGATGCAATCGCAACAGGTTTTCTAGGATCAAGAGAACAAGTTGATATTGTTGTAGATTTTATTCAAAACTTTAAAAGAAAAGATTCTTTTGTATTGGTTGATCCAGTTATGGGAGATCATGGAAGATTGTATACGACCTATACAAAAGAAATGTGTGAAAAAATGAAGGAACTCATTTGTTATGCAGATATTTTAACACCTAATTTAACAGAATTAGTGACTTTATTAGATAAAGAATATCCTTCCTATATTCCTGCATTAGAAGAGTTAGAAAAGATGTGTGAAGAACTTTCTTTAAAAGGACCTCATCATATTGTTGTAACAGGAATACCAGTAAATGATAAGCAAATCTTAAATTTTATTTATAGTGAAGGGAAGTCACAAGCTTTATATGTTGATCGCTTAGGTGAAGATAGAAGTGGAACAGGTGATGTGATTGCAGCAATCATTGCAGGAGCTTATTTAAATGGATATTGTTTTTATGATGCTGTTAAAAAGGCTACAGATTTTGCTTCATTATGTATTGCTCATTGCGAGGAGCTTGAATTACCACATTATTATGGTTTGTGTTTTGAAGAATATTTATATAAGTTAGGAGAAGAAAAATGATTTTATATACTTTAAAAGATAATGGTTATATTAATATTAATCAGTTAGAGAGTTTAAAAGGTGTTAATGTTTATGTTAATATGACAAATAAATGCCCTTGTTCATGTACTTTTTGTTTAAGACAAACAAAGAAAATGATTGAATCTAATACTTTATGGTTAAAGAAGGAACCTAGTGTAGAAGAGATTTTAAATGAATTTGATTTGTATAATTTAGATGATTTTCATGAGGTGATTTTTTGTGGGTTTGGAGAACCTTTTGAAAGATTATATGATATCTTAGAAATCGCAACAATTTTAAAAGAAAAGAAAAAAGATTTATCAATTAGAGTGAATACAAATGGTTTAGGTAATTTATTATATGATAAAGATATCACACCATTATTAAAAGATAAGATTGATACAATATCGATTAGTTTAAATGCTCCTAATAAGGACGAATATCTTGAACTGACAAGAAGTCGTTTTGGAATTCAATCCTTTGATGCTATGTTAGATTTTTCTAAAAAATGTAAAGATTATGTTCCTCATGTTATCTTAACAGTTGTAGATATTATTGGAGAAAAGAAAATTAGTCAGTGTCAAAAAATATGTGATGAAATAGGAGTCACATTAAGAGTTAGACCATTTGAAGAATAATAATAAGAAATTTATTTTTATATGTCATTTTTGGATATCAATAAATGCAAAAAAATATGTTATAATAAAATTAAAGAAAAATATAATAAGAAGGAGATTTTTAATAATAAAATTAATTTAATTTTCAACAAAAAGCATTTATTTTTAAGCATTGTTAGTTTCTTTGCTATTTTACTTATTTTTAATCTTACGAGTATTTTGGCTGCTGATACATACAGTCAATCAAAGTCAACGTCTATAACTTTGGCTGATGGAAAGTACAGTGTTTCAGGAAAAGCAACATATCATATTTCTGGAGGTACAAGATGGACTTACAGTTCTTAGTATATGAGTTGGAAAAAGTGGGGTGGATCCTAAAGGATATGGAATTTCAGAAAAAAAGAAGCGGAAGCTAAAAAGGAAGGAAATGTTCAACGTATTGCAAGAAGATATAGTTGTTATGCGACAAACAATAATTTGACAAGTCAATCAGGTACTGCCAAAATCACTTGGTACTTTAATTCAAGTACAAAAAAATTTGTGAGTGGATTTTAGACGTTTTTAAAACGTCTTTTCTCTCTATAAAATAATACAAGAAGGTGAATCAATTGATTGAATTAAAAAACATAAATATCCAATTTGATAAAAATATTGTATTTCATGATGCTTCTTTTAAGGCAAATGATGGGCAATTGACTGTTGTTTGTGGTAAGAGCGGATCTGGTAAATCAACATTGATAGAGACTCTTTTATTAAAATATCCTTGTGATTATTATTTGAATCAAAATCTTATCATATATGAAAATAGAGATGAATATATTTATCATCATGTAGGAATTGTTTATCAAATTCCTCATTTTTTTGAACATTTGACCATTTTAGAACATATTTCGTTTATCACGGAACAATATCAATTAGAAGAATATAACAAAGAATTTCTTCACCTATTAAATATAGAAGATACTCTTGAGAAATATCCTAAACAATTATCTGGTGGAGAAAAAACAAGAGTGTCAATCTTACTTTCTATATTAAAAGATCCTTCTATTCTTATACTTGATGAACCTACTGCTTCACTTGATAAAGATAATAAGGACATTGTGATTGAGTTTTTAAAGCGTTATGCTCATGAAGGTCATACTGTTATTGTTTCAACACATGATCAACGTTTAAAAAAAGAGGCAGATGTTTTATATACGATTAAAAATCAAAAGCTATTCAAAGAAGAATTGACTCAATGTTTTTTTAATGCTGTAGAATTAAAAAAATATCCTATTTATAAAAAGCATTTTTTAAAATATATATTAAAGTCAAAAAAACATCAAGAATATTATCAAAAATTAATGCAAATTTTTGTGAGTTTTTCTATTGCTTTTTTATGTTTTTCTTTTTTTATAAATAACTTTCTTATAGAAAATACAAAATCACAGTTACAAAACTTATCTGTTCAAGAACTGATTGTACATAAAAACCCATTTCCAGATAAATCATATTTATATGAAGGTGGAGGCTATGTGATGGAAAAGTCGGATTATGATGTCATAAAAAATATAAAAGGCATTAAAAGTGTGGAATGGCGTTATGATACATGCTTTGATCCATACAATGATCTTTATATAGAAAATGGTGATGAAAGAAAAATAGAAGGAAGGATGGAAATATTATCATATCAAAAAAACAAGAAATTAAGATCTTATACAATTGATGAGGGAGCAGTGATGTATATCCATTCTTATATCGACAATAGAGATTATTCTCATTGCCTTATTCAAGAGTTTTCTCAAGATCAATCAGGAGTTTTTATAAGTGAAAGATTGTATCAAGCATTGTTTGGAGGCTCAGATGATCATCATTCCAAACAGATAGAATTCCAATTTCCTGTACCTATTTATAATTCATCAGGAATCGCAACAGTATATAGTGATACACATGAAGGATTATATGCGCCTGGGAATTGTTTGACGTGTCAATATGTCAAAGTTAAACTACCTGTAAGAGGAGTTGTGAAAGGATGTTCTTTAGGAGCAGAAACTAATTGTGAAAGCATTTATATGAGTCAAAAACAAATATTAAAATATTATAATCAATATCAAAAAAAATTCCCTAATCAAAGGACAATTTATTGGATTAGTGAATATGATAAAAAGTATATTAATACCTTACCAGATCATATTCAAATAAAGGCTGATGACCAAGTGGTAAAACAAAGAAAATGGTCAATAGAAAATTGTAATGCTTATACAGTGATATTAGATGATGTATCTTACTTTGAAAAGGTCATTAAAGAATTGAAAGATAATGGATATAATGTTGAAAACGAATATGTTAATGTACAGTCATTTGTTGAGATGCAAAATAATACTAAAAATATTTATATTGCAGCTAGTAGTGCAGTCATTATTGTTGTTTTGTTATTTTATATTTATTTATCTTATATTAATCAATTAGAAAATCATCGTATTAATAGTTTCTTTAAATCATTAGGTTTAAGTTCATCTTTAAGGAATCGATATTTTTTCATTGAATTATTATATAATATGCTTGTTGTTCTTGTGCTTTCTACAATAATTTTTGTTGTTTTAAAATATATTATAGAAACTTATAATATTGCATTTATTGTTTTACAGTTAGAGATTTTTGTCACTCTATTTGTATTATCATTGATAACACAAATACTTATTCCAGTTATTTTAAAGAAGGTAATAAAATATGATTAGATTAGAAAATATACATATTCAATATGATAAACTTCTGTTTGATAATGAAGAATTAACAATTCCTTCTTCACAAATCACTTTGATTTGTGGACCTAGTGGGTCAGGAAAATCTACATTATTATATCGAATAGGATTAATTAATATGGATTGTGACATTTATTATGATGATATTCATGTTAATAGTTTAAAAGATTGTAATGAAATCAAAAGAAATCAAGTAGGTTATGTTTTACAGGAAAATGATATTATTGATCATTTGAATGTGAAAGAAAATATTAACCATTTTGCATTAATGATTAATAAAGAATTAAATGAAAACGATATAAAGAATATATTATCTATAGTTCAGTTAGATGTTCCGTTAAATCAAGATGTTTTAACTCTATCTTTGGGTCAAAAACAAAGATTAGCAATAGCATGTGCTCTTGTTAAAGATCCAGATGTATTTATATTAGATGAACCAACAGCATCTTTAGACGAAGAAAATGAAGTAATTATTTTTAGGGTTTTAACATATTTATCACATGAACTTCATAAAACAGTTGTTATCTCTAGTCATAGTGAAATAGCAGAAAGTTATGCAGATAAGGTATATGCAATAGAAAAAAATCATTTAATTGTAAAAAAGGAAAATAAGGGAAAAAATGAAATATTAAAACATAATCATAATGAAATAAATAAGGATTTTTATAAATATTATGTTCAAGATTATTTTAAGAAATATCATATGAGATATATTTTGTTATCTTTAATTATTTTTGTGATACTTATTTTAAATAGTTGTGCTTATTCTTATTTTGATTATATTATAGAGGAAAACAAAAGTATACTTTATAATTATTTTGATAAGTTATTATATGTAACCAATGATAAAAATTCACATTTTGTTAATGAAAATTTTATATATGAAAGATATGCTCATCTTCAATCTAACGAACATAAGTATATAAAAGTTACACTCGAACAAGATGATGAATTATATGTTATTCCTTATTTTGATAATCAGAATTTTAAGGATAGACTAGAGTCAGGTAGTCAATTAAATGATAAACATGGGATATACATCAGTCGATATGCTAGAGGTGTATTAGAAAAATATTATCCTTATTTAAGTACCGATATTAATTTATCATTAAATGTCCATTGTAGTGATACTATGATCAATAAAAAAGTGGACACTAAAATTTTGGGATTCTTAAAGTCTGGAATATACAATTATTTTAATAAAAGGGATAATAAATTCATTTATATGTATTATAAAGATATGAAAACTTTGTATGATCGTGATGATTGTGTGGGATTTGTCGCAGAGTTTAATGACTATAATAAATTAAAAACAGCTAAAGAAAAGTATATAAAACAGGGATATCATGTGAATGATAGTTTTATTGATACTGAAGCAGTTGATGAAAATGTAAGTTATTATAAAAATATTCGTACTCTTTTTACACTTGTGTTATATGCAATAGGTATAATCATAGTGATTGTATTAAATCTGAATTTATTTATGAAAAGAAGAAGAGAGTTTTCCATTTTACTTATAAATGGAATATCAATTGATATTTTAGAGAAAATATTAATATATGAATGCCTAAAAGAAATAAAAATACCTTTCCTATTGAATCTTTTTATAAGTGTTGGACTTATATGCATTTTTAAAACAAATTTATTATTTCTTTTTATTTCAATGATATATTTAATGATTATTATTGTTATTCTGTTGTGCCTATATCATTTATCTATAAAATTAATAAATGTAGAGAAAATTTTGCGTAATTAATGTTTATAGTTAAGCTAATATAGAATGAAAGCTTTAAAGAATCAGATAGACAAACTTATTCTTTTTTATTAAAATGAAATAGAGGTGATTAACAATATGTTATATATGACAAGAGAAGATAGATTGTTACAATTAGATAAAATGAGCAATACAAGAGATTTGGGTGGATATGAAACAAGACAGGGAACATATACTAAAGCTCGTCATTATATAAGGGCATCTTCACCTGCAAATGCAAGTGATAATGATTTAGATTTATTATATGATTATGGTGTAAGAGCAGTAATTGATTTGAGAAGTGATTTTGAAAGAGAAAATCAACCAAGTCGTTTTAAGGAATATAAAGGTATTGAATGTTATGAAATGAATTTATTTGGACAAGGCAGTGCAGTTATTGTACCTGAGGAAGTCAAAAATTATAAAGATCTAGGTGGTGTTTATATTTATACTTTAGAATCAAGTAAAGAGAAAATAAAAGAAGTTTTTAAAATCTTTTTAAAATATCCTTATGATGCTGTTTTATTTCATTGTTCAGCAGGTAAGGATAGAACAGGAATTATTGCAGGTTTATTGTTAGAACTTGCTGGATGTCATGATTATGATATTGTCAAGGATTATAGTGAATCTTATGAAAATAATAAGGATATCAATGAACAATTAAAGAAAATGATGAAAGATGGTGATGATAAGTTTTTAAGATCATCTCCTAGATATATGATGGAATTTTTAGATTATTTGAGAGAACATTATGGAAGTGCTAAGGAGTATTTATTGAATATTGGACTTAATAATGAAGAAATTGATGAATTAATTGAAAATTTCACAATTTAAAAAAGAAAAATCCTCTTTTTATTTGTATAGAATAATAGGAGGTTTTTTTATGGATGTCAGTATATTAACATTTAAAGAGAAAGATAAGCTTGTAAGATATATTTATAAGCTTTATCAAAAAGCAAATTTGGACTTAAGAGAGATGAATGGATTTTATAATCCTTATCCTTCATCCTCGTTTTTACAAATTAAAGAAAGTTCAACTCCATATCGTGTAGATAAACATTTACTTAAACGAATTGAGAGAAAAAGAGAATTAGAAATGTTTATTGTGATGATGGATGATGTTTTTGAACATATGTCAGATAAAAGTGTTATGATATTTAAAAATGATTATTATAGTTCATATGTCAAAGATTGGTGGGTTGGACAATATTCAAGAGCAACTTATTATCGTTTAAAGAATATTGCTTTTGAAGAGTTTTTTAGGTATTTTGATGAAAGCTTTATGATAAGATGATTGTTTTTTATGATTTTTTACTATATAATGTATTCGAGGTGATAATTATGGATTATTTTGGACGTATAAAAGAAGCATTAGAGGGTAAGTTAAATGGTAAAGAGTTAACTAAGGATACAGCATTTAAAGAATTAAATATGGATTCTTTAGATTTAGTAGATTTAGTGTTTGAATTAGAAGAAGAAATTGGTGTTCAGTTTGAAGATGATGAATTATTATCTATCAAAACTGTTAATGATTTATTAACATTAATTGATTCAAAGAAATAGAGGGGAGAAATCCTCTTTTTTTGATAGGAGCAAGGTTATGATATATAAAATGGATGAGAAAAGAGAAAAAATAGAGTTTAATGAAATGGAAAATAAACATTTATATTTTTCTATTATGAATATTGAAGATTTAAAGAAAGAATATAAGAAATATGGTATTGAGAAAAGCTCTATAGAAAAATGCACTCATATAAATATATTACAACAAAATTCAATTATTCCACATCGTTCTTATTTTTTTGGAATCATGAGTTTAGTGAATTCTAAAAATGTATTTTTAAAGAAAGATATTTTTTCTTTTTTTATCTTTAAAAATCATTTTATGATTGTTGTTATTGATGATGAAGATCATCATATTTATGATGTTTTTGATGAAGTTTATCAAAACATAGAAGGAACTCATCTCACACTAGCAAGGCTTATTTATTATTTTATCAATGGATTAATTGTAAATGATTATCAGTACATAGAAAGATTACAACAAGATTTAGATGAATTAGAAAGATATAATACACAAGAAGAATCTATTACTTTTACTAATAAACTAAGGTCAATCAATAAAGAACTTTTATTACTTAAAAACTATTATGAAAATTTAGTTGGTATTGGAGAAGAACTTCAAATGAATTATCATGGTTTCTTTGATGAAGATGATATACGTTATATGGAAATATATGTAAGTAGAGTGACTCGTCTTTCTGATAATGTTTCATTGCTTCAAGGATTATCTGCTCAAACAAGAGAAGTTCATCAATTTAAACTTGATTATCAAATGAATAAAACAATGCAGTTTTTTACTGTTGTAACAACTATATTTACACCATTGACTTTAATAGCGGGATGGTATGGTATGAATTTTAAATATATGCCTGAATTAGATTATCAGTATAGTTATTTTATTATCTTTATTTTAAGTATTATCATAATTGGAGTATGTGTGTATTGGTTTAAGAAAAAGAAATTTTTTTAATTATTGACAAACAGAAGAAATGTTGTAAAATATCTGTATAAGCAATGATTTAGGATATGTTTTTATAATGAATTGTTTAGAGAAAAGATGGTTGGTGAAAATCTTTGAATGGTTATAAAAGTACTCCCTAATAGCTGCTCTTGAAAAAGAATGCCGTTAGTCGCGTTAAGACAATGAGGTTATCTAATATGATAATGAATAAAGGTGGTACCACGAGATTTCGTCCTTTGGATGAGGTCTCTTTTTTATTAAAGGGAGTGAGAGCATGCAATTTGAATTACCTCAAGAAAAACATGAAATGTTATTTCAAGCATATGTGAATGAAGCTAATCAATATGGTGAAAATTATATTAATGGTGATGGAGGTTGTTCAAGATATAGTGATTTTAAAAAATGGCTTGATTTTGATAAAAACTTAAGAGAAGAAAAAGACTTACCAGAAGGATATGTTGGCGCTACGACTTATTTTGTTGTTGAAGATAATCAAATAGTTGGGACACTTAATATTCGACATTACCTTAATGATGATCTTTTAAAGCGAGGTGGCCATATTGGATATAGTGTTTCTGTTAAAAAAAGAAGACAAGGAATTGCGACTGCAATACTAAAGTTTGCGATTAGGAAATGCTATCAAATGGGAATAAAGAAAATTTTAGTTACCTGCAGCAAAGATAATACGGGTTCAAAAAAGACCATTGAAAAATGTGGAGGTCTTTTAGAAAATGAAATGAAAATAAATAATGAAAAAATATTAAGATATTGGATAGGAGAAAGAAAATGAGAGATTTTATTAATGAAGAAGAATTAAATACTTTAAATCATTCATGTGCACATATGATGGCACAGGCAATTAAACATCTATATCCACAAGCTAAATTCTGGGTTGGTCCAGTTGTAAGTGAAGGATTTTATTATGATGTTGATTTAGGGGAGGACGTTGTTAATGATGAAGATATCGCAAAGATTGAAAAAGAAATGAAAAAGATAGCGAAAGATGGAAAGCGTATTGTTCGTCATGAGATTTCTAAAGATGAAGCTTTAGAAATGTTTAAGGATGATCCTTATAAAATTGATTTAATTGAGCGTATGGAAGATGGGAATATTTCATGTTATTCTCAAGGAGATTTTACTGATTTATGTAGAGGTCCTCATGTTGAAACAGTAAAAATGTGTAAGAACTTTAAATTATTAAAACATTCTGGTGCTTATTGGAAAGGTGATAAAAAAAATAAAGTTTTACAAAGAATCTATGGTGTATGTTTCCCTACAAAAGAAGAGTTAGAAGCACATTTAAATGAACTAGAAGAAGCTAAAGCTCGTGATCATCGTAAGATTGGTAAAGATTTAAATTTATTCATGAATCATCGTTTAGTAGGTGCTGGTATGCCTTTATGGCTTCCTGATGGAGCATTTGTAAGAAAACAATTAGAAAACTATATTTATGAAAAAGAACGTTCTATGGGATATGATCATGTTTACACTCCTTGTGTTGGAACAGTTGATTTATATAAAACTTCAGGGCACTGGGGGCATTATCAAGAAAATATGTTTCCAGTTATGAAAGTTGATGAAGAAGAATTTGTATTAAGACCAATGAACTGTCCTCATCATATGTTGGTTTATAAAAATCAATTACATTCATATCGTGATTTGCCAATAAGAATTGGTGAATTTGCGACAGATTTTAGATATGAAGCAAGTGGTGCTGTTAAAGGATTAGAAAGAGTACGTTGCATGTGTCAAAATGATGCTCATTTATTTGTAACACCAGAACAAATTGGTGAAGAATTTAAACGAGTTGTTCATTTAATTTTAAGTACTTATCATGATTTTGGTATTGAAAATTATAAATTTAGATTATCATTACGTGATGCTGAAGATAAAGAAAAATATTTTGATGATGATGATATGTGGAATGAAGCAGAATCAAAATTACGTAGTGTTTTAGATGATTTGGGTGTGGATTATTTTGAAGCTAAAGGAGAAGCTGCTTTCTATGGACCTAAATTAGATGTTGAAGTTAAACCAGCAGTCGGTCCAGAAGTCACATTATCAACTTGTCAATTAGACTTCTTATTACCAAGAAGATTTGATTTATCATATGTTGATAGAGATGGAAGCAAACAAACTCCAGTTGTTATTCATCGTGCTATATTTGGAACATTTGATCGTTTTACAGCTTTCTTAATCGAAGAAACAAAAGGATCATTCCCATTATGGTTATCACCAACTCAAATTACTGTTATTCCTGTAAATAACGAATATCATTTAGAATATTCTAAAAAAGTATATGATTTACTAAACGAAAAAGGTATTCGTGCTAAATTAGATAGCCGTGATGAGAAATTGGGATATCGTATTCGTGAAGCACAAATGAAAAAGGTTCCTTATCAACTTGTATTAGGTGATAAAGAAAGAGATGAAGGTAGTGTTACATATCGTCGACATGGTCAGCGTCTTCAAACAACAGTTTCTATTGATGAATTTATTGATATGATATTAACAGAAATTAGAGAAAAAAAGATTTAAGAATGGCAGAATTGTCATTCTTTTTTTTTACAAATATTGTGTTATTCTTTAATTTATATGTCATTTTTGGTTATTGACAAAAACCATGGGGGGGGGGGTATAATGTGCACATAAAAAAAGAGAAACTTATTAGAATTATATTTAAAAGTTTCATATTTACATTATGATATAACATGATTTACATAAATGAGAAAAACAAAAACAGTATATAAATCTAAAAGTAAAGAGAGAGGAAAATTTGAAGTAAGATTGAGTTTTTTGTATCAAATATACTCTTGCTTTATCAAGGAATAAAATCTAAGAAATTGTTATTGATTTTATATGAATATTATAGTATTTTAATGCTGCTTTAAAAGATTGTTTAAAATGAAAAGGAGGTTAATTATGTATCGAAAGTTATTGATAAAGATTTGTATCCAAGGAATGAAGCTTGCGTTATGTTTGTGTATGATTTCAACAATTTTAATTTCTAATCAAACTTCCCATACATACGCAGCAAATGAGCAGAAAAAAATAGAAAACAATGAGAATTACCAATTGTCAGTAGAGCATATTTTGATAGTTGATAGTTATCAATTTATAGATATGTCTAATAAGACAATTAGCCTTTCTTTGACTCAATTAGAGAAAGGATATGATGTTTTAAAACATCAATATAAGAAGAAAGGAATTAAAGTAGTAGAAAAATCTATTATTATTAATAAAGATGATTTTAAAAATAAAAAATGTGTTGTAAAAATACATTATCAATTAGATAAAAATTATAAGGCACAATACAATAAACCATTATTAAAAAGTCAATATATGGGAACGTTTGATGATATTACTATCATGCCTATAAAGACAATTAAGGTTGCATTTAATTACAAGTTTTCAGCATATGGTGCTTTACCTGGAATGAGTGCACATACAGATGAAGATACTATTTTGGAAGAGAGCGAAAATGGAACTTTTTCACTGGATTATCAATTGCCAACAATTTCTGGTTATAATATTGCATTAGATGAAACACCATTACAAGACTGTTTGGATGAAAATAACAATGTTATTGTTAGTGATGAAATTCATGAGAATGCATGGAAGAAGGCAAGGATAGCAGTTATAGATGGTGTCACTTATACTTATGATGTGAAAACTAATCGTATTAAAGCTGAAGGATTGACAAAAGATACAAAACTAAATATTTATTATCGTCGTATGCAAGGAACCTATGCTGTTAAGCATCAAAGAATTGATGGACAGATATTAAAGATTGAAGAAAAACAACCTGGTAGAGTGGGAGCATTAACAAATGCGAAAGCATTAGATATTCCAGGTTATTCATCACAATCATTTTCTCAACAAGTTATCAAAAAAGATGGATCAACAGTTGTTACTATTTTATACGAAACAACTAATTATCGTATTGTCTTTGATACCCAGGGAGGAAATTATATTGCACGACAAACTGTAAAAATTGATGAAAATATTGATTTTAGAAATGTTGTACCTACAAAAAAGGGGTATATATTTGCAGGATGGCAATATCAAGATAAAAATGGAAAATTGGTAGAGCTTTCTATTGAAAATGATCAGTTTATGATAACTAATGAGTTTCTTAATAATATAAAGGTTTCTAATACTGATTCTATGAAATCAATTACTCTTATAGCGAAATGGGAACCTGAAGTTTCCTCAGTTACAGTTGTATTTTGGACAGAAGATCCAGATTATACAACAACAAGTAAGAATCCGAAAATAGATTCTGGGGCTTTTAGTAATGTAGGTAGTTTTCAATTACAGTATTTAAAGTCAGAGGATTCATTAGTTGAAGAAAAAGATGGACGACAAGTTTTAAAAGCAGATATCCAAAAAAACATAGATGAACAATTTAGAGAAAAAATGGGTTATGTTTATGATTCTGATTTAGATACAGATGGAAATTATAATGGAACTCATATGGGAGAAGTTGCTGTTGCAGACTTTTACAGTTTAAGTAAAGATATGCCTTATCGTATTCTTGTAGATGATAAACAAGGGAATGAAGTTGATGGAACAAAAGTGGCTGCAGACGGAAGCACTTTAATATATGTTTTTTATGTACGTAATATCTATACATTAAGATTCCATTATTATACAGATGATTATAAGCTTTATAGTAATACAGTTTCATTATCCTATCATAATGGAACACCATCTGCAGGGCAAATAAAAAATATAGATCAATCGGAATTAATGGTAAATGGAAAACCAAAATTAGAGAGGACAATTACAGTTTCAGCAAAATATGGTACAGATTTAAGAAGTTTATGGCCTAATACAAGTGTATCCTTAAAGGAAGAGGGATATTCAACAAATTGGAATTTTATATCATGGGCAACGACTGCTGGTAGATATAATCAAAAATATATCATTGATGCTAAAAATGCAGGTGATCCATATTCGCAAAATGCTGAATCGACTGTAATGGGATTATATGGTTCTATGAGTTCTGAAATTGTGGCTAATCCAAAGAATCCTGAAGAAGTTCATGACTTATATGCTTTTTGGACATCTAGACGTATTAATTATTATCAATATAATCATTGTTATGAAATTCCAAATATGAAGAGTGATGATCTTTTGAAAGATGATGTAAAAGTGATTAGTGATAGTATTGGGGATGTTGATGTAAGTAGTGAAAAGAATAAATTATATCTTTTACCAGTGCAAAATGATATTTTCCAATTATATGAGTTTAGTGATTTACTTATCGTAGATGAAAATGGAGATACCTTAGATTCGAATCGAGAACAAGGTTATTATGCAATTCGTCAATTTGATGATCCATCTGATGGAGTAACAAAATATTATGCTATTGGACGTCGTGTTCTGGCTAAATCTACAAACGCTATACAAGAACAAACACCAAGTGCACGTCTTCATTTATCAAGAGTCAATGGATTACCAGATCACAATACACAATATAATGATGAAGATGGAAGATACACAGGAATACAAGTTGGGGCAGAAGATAATCCATATAATTTATATTTTTATTATAATAGGGATCGTTATAGGATTACTTATATGGTTAATGATGAAGAATTGGGAATTATAGAACTTCCTTATGGAGCTCTTTTGGATGAAACTAAGTATGGTTTTAAAAAAGAAGATGGAAACTACTCTATTCATTATAAAATGAAAAATGATGATTCGATTTTAACACAAGTGTGGACACCAATAAAAGATGATAAAAATCAAATTATTAAACGTGATGTTTGTCCTGACAAGTTACCACAAGGAACGAAACCTTGGACATTCTCATACTGGAGTTTAGGACCAGCAGGAACAAGAAAAATGAATTGGACAAACGACGCTAAAACAAATGTTGTTGTAGAATCAAATTTACGTCTTTATGCACAATGGGAAGCACCAGAGTATAAAATTATATTTGACTGGAATAATGGAGTTGCAATTGAAGCAAGTCAAATTGCACCAAAGGTGCAGATTTTAAAGGGAGGTCAAAGTCTTTCCACTAATGGTATTATACCAAGACTTATAAGAAATGGTTATATTTTAGAAGGATGGAAAATCGTTAAGTGTGATAGTTATCCAGATTTTGTGGGTAATGATTATGATTTAAATATGAATCTTTATTCAGATATAACCATTCAAGCAGATTGGAAATCTGATAATACAAAGATTACGGATTATTCAGTCAGATATGTAACTATTGAAAATGGTAAAGTAGTGGAAATTGCTCCAACAAAAATAGTACGTCATTTTCATTATAGTCAGGGAATAAAAATATGGGAAAAACCTGTAAAACCAACAGTGAATGGTTATGAAACATATGTTCCTGTTTTACAAAATGACAGTTTGATATTAAAAGAAGAAGCAAGTGAAAATGTTTTAACATTTTACTATACAATTTCTAATAAAAAAAGTTATACATTGAGATATATAAATAAAGAAACAGGTCAGATTGTATATCGTGCTAAACCAATAAGTGGGTATTTCTCAGCCTTAACTGTTTATCCAAGTGAAACTGATTTATTAGAATTAAATAAATTAGGATACTATTTGATAGATAAAAAAGGAAATAGAGTTACAAATATGAGTCAGGTTACTCATAAAATCGTATTAAGTGAGGAGAAACCAGAACAAATAATAGATATTTATGTTAAACCAATCGTTTATTCTATTACTTATAAGGGTATTGATGCTTATCAAAGTATAGTAGGTAAATTAGGTAATAAAGAGAAATATAAAGTTACAGATTCTCCTTTTCGTTTAAAGAATCCAACGAAATTTATAAAAGATGGTATTACCTATACTTTTGAGGGATGGAAACTTGTTTCTGGTACTCAAGAAATTTCAGGTCTTGATTTTAATGGTAAAGAAACAAGTCATAATGTAACTATTCAAGAGGGTACAAAAGGTAACTTAACATTTATGGCTATATGGTCACCTCCGCTAAAAGATGATGTTTCAGTCATTCCAAATGATTCAAAAAAGGATTTTACAGTTAATGTTGATAAAAATCCAATTCACTCTAAAGAGAGTAAGGGTAAAGAAAATCAACAGAAAAATATAGTGAAAACAAATGATCATTTATTATTTGAGTTGTGGTTGAGTATGAGTATAATTTCATTATTTGGTTTAGTGTTATTGATAAGTTCTCAAAAAAAATATGATAAAATCTAGAATTAAATAGGATTTTCAAAAGAAAATCCTATTTTTTTACATGTTTTTTTAAATATATGATAGAATAAAGAGGGATAAAGAAATATTGGGAGGAGAGTATGTATAATGTTTTAATAAAATCGGCGACTTTTATACTTATTATTTGTATTGGGTTTGCTTTAAAAAGGGTAAAGATTTAAAAAAAGAGAGATGCTGATGTTTTGGCAACTATTATTATGAATGTAACATTACCATGTATATTGCTAACAAGTGCTAATGGAATTAGTGTAGATATGACTATTCTTATTTTGTTAATATGTGGGATTTTATCTAATCTTTTTATGATTGGCGTTGGTTATTTTGCTTCTCAAAAAGAATCTTCAATTATAAAAGGGGTTTATATGTTGAATTGTTCAGGTTATAATATTGGTAATTTGCATTAGCATTTATTCAAGGTTTCTTTCCAGGATTAGGAGTTGCTTATTTATGTGCTTTTGATGTAGGAAACGCTTTAATGGGGTTAGGTATTACTTATGCAATAGCTGATCATGTAGCAAGTGGAGAGAAACAATTTGAATTGAAACAGTTAATTAGGAAATTATTTTCTTCTATTCCTTTTGATGTTTATCTGATTGTTTTCATATTAGCATTGTTAAAAATATCTATTCCTACACCAATTTTAACGATGGCTTCTACTATTGGAGCAGGGAATGCCTTTTTAGCTATGTTGATGATTGGTATCTTATTAGAAGTTAAAATTCCTTTTAACGAAATAAGAGGTGTTATTAAGGTTATAGGATTAAGACTAATGGGTATGATAATGATGAGTTTTATTATTTTTCTTCTTCCTTTGCCAATGCTTGCGAAAAAAATATTAGTTATCGCAATATCTACACCTTTATCAACTGTTTCTGCAGTTTTTTCTAAGCGTATTGGTTATGATGGTGATTTACCAGCTGCTACAAATTCTGTTAGTATTATTATTGGTATATTTGTGATGACAGTGTTATTGATGTTATTTGTATAAAAAGATAGGAGGATAAGATGAAAGAAAATTTGGAAGTATTAAAGATTCAAAGGAATAGAATAGAATTGCTTCATCTTATGAATATATATACAATAGAGGATTTATTATCTCATTATCCTTATCGTTATGAAATCATAGAGGAAACATTACCAAGTGAAAATAATAATAAGATTATTATTGAAGGAAAAATTATTGATCAAGTGAAAATCTTTTTTAAAGGAAAAATGAGCCGTATGTCTTTTTCTATAGATTATAATGGACAAGTTTATCAAGTGACTATTTTTAATAGACATTATTTAAGAGCACATTTAAAGATAGGAACGATTATAACAATTATTGGTAAATGTATAAATAAACGTATTACTGCAATTGATATTAAGGTAAAACCACTAAGTGAACTTATGGGCATTCAACCAGTTTATTCACTAAAAGATATAACAACGAAATCTTTTTTAGGTTATATAAAGAAAGCATTAAAATATAAACAAGGAAAAATTGAAGAGAGTATAGTTGAAGAATTAAGGGTGAAACATCAACTTATTCATAGAGAATTAGCTTTAAATAATATTCATTTTCCTCATAGTAAAGAAGATATTAAACAAGCATTAAGATATTTAAAATATGAAGAATTTTTTAAATTTCAATTGACAATGCAATTATCCAAATCAACTCGTGAAGAAGGAATAAAAAAAGAAATTGATATTAGGAAACTTAATACTTTAATTCAATCGCTTCCTTTTACATTAACTATTGATCAACAGACAGCAGTTAGAGAGATTGTTCAAGATTTAAAGGATAGAAATATGATGTATCGTTTCTTGCAAGGGGATGTTGGAAGCGGAAAAACAGTTGTAAGTGCTATTGGTTTGTATGCAAATTATTTGGCTGGATATCAAGGTGCGTTGATGGCTCCAACAGAAATTTTAGCACGTCAACATTATTCAACTTTAACGAATCTATTTAAAGATACTGATGTTAAGTTATCCCTTCTTACTGGCTCGTTGACGAATAAAGAAAAAGAGGTTATATATGATGATTTAGAAAATCATCATTTAGATATTGTAGTTGGAACTCATGCTCTTTTTCAAAAAAAAGTTAATTATGCAAAATTGGGGTTTGTGATTACTGATGAACAACATCGTTTTGGAGTAGAACAAAGAAAAGCATTAAAAAATAAAGGAAAACAAGTAGATTTTTTGATTATGAGTGCGACACCTATTCCTAGAACTTTAGCCATTTCTATGTATGGAGATATGGATGTTTCAACAATACATTCAAAACCTAAAGGAAGAATTAAAACGATGACAAAGTATATTCAAACAACATCTATGAAACCTATTTTAAAGCATTTAAAGGAGTATTTAAGTGAAGGGGGACAATGTTATGTGATATGTCCTTTGGTTGACGAGAGTGAAAATTTACATGCAAAAAATGCATCTCAAATCGCTGAAGCTATGCAATCTTATTTTAAAAAGCAATATCATGTTGGTTTATTACATGGACAAATGAAAGATGAAGAAAAAAATCAAGTTATGAATGACTTTGTTGAAAATAAAATACAAATATTAGTTGCAACAACAGTTGTAGAAGTTGGGGTAGATGTTAAGAATGCAAATATGATGGTTATCTATAATGCAGAAAGATTTGGGATGAGTCAGTTGCACCAATTAAGAGGAAGAATTGGTCGAGGGCATCAACAAAGTTATTGTTATCTTTTAAGTTCTGCGACTAATGAAGATGCAATCATGAGATTAAAGCATATGGAAGAAAGTGATGATGGATTTGAAATTTCCTATTACGATTTAAAAATGAGAGGACCTGGAGAGATTTTAGGACATAGACAAAGTGGTTTACCTGCTTTTGTTGTTGCAGATGTATTTAAAGACTATGATTTATTAGAAATAACAAGAAAAGATGCTAAAATAATTATAGATAAGTATTTATATGATGGTAGTTATAAAAAACAAATAGAAAATATAAAACAAGAATTACAATCAACTAATGAATATATTGATTAGTTATGGTATAGTATTAGAGAGGTGAAGAATGATGAAATTAGCAATAGATGCAATGAGTGGTGATTTAGGGAGTTCAATAGTCGTTGAAGCCTGTATCCATTTTATTAATAAACATAAAGATGTAGAATTATATGTTACAGGGAAAAAAGAAGAATTAACAAAACTTTCAGATTTCTCTCAAATTCATATTATAGATGCTAGAGAAGTTTTAACAATGAGCGAAGGTATATTAGCAGTAAGAAGAAAAAAAGAATCAAGTATGGTTAAGGCAATGATGTTAGGAAAAGAAGGAAAAGTTGATGGTATTGTTTCATGTGGTTCAACGGGCTCTTTTTATACATGTGCTATGTTATTTTTAAAGCGTATTGAGGGAGTAGAAAAATCATGTTTGATGGCTATTCTTCCTACTTATAATGATAAAGGTGTTGCATTACTTGATGTGGGTGCTAATGCTGAAAATCAAGCTTCTCATTTAAATGATTTTGCAGTGATGGGTAGTGTATATTCAACTTTGGTAAGAGGAATTAAAAAGCCTAAGGTTGCATTATTAAATATAGGAACTGAAGAAAAGAAAGGTAATGAAGTTCATCAAGAAACTTATCAATTATTAAAAGAAAATGATAAAATTCATTTTGTTGGCAATATTGAAGGTAGAGATATTTTAAATGGCGATGTAGATGTTATTGTAACTGATGGTTTTAGTGGGAATATCGCTTTAAAATCAATAGAAGGAACAGCAATGATCTTAATGAAATGTATTAAAGAAAGTATGATGTCATCTACAAAAGGAAAATTAGGAGCTTTACTAGCAAAAGATTCATTATATGCCCTTAAAGATAAATTTGATTACAAATCTGTTGGAGGTGCTTTAATGGTAGGTTTTGAAAAAGCAGTTGTTAAAGCTCATGGAGCAAGTGATGCAAAGGCATTTGAAAATGCTATGGAGCTTGCTTTGAAAATGGTAGAACAAGATGTTGTTTTCAAAATGAAAGAAGGATTAAAATGAGAATATTAGAATTTTTACAAATGGAAAATATACCGTTTCATAATTTATCTTTGTATAAAGAGGCATTTACTCATGCATCTTATGCAAATGAATCACATCGTAAAAGAAAAGATTATGAAAGACTTGAATTTATGGGGGATGCAGTATTACAATTATATGTTTCAGAGTTTTTGTTTAAAGCATTTCCTGATGTTCCAGAGGGTACATTAACAACTTTACGTTCTAAACTTGTAAGAGAAGAATCTCTAGCAAGATTTGCAAGAGAACTTAATTTAGGAGAATGTTTGTACTTAGGTGTAGGAGAAGAAAAAAGTGGTGGAAGAGAAAGAGATAGTGTTCTTGCAAATGTTTTTGAATCTTTTATTGGAGCTCTTTATTTAGACTGTGGAAAAGATAATGTGTTAGATATATTAGAAAAAACTATATTTAAACATGTTAATGATTTGGATTATGAAGATATCACAGATTATAAGACAACATTACAAGAATTAATACAAGCGGATCAAAGAAAAACTGTTACATATGAACTTGTTGAATCATCAGGACCTTCTAATGCTCCAAAGTTTACGATGAAAGTTGTTATGGATGAAATGTGTTTAGGAGTAGGTGAGGGAGCTAGTAAGAAAAAAGCTGAACAGCAAGCTGCAAAAGATGCACTCAACAAATTAGCAAAAACTAAAGAATAATATAAAATACTCGGGTAAATTCTCGAGTTTTCTTTTTGGACAAAATGTCCAATGACAATTCTGTTTTATACTCTTATAATAGATTTATAG